>NZ_JAGKJL010000006.1:0-228997 GCF_020329495.1 Bradyrhizobium australafricanum | reverse complement strand
GTTCCACGCCGTCGACGACGAGCTGATGGCGATGAAGCCCGAGATGTACATGTCGATGCTGGAGACGGCGGAAGTCGTCGCCGAGCGCTACGGGATCGGGCGCGACAAGCAGGACGAGTACAGCCTCGAGTGCCAGCGCCGCGTCGGCGCCGCGCTGCAGGGGGGCCGCTTCAACGACGAGATCGTGCCGATCACGACCAAAATGGCCGTGGTCAACAAGGATACCAAGGAAGTCAGCTACCAGCAGGTGACGCTGGCGAAGGATGAGGGCCCGCGGCCGGATACCACGGCGGACGGGCTCGCCAAGATCAAGCCGGTGTTCGAGGGCAAGACCATCAGCGCCGGCAATGCCAGCCAGCTCTCGGACGGCGCCTCGGCCTGCGTGATCATGAGCGACAAGGTTGCCGCGCAGAAGGGCCTGAAGCCGCTCGGCATCTTCCGCGGCTTCGTCGCCGCCGGCGTCGAGCCGGACGAGATGGGCGTCGGCCCGGTTGCCGCGATCCCGCGGCTCCTCAAGCGGCACAACCTCAAGATCGACGACATCGATCTCTGGGAGCTCAACGAGGCCTATGCGGTGCAGGTGATCTATTGCCGCGACAAGCTCGGCATCGATCCGGACAAGCTGAACGTCAATGGCGGCTCGATCGCGATCGGCCATCCCTACGGCATGACCGGGGCGCGGCTCACCGGTCACCTCTTGATCGAGGGCCGGCGGCGCAAGGCGAAATACGGCGTGGTGACCATGTGCATCGGCGGCGGCATGGGCGCGGCGGGCCTGTTCGAAATCGTCCACTGAGCGGAAACGCGGGAGAGACTTGTGAAGACAGCAATCACTGAACTGTTCGGCATCCAGCATCCGATCATCCAGGGCGGCATGCATTTTGTCGGCTTCGCCGAGATGGCGGCCGCGGTGTCCAACGCCGGCGGCCTCGGCATCATCACCGGCCTGACCCAGAAGACGCCGGAGCTGCTGGCGAAGGAGATCGCGCGCTGCCGCGACATGACCGACAAGCCGATCGGCGTGAACCTGACCTTCCTGCCGAGCTTCACCGCGCCGCCCTATCCCGAATACATCGCTGTTATCCGCGAGGGCGGCGTCAAGGCGGTGGAAACCGCGGGCCGCAGCCCGGAGCAGTACATGCCGGCGCTGAAGGCGGCCGGCATCAAGGTGATCCACAAATGCACCTCGGTGCGGCATTCGCTGAAGGCCGAGAAGATCGGCTGCGACGCGGTCAGCGTCGACGGCTTCGAGTGCGGTGGCCATCCCGGCGAGGACGACATCCCGAACATGATCCTGCTGCCGCGCGCGGCGGACGAACTGAAGATCCCATTCGTCGCCTCGGGCGGCATGGCGGATGCACGCAGCCTCGTCGCGGCGCTGTCGATGGGCGCGGCCGGCATGAACATGGGCACGCGCTTCATCGCGACCAAGGAAGCGCCGGTTCATCCCAATGTGAAGCAGGCGCTGCTCGACGCCGACGAGCTCGACACGCGTCTCGTGATGCGCGCGCTGCGCAACACCGAGCGGGTGCTGAAGAACAAGGGCGTCGATGAGCTGCTCGAGATCGAGCGCGAGAAGGGCGCCAGGCTGAAGATCGAGGACATCCACGAGCAGGTGGCCGGCGTCTACCCGAAGGTGATGATCGAGGGCGAGATGGATGCCGGTGCCTGGAGCTGCGGCATGGTGGTCGGCCTGATCCACGACATTCCGACGGTCAAGGAGCTGATCGACCGCATCATGGCCGAGGCCGAAGCGATCATCCGGCAGCGGCTGACCGGCTTCCTCGACGGCAAGTTTGAAACCAAGCCGACCCGCGCGGTCGCTTAAGGGAGATTGCCATGACCGAGCATGTCAAAGTGGATATCGCCGCCGGCATCATGACGCTGACCTTACAGCGGCCGGAGAAGAAGAACGCCTTGACCGGCGCGATGTACAACGTCATGTCCGCGGCCCTCGGGCATGCGGAGGCGGATGCCTCCGTCCGCGTGGTGCTGTTCCAGGGCGACGGCGACAGCTTCACTGCCGGCAACGACCTGGCCGACTTCGCAACCCAGGCCCGCGGTGAAAACACCGTCGACAGTCCGGCCCACCATTTCATCGAGACCATCAGCAAGGTCGGCAAGCCGCTCGTCGCGGCGGTGCAGGGCAATGCGGTCGGCGTCGGCACCACCATGCTGCTGCATTGCGATCTGATCTATCTCGCCGAGAACGCGCGGCTGATCACGCCCTTTGTCAATCTCGCGCTGGTGCCGGAGGCCGCGTCGAGCTGGCTGCTGCCGCTGCGGATCGGGCATGCGCGCGCTTATGCGATGTTCGCGCTCGGCGAGCCGATGGATGCGCCGGGCGCGCTGGCGAGCGGTCTCGCTAACGCGGTGGTGCCGCTCGCCGATCTGCGCAAGAAGGCTCACGATGCGGCGGTTGCGCTGACCAGACAGCCGGCCGGTTCGCTCAGCATGACCAAGCAGCTGATGCGCGAGAAGCAGCGGATCGCGGCGCAGATCGCCGCGGAGGGCGTGCTGTTCAAGGAACGGTTGACGACGCCCGAAGCGCGCGAAGCTTTCGCCGCCTTCGCCGAGCGGCGCCCGCCTGATTTCTCCAAGCTGTCGGGCCAGTGAAACATAGCGGATCACCCTCCACACCGTCACTCTTGGGCAATGTACGTACAGAATCTTACAGATCTGCGTGCAATCACCTCCTGGCAACTAGGGCGTCACTTCGATCAGTGTGGTCTTAGGTGGCAAGCTTAGATCGGGGCAAGAAATGGAATGCTCTTCATTGGTGTTCATCCAGATTTCGCTAATGGACGACGTGAAGCTCGAGGACGTTCAGTACGGACAAGCGCTGACGTTAATATTGGCCCTGGGTGTTACGATTCTCGTGAGGATGCTCGCGCTGCTCGTATGATACAAGCGCATCATCCGCGGTCTCTGACGATGGCATCGACATAACGACGATGATCGCGATAGTTCATCAGATTTCAGCGTTGTTGGGCTCCGATTTGGAGGGGGCTGTGATGCGCCTGGAATTGTCGATTTCTATGTCTATGATAATTGGTGCGGTGACCTACTTGATCTTTTACGCATCTGATTGACCGCCCTGCGCCAGAATGCATTGGGGCGAGGTGGGAAGATCGGCTCATAAATCGTCGGTAAATGCGAATAACATTCTTAACGGCTATCGCGTCGCATCACGACCTCGCGAGGCCCCGAGGATTGCTTGCTGTTATATTACGGTTATCATACGATAAGGACGTCATGAGCCCCAAAGACGTTCCGACATTGGCGTTAGCTGACACCTCACCCTAGATGGACAGAGCCTTTGCGCGATCAATTTCTGTTTTCACCGTTGACAGTTGGTCCCTACCGATTGAGCCACCGGGTAGCCATGGCGCCTTTGACCCGCATGCGCGCGGGGCGACCTGGTGACATACCTCGTGCACTGAACGTCGAATACTATAGCCAGCGCGCAACTCCGGGCGGGCTCATCATTGCCGAAGGCTCGCCGATATCCGAGGCCGCAAAAGGGATGCCGGCGACGCCGGGCATCTATTCGTCCAATCAAGTAATCGGTTGGAGGACGGTGACCGACGCCGTTCATGCCGTAGGCGGCCGGATATTTCTCCAGCTTTGGCACGTTGGTCGCATCTCGCACTCGTCGCATCAGCCGGGGGCTGCGCTTCCGGTCGCTCCGTCTGCAATTGCCGCTATCGGAAACGCTTTCACAGCGACGTTTGAGCGGGTGCCGTTCGAGACGCCAAGAGCGCTTACGACATCCGAGATCTCGGGTGTGATCGACAGCTATCAGAAGGCGGCACGAAACGCACTCGAGGCTGGGTTTGATGGCGTCGAGATTCACGGAGCGAATGGCTACCTGGTCGAACAATTTCTGCAGAGCCGTACGAACGTCCGCGTCGACGCCTATGGTGGTTCGATCGCAAACCGAACTCGCTTCTTGCTGGAGGTGACAAGGTCTGTCGCTGAAGTCTGGGGTACCGACCGGGTCGGTGTACGGCTCTCGCCTTTTGGAATCGCGAACGACAGCGGAGAGGTGGAACCGTTGCCTCTCTACAGCTTCGCAATTCATGAGCTCGCTAAGCTTAATCTTGCCTACCTACATTTGATTGAACCTCGTGCTAGCGGTGCGGGCCAGGCGGAAGTCGATCGTAAGGATGCCCCGACAGCCTCCGGTTTGTTCCGACCCATCTGGCCCGGCGTCCTGATCGCCGCCGGTAACTACACGCCGGCTTCAGCGAACGCCGCTCTGTCGGATGGGTGGGTCGACGCTGTCGCGTTCGGTCGTCTGTTCATTTCCAACCCGGATCTCCCCGAGCGAATCCGTAAAGGCGAGCCGCTTAACGCTTACAATAGGGCCACCTTCTACGGCGGAGAGGCTGAGGGCTACACCGACTATCCGCGGTTGGGCGTGGCGGCGCTGGAATCGTGAACACTATTAGATCGAGAGATCTACGATTGTGCGTCCTAGGTGGTAGAGTCTGAACTGAAGGAGGCGTGCTATGCGTCTACTCGTCGTAGGGGCCGGTTCAACGGGTGGTTATTTTGGCGGGAGGCTTGCTCAGACCGGCGCCGATGTCACCTTTCTTGTCAGACCGGCTCGCGCCGTGCAGTTGCGCGAGAAAGGACTGCGTCTGAAGAGCCCTCACGGCGACGCGGTGCTGCATCCCAAGATCGTCACCGCAGGCGACATCAACGGGCCATATGAAGCCGTGCTCCTCGCTGTCAAAGGCTTCCAACTCGAATCTGCAATCGAGGAGCTAGGGCGGGCGATTGGAAAGGAAACCATGATCATTCCCGTGCTCAACGGCATGCAGCATATGGACGTGCTTGCCAAACGCTTCTCGTCCGGCAATCTGATTGGCTGCGCTTTGAAAGTGGCAACAACGCTTGAAGACGACGGTAGTATCGTCCAACTCAGCCCGCTGCAGGATCTCGCCTATGGCGAACTGGATGGGACGATGACGCCGCGCATCGCTGCTTTCGACAAGTTCATGCATCAGGCCTCAATCGGTGCTAGATTGTCGAGAGTAATCCGGCGTGAGATGTGGGAAAAGTGGATCCTGCTTGCATCGCTTGGCGCTATCACCTGCCTTATGCGAGGGCCAATTGGCGAAATCGAGGCCTGCGCCGGTGGCCAGGAGTTCATACTCGCGCTGTTGGATGAGATCGTGGGGATCGTTAAAATAACTGGTGAAGCGCCCTCGGAGAGTTTTTTGGAGAAGACGAGGGAGCAGCTGACCACCAAGGGGTCACCGCTCGCGTCTTCGATGTTCCGCGATCTTCAACGGGGACGACCGATCGAGGTAGAGAACATCATCGGCGACCTCGTACGTCGCGGTGCAGAGGTTGGATTTGCGACGCCGCTACTTTCGGCTGCCTACGTAAGCCTTTGTATTTACCAGAGGAGGGTCAGCGAAGCTTAGTACCGTTGATCAGAAGCCTACGTGTTCAATGGGGGCAACCGTCGTAAGTTCGAAAGATCTGACCTTCCAAGTATCGCTCTAGTCACCTGCGCAGCCGGCTGTCCTGCCAGATTATCCGCTCGAACGCAGTCGCCGCAGGAATATCGATCCGTCCCAGCGCCTTCAACTGCCACATGGTGCGCTCGATGAAGAGGTTGTGGATCGGGACCATCCTGAGTCGGCCGAGCCTTACTTGATCGATAATGGTGATGCTGGAGACGATGGCGACGCCAAGGCCAGCAGCGACCGTTTGCTCGATCGCTTCCGTGCTGCCGACCTCCAACGTGCGCTTCGGCTCGATACCGTGCGTGGCGAGTGCCTGCGCCACCATCTCTCTGGAACTTGAGCCCGGTTCACGGACAATCAACACCTCATCGGAAAGTGCAGCTCCATCGATGCCGCACTCTTCGAAGGGATGCTGCGGGTCGACAATGAGGCTCATCACATCAGTGCGCCAAGCCCGGCTGTCTAGTGCGTTATCTTGGACGGGACCTTCCACCAAGCGACCTCAGTATCATGTGAAGCATCGCATTGACGATGTCGCGCGTATTGGCGATGACGAGATGTATACTTGGATAAGTTCGTCGAAACGCTCCGAGATATTCAGAGATCATGTAGGTCGCGATCGTGGTGCTCGCCCCGATGCGCAATGATCCACTATTCAGACTACGCAGCGATAGTAGCTCGTCCTCAGCAACTCGCTCGGCCGCAAACAGCGCTTCAGCGTGCGGCACCAGCGCCCGGCCTTCGCGCGTCGGCCGCACGCCCTTCGGCGTGCGGTCGAGCAGGCGGCCTAGCTGAAGCTCAAGATCTCGCACGCCCTTCGAGACAGCCGGCAATACGGAGAACGTCTGATCCCTGAGTTGTCCGGGTGTCCGCCTGTTCCAAGTCTCGAAGGGTACACCTCGCAGGGTGTTCTTATTTTGGCAGCATTGGATATTGTTATTGGCACAGTTGGACATTGTTGTCACACGCCTGACCATACATGTTCTGCCGAACGGACTTGGGTTACCCGCATGAGCTTGCGGCGAGACAGGCGATTGATGCAACGGCCGCTCTGGTCCGTTCGCTCTTCAAAGAAGCCATCCCCATGAATCGGTTCGAATTGGCCGAGACATGTCCGTCAGTTCGCAGAAACATGAGCCTAGCTTCTAGATGAAGCTAACGCAGCCCTTATAAGGCAACCTTTTCACGGCGCAACGCCGATATCGCGGAGGATGACAATGTATGGATTGACGGAAGAGCAACTAACGGCCGCTTCGGAGCTGGAGACCGACTCTAATGTGATGGAGATCGTCTCTGCGCTCCTCGAAGGTGCTAACCGTTCCGCCGCACGGTCGCTGGACATGTCAGTTAGCATCCAGGTCTCGTGGACCGCGCATTCCAACACAGGACGAGCTGAATAGCTGCGGTGGCCAAGAGGTTGCCCGCTTCTTGCCTTAGCCGAGCGCTCTCCTGAGAGAGCAATTCGCCAGAGGCTAGCATCTGCAGCGACGCCGAAGCGGCTTCCGTAGCACCGCTAATGACTAACTGGGCGCTCACGGAAGCCTGGGTCGTCTTGGCTGCCACCTCTTCGACATTTAGCGCCTATCACTGGACGTGTTCGCTTGCTTGGCTTCTACATCGTCAAAGACGGCGAATATGTCGATGGCGTCGCCAACTTGCACCTCGAGATCGGTCGAGCCCCAACCGTGCATATCGCCAAAGATTGTGGATCCTGATCAGTTGATCGCAAGCAATAGTCGCCGAAAACTGCTGATAGAGCCATCCAGGATCATCTAGGTACTAAGCTGCTCAATGAATGTGCAGCGCATGTTCCCGATAAGTTTCGCAGGGGCACGGTGCTAGTGGTCGGCATGGCCCTCTTCGACTGAGATCAACATCGTAAGATTTTAATCGTCCTGTTCGAGCTTCCTGATGGCGCAAGCAATCCCGCGCAGATGCGGAATACCTTGCTCGCGATCAAGGTAATCGGGACCGTCTGGGCAGATTTGTGCATCCGCATAAGTCCAGGCGCCGCTGAGATAGCGGGATCCCTGCGTCGTCTCAGGCTTCCACCAACCGTGTGGGACGCGTACCAATCCTTTCGGCATTTCATGCCGGACCATGGCTTGAGCGATGCATTTGCCCTGTTCGGTCCTCACCTCGATCCAATCGCCAGTCTCGATACCATTTTCGCCCGCGTCATCGGGATTGAGGAAAGCACGCGGCTCCGGATTGCGCGCGCGTAGCGAGGCAATGTGGCGTTGCCCGGTCTGAAAAAACTCGGGCTCGCGGATGCCGGTAAAAACCAGCAATGGAAGGTCTGCACTAACGGCCGGCTCTTCGCGGTGATATGGCAAGGGATCGAAGCCCAGCGACTCAAGCACTGTCGAATAGAGCTCGACCTTGCCGGTCGGCGTGGCAAATCCGGTTTCTTCGTATTTTTTGAAGCGTAGCTTCTCCATATGAGTCGGACTGTCGCGGGCGAACTCGTCGAACGTCTTGCCCATGGCCGCGACTCGGTAATCCAATAGCTGATTCAGATTTGTCCACGGGAACTGCGCGCCAATTCCCATCCTGTCGGCAAGGCCTTTCCATAAATCGTAGACATTGCGGCATTCGCCTTGCGGAGACATCACCTGCTGTGACGTTCGCATGATCGCGGTCCAGCCAAAGCCGTCCGAGAGCGCAGGGCGCTCCAACCAACTGTCGCCAGGCAGCACATAATCGGCGAGCTGGGCGGTCGGAGTCATTACATGCTCAAGCGCCACCACCAAGTCTTGGTTCATCAGACCACGATAGATCAGCTGCATATTTGCGAAGCTCATGACTGTATTGTTGCCAAGGCTGAAGAACGCCTTGACCGGGTACGGTATCGAGTCCGCCATCGCTTGGAACACCGCGCTGGGGTTTGCCATGTAGCTGCCGGCGACGATGTTAGCGTATTCGTGGCCCCAGACCCGCTTGGTTGGCTCATTAAGGGAGGCCGTGCCGCGATAGGTGAAGGCGGGATGGATGTCCGAGCCCAGTTGCTTCATCTTCTGGGCAGATGGCAATTGGTCGTGGAGTTCGAGTTCGGAGTCGTTGACGATTGTCGGATGAAAGCCGTGCAGGACCTCGCCGCCCGGCACGTCCAGATTGCCGGTTAGCGCGCGCAGGATGCCTTGCAGGCGGATCGCTGAGGTCGAGTTGCGTTGCTGGTCGGTGATCGGCGACCACGGGATTACGGCAGGCGAGGTCGTTGCGTAGAGTCTAGCTGCGGCCGTGATCTGTTGGGGATTGACGCCAGTGATTGCGGCGACCCTGTCCAAGGGGTAGTCCCGAATCCGCCGGCATAATGCGTCAAAGCCGACGGTCCAGCGCGCGACGAAATCGTGGTCGTACAGGTTCTCGTTGATGATCACGTGCAACCAGCCAAGACACATCGCAGCATCGGTGCCGACACGAAGCGGCAACCATATGTCCGCAAGCTCCGCATTCTCGCTGCGCCGCGGGTCCAGAACGATCAGCTTGGCGCCGCGTTTCTGAGCCTGCCGGATCGAATTATAGACCGGCGTCCAGCTATGCTTCCACGGATTGTGACCGAACAGCACGACGCAGTTGGTCTTGGTATAATCGGGGTAAGGATACCAACCATAGACCATGCGGTTGATCGCCGCGGTGTTGCCGGCGCACAGCGCCACGCCGCTCAGCCAGTTCGGTGAGCCGATCAAGTTCATGAAGCGGCGCGACATGCCGCTTCCAGTCTGGATGTTCCAGGGGCTTTCGGACACGGCGAAGGCCTCAGGACCGTGCGCGGCGATGAGGGTCCCGAGCCGACCGGCGATATCGTCGAGTGCCACATCCCAAGACACGCGCTGCCACTTGTTCGCGCCACGCGCGCCGGCGCGCTTGAGGGGATAGCGAATTCGGTTCGGATGATCGAATCCTTCCGGCGCATGGACTCCCTTCATGCAGATATTAGCCCGATCCGGGCGCGGGTCGAGGGCCTTGATCTGGACCAGGCCGTCGTCACGGCGCTCCGCACCTACCTGGCAATAGATGTCGCAGCTCGAGCACAGGACCTTTTTCTGGTTCATAGTGGGACCTCGCTTTTCAGTAGCTCAAAACGCAGCAACACCCGTGATCGCCCGTCCCAGGATCAAGGCATGGACGTCGTGCGTGCCCTCATAGGTGTTCACCGTCTCGAGGTTCGCGGCGTGGCGCATCACGTGATACTCGATCTGGATGCCGTTGCCGCCGTGCATGTCGCGCGCCATGCGGGCGATGTCGAGCGATTTGCCGCAATTGTTGCGCTTGACGATCGAGATCATCTCGGGGGCCATCTTGCCCTCGTCCATCAGGCGGCCGACGCGCAACGATGCCTGCAGGCCGAGCGCGATCTCGGTCTCCATGTCGGCGAGCTTCTTCTGCACCAGTTGGGTGGCGGCGAGCGGCCGGCCGAACTGCTTGCGGTCGAGTGTGTATTGCCGCGCGCGGTGCATGCAGTCCTCGGCAGCGCCCAGTGCGCCCCAGGAGATGCCGTAGCGGGCGCGGTTGAGGCAGCCGAACGGGCCCTTGAGGCCGGAGACGTTGGGCAGCAGCGCGCTTTCCGGCACCACCACATTGTCGAGCACGATCTCGCCGGTGATCGAGGCGCGCAGCGAGAGCTTGCCGCCGACCTTCGGCGCCGACAGGCCCTTCATGCCCTTCTCGAGAATGAAGCCGCGGATCTGGTTGTCGTGCGCCGCCGACTTGGCCCACACCACGAACACGTCGGCGATCGGCGCGTTCGAGATCCACATCTTGGCGCCGTTGAGCTTGTAGCCGTCGGCGACCTTCTCCGCGCGGGTCTTCATGCCGCCGGGATCGGAACCGGCGTCCGGCTCGGTCAGGCCGAAGCAGCCGACCCATTCCCCGGTCGCGAGCTTGGGCAGATATTTCTTGCGCTGGTTTTCGTCGCCATAGGCGTAGATCGGATACATCACCAGCGACGACTGCACCGAGTTCATTGAGCGATAGCCGCTATCGACGCGCTCGATCTCGCGCGCCACGAGGCCATAGGCCACGTAGCTCGCATTGGCGCAGCCATACTCCTCGGGCAGCGTCACGCCGATCAGGCCGAGCTCGCCCATTTCGTTGAAGATCTCGCGATCGGTTTTCTCTTCCAGATAGGCCTTGGTGACCCGCGGCAGCAGCTTGTCCTGCGCATAGGCCCGCGCAGTGTCGCGGATCAGGCGCTCGTCTTCGGTGAGCTGGTCGTCGAGCAGGAACGGATCATCCCACTGGAACGTGACCGGGGCGGTTGCATGCTCGGTGGTCTTTGATGAAGAACGCATGGTCAAGCCTCCACGGCGATAGCATCAGCAAACTGCTTCCTGAGCTCCGCCTTCATGACTTTTCCGGTACCGGTTTTGGGAAGTGATGGCACGAACACGATCCGATCCGGCACCCACCATTTCGCTAGCCGGTCGCTCAGAAAGTCGAGCAACGCGTCGGTTTCGATCTTCGCATTGTCCGCGGTCACGACGAGGAGGAGGGGACGCTCGCCCCAGCGCTCGTGCGGAATAGCGATAACAGCCGCCTCACGCACACCGGGAAATGACCCCGCCGTGTTTTCGACGTCAATCGATGAGATCCATTCCCCGCCGGATTTGACGAGATCCTTGTCGCGATCGACGATCTTGAGGTAGCCATCATTATCGATTGAGGCGACATCGCCGGTGTTGAACCAACCATCCGCGTCGACCGAGCCCGCGCCCTCCTGCTTGAAATAGCCCGACACCACATATGGGCCACGCACCTGAAGCGCACCGATATGCTCGTCGCCCCATGGGCAATGCGCATGTTTGTCGTTTGAAATGCGCATCTGTACGCCGAAAACGCCGTGCCCCTGTTTGTTTTTCCTAGCCAACTGGTTGGACCCCGATTCCGATCCCCAGAGCGAGGCCCCCGAGGTGCCGCACGGACCGGTCTCGGTCATCCCCCATATATGGCAGACGTCGACTTTGTGATCGTTTTCCAGTGCATGAACCAGTGCCGGAGCCGGCGCCGAGCCGGCCACGACGATGCGCCCGAGGGACGGAATCGAGCCACCCGCCGTGGACAGATGACCGACCAGGTCGTTCCAAATGGTCGGAACACCGTTGGCGACCGTAACGCGAAATGCATTGATGGTTTCAGCGATCGACGGGCCATCAAGCTGAAGCCCAGGCAGCACCAGGGCACATCCAGTCATGGCGGCGGCAAAGGGCAATCCCCACGAGGCATGGGCATGATAGAGCGGGACGATGGCGCATGCCGTGGAGGCCGGACGAAGATCGAACAGGTCCGACGTGCGGCCAACCATGGCATGGATCATCAGCGCGCGATGCGTGCTCAAGACCCCCTTCGGATTGCCGGTCGTTCCCGACGTGTAGCACAGCGACGCGGCTGTGCGTTCGTCGAACGCAGCATAGACTGCAGCATCGTCGCTCGCGGCAGCGATAAAATCCTCGTACGCCTCGACGTCCGCGCAACCACCTGTCGCGAGCTCATCAGACCCACACATCGCGACATTGACACGCAGCGTGCAGTTTTCGGCAACGGTCTTGGCCAGCGCCGCATATTCCAGATCGTAGAGCAGGCCAACGTCATCGGCATGACGCGTGATGTAGGCGACCTGTTCTGGAAACAGGCGCGGGTTGATCGGGTGGCAGACCGCTCCGATCGCGGTGATGGCAAAATAGGCTTCGACGTGGCGATGATTATTCCATGCGAGCGTTGCCACCCGATCTCCGTGACCGATGCCGGCGCGACGGAGCGCATTGGCCAGCCGGCGCACTCGGTATTCCAGCTCTGACCAACTGGAGTGGTAGAAGGAGCCG
Source organism: Bradyrhizobium australafricanum (assembly GCF_020329495.1). NCBI lineage: Bacteria > Pseudomonadati > Pseudomonadota > Alphaproteobacteria > Hyphomicrobiales > Nitrobacteraceae > Bradyrhizobium > Bradyrhizobium australafricanum. The sequence continues at coordinate 216,693 of NZ_JAGKJL010000006.1, read as the reverse complement.
TTCCGCCGGCGCGATACCACGGGCGTTCGCCCGTGGTACAGCGCGGCATGGGTGAGAGCGTCCGAAATGAGTAGCGGTCGTTCTTGGATTAGTCCGAGCATCGTCTGCGTCCGAAAGTTGATAGTGCTTCGTTGGCTATTTCGCGAGCGAACACTCGCTCTCGGCCAGTGGGCGGAAGGCCTCCTCGCCGGGAACCGTCTTCAAGAGTTTGTAATAGTCCCAAGGGTACTGGGATTCGCGGGGCGACTTCACTTGCATGACATACATGTCATGAACCATACGTCCGTCGATTCGGACCTTGCCATTATCCGCGAACATGTCATGCACCGGGGTCTCGCGCATTATTGTCATCACGACTTTGGAGTCGTCGGTGCCGGCTGCTTGAATCGCCTTCAGATAATGTGTGACCGACGAGTAAACGCCGGCCTGAACCATGGTCGGCATTACTTTACGTCGTTCGAAAAATCGCTTCGACCAAGCGCGCGTCTGTTCGGTTCGGTCCCAGTAGAATCCTTCGGTTAGGATGATGCCCTGTGCGATCGAGAGACCAAGGCTGTGAATGTCGGTCAGATGGGGAAGCAGGGCAGCAATCTTCTGGCCGCCCTCGATGATGCCAAACTCGTGCGCCTGGCGTACCGAATTGATCATGTCGGCGCCACCATTCGCCAGTGCAACAACCTTCGCCTTGGAGGCCTGCGCCTGTAGCAGAAACGATGAGAAGTCCGAGGTCGGGAACGGATGCCGTACCGACCCGACCACGGTGCCGCCGGCCTCCTTGATGAAGTTCGTCGTATCCGCCTCGAGCGAGTGCCCGAACGAGTAGTCGACCGTGACAAAAAACCACGTGTTGCCGTCGGGCTGGCTGGCGATCGTCCGGCCGGTCCCCGCTGCGAGGGCGTAGGTGTCGTATGTCCAATGAATACCGAACGGAGAACAGTTTTTCCCGGTCAGTGCCGACGTGGCGGCGCCGGACGCGATCGCAATCTTCTGCTTTTCCTTCGTCATCTCGAAGACAGCGATGGCGACCGAAGATGCCATCATCTCAAAAATCGCGTCGACGCCGCCGGCGTCGTACCATTCCCGCGCCTTGGCCAGCCCGACATCTGCCTTGTTTTGATGGTCCGCCACGACCAGTTCGATCGGCGCACCGAACACGCTACCGCCAAAGTCCTCGATCGCCATCTTCGCAGCTTCGACCGCGCCAGGGCCGGCTATGTCGGCATAGGAACCCGACATATCGGTAAGCACCCCGAGCCTGACCACCTTGTCGGAGATTTCAGCGGCGCCGCTCGCTGTTGCAAACAAGGCGATAGCCCCCGCTACGAGTAACCTTAGTCCTAAGCCCACCCTCGACAACATCGATAGCATCCTCCCGAGTACCCAAAGAAGGTGTACACACACCTAAAAGAGTGTATAGACACGTAAATGTCAAGCTGGGTGCCGAACAAGGTTTTGGTTCTCCGCTACAGATCGTGTACAGTTTTGCGATGACGAAAGATCATCTGCGGCCGAAACGGCATTCCGGATTGGAAGCGCTGCGACATCATCCCGGTGCTTGTTCGTGCCAGAAGCTTCGCAGTGCTTCGCGCGCGGTGACAAAGATGTACGACGAGCATCTTCAGCCGGCCGGGCTCACCATCAGCCAATATTCTGTTCTTGCTGCCTTGTACTATGTGTCTGCGATGCCGTTGCGCAAATTGGCGAACAAGCTGGAGCTCGATCGGACCACGCTGACGCGAAGTCTTGCAAGGCTGGAGCAGCAGGGCTTTATCTCGGCAACCATCGATGCGACCGACAGCCGGATACGCTCGATTGCGATTACCGATGCGGGCTTACAGAAGCTGATCGATTGCTACCCACTATGGTCGCGGGCACAGGAGCAACTCGCGTTGGCGCTGGGTCCGAGGGGGCTTGGCGACCTTAGGAAGTCGCTCGACAAGTCGATCGGAGCAATGAAGGTCTGAAGACAGCCAACCGAGACGTTGCCTCAGTGAATTTTCCAGTGGTCTTTATTCGCTCCGCGCCGCTCGAACATCTATCGCCCATCGACATCATCGTCGTTCGTAGGTCGGAAGCGCATGGACTGCTACCAACAGTCCCCCAGAGGACGTGGGCGCCCATTAGGTGGCCTCACGTCCTGGTATTCGTTGGCTTACTTTAAGATATGACGGTGACATCGCTAGTCTTGCGGGCTTGTCGCCGGCGATCTCGAGCAAGGGGCTGATCCCATGGCGCAGCGGTGCAAGGATGAGCGCGTGAGATGTGGGATCGTTGCCTGCAGTGCGTAGAGATAGTCATTTCAGAGACAGCAACGTATGTTTACGGAAGGCGACGATGACCATCGCCTCTTCCGCGGTCGCGCGCAGGGTCTTGGGGCCCATCGCCGCCTCGTGCACGAAGGCACGTTTACGCCATTTGGCGGCGGTCCTCTGATTGCGACCGTGCTGGGTGGCTGATTCTTTGAGCAAAGCCTTATCGCTGTATCGCCGCTCGGATGGTGTGCGTGGTCGTGGCGCTGCCATGGACTATCTATCACTAGGTCCTCCCGGACCTGAGGGATCAGCATGGCTGAGTCCCCCACACTCCGGGACGAGATACCCAGGACCAATCCACATTCCGATCAGACTGACCCACAGGGGAGGTCCAAACCCGCGGCGCGACCAGTGTTTCAGAGTACTGGCGCTATCGGGCACGGGCGACGGCATAGTTGGCGAGATCAGTCAGACTCCGGCCTTCGCCGTCGGGCTCGACGCCCAAATTCTCACGCAACGCTCCAGTGCGGTTGACCCAAAAGGTCTCCAGTCCGAACGATTTCGCGCCCGCATAATCCCAGCCGCCGGTCGCAGCGAACAGCACTTTCCCACGTTCCAGTCCGAAAGCGCGCTCGGCCATGGCGTAAGCACGGGGATCGGGTTTGTATGCCTGCACCTGATCGGTGCTCAGCCGCTGTTCGAACAATTGGGCGATCCCGGCCGCATCGCCGCTTGATTTCAGCATTGCGTCGGTCAGGTTCGATACGTACGCTAGGCGCAACCCAGCATCGCGCATGCGCCTAAGCGCCTCGGCGGAATCTGGAAATATCTTCAAATGGAAGAAAACGTCAACCATCGCTGCGATGGCTTCGGGGTCGGGTGTCAGCCCCTTAGTGGCGCAGGCGAAGCGCAGCGCATCCGCGCCCAGCTGGCGACAATCGACGTATCGCCCGTTTAGGGTGCGTAGAAAGAAATAGTCGAAAAGCTTTGTCTTCCACAGCCCGGCAAGCTCCCGGCCCTTGCCGGGGAAGTGTGTCTCAGCGGCGTCGTCCAGGCTGCGTGGGTCGAAAATGGTGAAGATGTCAAAGCCAACGGCTTGAATGCGATCCGTGCTGGCTGCCTGTCCGGAAGATCTCATCACGGCGGCGCCAGCGATGGCGGCAAGGACGGTACGCCTCGTCTGCATAAAGTGCCTCTTGGGACTATCTTGGAACGATCAGTTCAAGTAACTTGGATCGGTCATTCCAAGATGTCAACTGGAGTTTCTGTGAGCGGAAAACCGCAATTCGACGAGCGTGCCGTTATTAGCGCGGCCGCTGGTGTTTTCTGGCGCCACGGCTATGCCGCCGCTTCAATCAGCGATCTCACTGCGGCGACAGGGCTTTCACGCTCGAGCATTTACCAACGCTTCGGAGATAAGGAGGGCCTGTTCCTGGAAGCCCTGCAGGCCCACACGGAGCGATCCCTGCTGCGAATGCACGCGGTGCAAGCCAATTCGCCACGAGAACGGCTTATGGCCATCCTGCGCGCATTCCTGCCGGACCCATTAGTGCCTGATCGCCCACATGGCTGTCTGATCGCGCGAAGCTGCAACGAGGCCGCAGAGTTGTCTGCAGCAGGCCACGCTGCCGCGGTCGCTGCTGCCGGGAGGCAGCGTGGAGTAATAATTGGTATCTTGCGTGGCGGCATATCGGCTGGTGAGCTTGCACAAGATGCGGATGTCGACGCTTTGTCGTGGTACTATTTTGGTGTGCTGCACGCAGTGGTAAACTTTCCAAATGTGGGCGCCGATCGTTCGGTGCTTGATCGAATGATCGAAGTGGCATTGACCGCTTGGCCCGAGTGCGGAGCGTCTGCTTAATCGCACCGACCAAGGCTTCACCATCCTGCCGCGGCGATGGAGTTGTGGAACGCACTCTCTGCTTGCTTGCAGCTATCGACGTTTGGTCCAACGCGCTTGAATGTCTCGGGGCCGTGATCTAGATCGCTTCGCTGGCTGGAACGAGGTTTCTTGCGCCACCCTGAAGCGCCATGGACCAAGCGATAGAAAATCTTCTCAGCGACGGCCAGACAAAACGACCTCTCTCGAGTTTCTTCGTAAACAGGCACGCCCCCTGACCATCATGCCATATCACCTTCAATAAATCGCCTCGGCGCCCGCGGAAGCAGAACAAATGACCGCTGAGGGGATCGCGGCGCAACACCTCCTGCACCTGCAACGACAATGAGGCGAAGCCTTTGCGCATGTCGGTGTGGCCCGTCGCCAGCCATACCCGAACTCCCGTAGGAACCGGAATCATCGCGGATCCAGAGCCTCGATGATCCGGCGAAGCGCCTCAACGTCGACATCGACAATGACGCGCCGCCCGCCAGCCAGCTCGATCTCAATCCGACGCTCTGTCGAATGTGCTGTCGCGCTCACCGATGAGGCTGCTACCGACGCCACGGGCCCACCCTCGGCCACAACTGCCCTGACAATGCCAGCCTCGGATTTGGTCCGGTTCGCCGCGAAGGCTCGTCGGCAAGTCACCAATAGAGAACGCGACAAGCCGTATCGCCGCGCTGTCGCCGCCACCAGGCGAGGCTCGAACAGGCTCTCCAAAACAATCCGCGCTTTCTCCTCCTCAGACCAACGCCGCCGTCGGCCTGTATCGACCACTTCAAGTCGATTCAGCGTACTGAATCGTATGGCTGATCGTTACCGAGACCCGAAGGCTGACGCCAAATTCCTTTGGACCAACGATCATGCCGTCGTGAGCGGCATTGGGGCCGCAATCTGGTTTGCCTGAGAATCCTCGAGATGGGTCTTACCTGGAGGGCCTCAGTGTCGCCACGCAACTGTTGGAAAGGATCGAGCTCAGCTCACGGTCTGAGGTGTGGAGGTCGCGACTAGATTTCGAGGACCGATTTCTGTGTCGCAGGCTCCGACATTCATTTGGAAACTATTGCCAAGCTATTGATATTGTTAGAGCGCAATTCTGTGCTTTTTTCCAAATACGCGTTGGAATCATTGAATAATCAAGCTGATTTTGATTCCGCCATTCGGAGGTTCGATCCCTCCCGCCCCAGCCAGCAACCAAGCCGTTGATTTCAAGAGAGGAATCGTTTTTTTCCGGCCGCCCCCGCCGCCATTTCGGGCGGATTGGGCCGGCTTGGCTGGAAATCTGTGCCGCTTTCGCTTCCATGGCGGCGGGCGACAAGCCCCGAGTCGCCCGGAGATCCAGGTCAACGGGCGATCGTAATCACGACATAACGACGGATCTGACGTGGCGAATACCAAGAAGGCCCGCGCTGCTGCTGGCGCGAAGAAGAAAAGCAAGGGATCGGCGCGTTCCGGGATCTCGTCTTCCTCACCGCTCGGCATGCTGGCGCTCCATCTTCTCGAGCAGTGGAAGAAGGCCGGGCAGGACGGCATCGTTTTCCTTGCGGAAAGCGAGAACAGGGCCGAGCGCCTCGGCAGCGTGCTGCATTCGCTCGATCCCTCGCTCGAGGTGCTGGTGTTTCCGCGGCTGAATACCTTGCCCTTTGACGGGCTGGAGCCGTCACGAGAGATCGCCGGCCGGCGCAGTTCGGTGTTGAGGCGCCTCGCCCGGAGCAAGAAGCCGGTCTTCCTGGTGTCGACGGCGGAAGCGATCATGGAGCGATTGCCGTTGCCAGCCAGCTCGGCGCGCCTCAGCATCAGCCTGAAGGTGGGGGCGGGCTATTCCGAGCAGGAACTCAAGGATCGTCTGGAAGCTCTGGGATACGATCTCGACGAAGAGGCGGATTATCCCGGCAGCGCTCTGTTCCACGGAATGACGTTCGAGGTATTTCCCGCGGGCGCGCTGGGGCCGTTCAGAATTGAGCATTCCGGTGGCGTGATCCGCAGAATCGCAGGTGTCGATCCGGACGAGCACGACGTCGTGTTCGACGCGGAGGAACTGCACATCGACCCGATGTCCGAACGGATCGCGTTGGGCGGCAAGCGGGCACAGCGGGCGGCGCTGCCGGATTATTGTCAGCGCGCGCACTGGATCGCGGACGCCGGCGTTTCGGGCCACGCCGATAGCTGGCTGAGCACGATCAAGGAGGCGGCCGGCCGCAGGGAGGCGGAGCGCGAGTATCTGGGGCCCGCTGACTGGAAACGGCTGACCAGACGGATGAGCTCGCTGCCTCGAAAGGCAGCTTTCACCGCCACGCCTGACTTCTCGAAGGTCGCCTCGTCGCGGAAAGCTCTTCGCGCATTTGTCGCCGACACCGAGCGCGCCGGATCGCGGCTGCTGTTTGTCGCTGCGGTCGAGGACGATCTGCGCGCGATGGAGCGAATGAGCGGGATCAAGGCGGAGCGCTTCGCCGACTGGAACGAGGCGGCGAAGGGGCGAGGCGGCGAAGGCGCGCTGCTGGCCGACTTCGACACCGGCTTCATCGGCTCAGGGCGCAAGCCGCTCGTCGTCGTGACGGCGACCGACGTGCTCGGCAGCAGGGCGCATCATCCGCAGCCCATGGCGAGAGCCTGGAGTTCGGCTTTCGATCATCCCGACGTGCCGGAGCGCGGCGCTGTCGTCGTGCATTTGCAGCGCGGGCTGGCCGTGCTCGATGGCTTGCAGACTTTCGATGTGGGGAAGGGATCATCGCGCGAGATGATCAGGCTGGCATTCGCGGGGGATGATGCCGTTCTCGTTCCGCCGGCCGATCTTGCGCTGATCTGGCCGTATGCCGCGGAGCTCGGCAAGCTGGCATTGGACAGGGCCGATGGCAGTACGTGGTGGACGCGGCGTGGCAAGGCGGAGCGGGAAATCCAGACTGCCGCCAAGGCGCTTGCCAAACACATCGCGCAACGGCGCCGCCGGCGCGCTCCCAAGCTGGTCGCTCCCGGTCCCGCCTATGAGCGGTTCGTCGCGCGCTTTCCGTATTTCACGACCGTCGACCAGGCGAAGGCAATTCGCGACGTCCTCGATGATCTGGCGTCCGGTCATCCGATGGATCGGGTCGTCTGCGGCGACGTCGGGTTTGGCAAGACCGAGGTGGCATTGCGCGCGGCGGCGGCCGTTGCGCTGTCGGGCAAGCAGGTCGCCGTCGTCGTGCCGACGACTGTTCTGGCAAGGCAGCACGTTGCAACCTTCCGCAAACGGTTTGCTCCGCTTGGCATCGAAGTGGGAAGCCTGTCGCGGGCGACGTCGGCTCCGGAGATGAAGGAGACCAAGGAGGGACTGCGAAGCGGCAAGATGAAGGTCGTGGTCGGCACGCAGGCGATCGCATCGAAGGACGTGAGGTTCGCCAAGCTGAGCCTGGTCATTGTCGACGAAGAGCAGCACTTCGGCGCGGCCGAGAAGGCCAAGCTTTCAGGGCTGGCGAAGGGCGCCCATACGCTGTGGATGAGTGCCACGCCGATTCCGCGCACACTTGCGGCGGGCCTTGCGGGATTCAGGGAGCTGAGCGTGATCGCATCCCCGCCCGTTCATCGGCTTCCGGTCGCGACCAAGATCGCTCCGCTCTCGGACGCCGCCATCGCCGCAGCATTGCTGCGCGAGCAGCGACGTCACGGGCAAAGCTTTCTGATCTGTCCGCGCATCCAGGATCTGGATCCGATGCTGGCGCGCGTGCAGTCGATGGCCCCGGAGCTCCGCATCGTCTGCCTGCATGGCAAGCTACCCGTCGACGAAATCGACGATCGAATGATGAGCTTCGTCGAAGGCGAGGCGGACGTCCTCCTGGCGACCAACATCGTGGAAAGCGGTCTCGACATCCCCCGGGCCAACACCATCGTGGTCTGCTGGCCGGAAAAGTTCGGTCTGGCACAGCTCCACCAGCTCAGAGGCCGGGTGGGACGCGGCGGGACACGCGCCTTCGCATACATGCTGACCGAATCCAGTTCGGAACAATCCGGGAGGCGTTTGGCCGTTCTGGAGGAGTTCAGCAGACCGGGCGCCGGTTTTGCTATCAGCGAGCGGGATCTCGACCTCAGAGGCGCCGGGGATCTGCTTTCGGAGCGTCAATCCGGCCACGTGCAGGTTTTCGGTCCGGTGCTCTACAGCCACCTTCTGAAGCAAGCCTCGGAGAAGACCAACGACCGGTCCGCCGATATGTGGGTGCCCGATCTCAACCTTCCGCTCGCGGATCTGCTGCCCAGGAGCTATGTGCAATCGGAATCCGTGCGGCTTGAAATCTATGGCCGTGCCGCAAGGTGCCGGAGCGAAGACGATCTGGAGGATCTCGAGGAAGAGACCTCGCGCCGCTTCGGCAGGCTGCCGTCGGCGGGGCGGGACTTCTTCGCCGCGGCGAGGCTCAGGATCGATTGCAAGCGGAGAGGGATCGTGAGGCTCGATGTCGGCCCGGAGGCCGTCGCGGCGACGTTCCTCCCAGGGAGGCTGCCCAAATCCAGAGCACGTTCGCTCCAGCGCGATGGCGATCGCGTGTTCTATTCGGGCAACATACACGAGCCGCCCTTCGAGCGGATCGAGGATCTCCTGGACATTTTGGACGAGTGAGCGCGATGCGGCTCCGTCGGAGACGAGCCTTGCGGGTGCGCCGTGCACAGTAGAGATATTTCAGCGCGCCGGGGCTGGGGAGAACAAATCGACCGATTCTGCGCGCTGACATCCCAGTGACATGTAGCATCGTTACTGCACATGCGTGGCAAACCGCCCGCCGTCATTCGGCCTGCTCCGAGCCATCGGAAAGCCCCCTTCCAGGCGCGAGTCGACGGTATTCAGGGCGGGCTATGTTGTTCAAATCGCGGCGTTTTGGGCCGAAATGTCGTGCCCGGATACCGGAATCAGCGCTGCCGAGGCCGATTCCGGCTTTCGCTTTCTCAGTAGGACTACGCGTTTTGCACACCGTTCCGCGCGGTGTTGCCCAATCTTGTGCCCGATAGCGGTAACTGAAATATTCGTATTATATTTCAATGGCTTGTGGGGTTGTCGCAATTCAAAAGCCCGTGATATTTGTGCAACATTTGCCCGAAAACAGCCGCAACTCGCCCCAAACCGAGCGGTCTTTTGTTGCGTGATCGGGGGCCTTCTGTCTCATATGGAACTACGACGGAGGGGGGCATCCCGAGGTCGTCCCGTTCTAGGTGGTTCGCTTAAGTCCCTCGCGTTCATGCGGGTGTGTCCGAAGACGCGAAGCGACTAAGCGGGGATTTAAGGGACAAAGGGAACCAACCTGAGGGTGTCTTACCCGGCGGATCCGGAACCTTCCCTGAGATAGAGCAACTTGGAGGTTTAACATGAAGATGGTTAAGAGCCTTATCCTCGGCTCGGCGGCGGCTCTCGTCGCGGTCGGCGGAGCTCAGGCGGCCGATCTTCCCGTCAAGGCCAAAGCGGTCGAGTACGTGAAGGTTTGCTCCCTGTATGGTCCCGGATTCTACTACATCCCGGGCACCGACACCTGTATCAAGCTGGGCGGCTACCTGCGCGTCGACGTTCTGGCGAACACCAACTCGGACCACACCGGCAACACCTCGGGTGCTGGTGGTGCGAACAACCGCTTCACCAACGGCTACACTTGGCGTTCGCGTGAAGACCTGAACATCGATACGCGCACCGCGACCGAATACGGCGTGGTCCGCACGTTCTTCGATGCGACGTTCTCCTGGACCTCGGACAGCTATGCCGGTCAGGGCAACGGCGCGACCGTTTACTCGCCGATCGGCGCAGTTTCGGCTCCGAACAATGCCGGCTCCGGTAACGTCGCCGCTGGTACGGTCGGCGTCTACTACGCCTTCATCCAGTTCGCGGGCTTCACCATCGGTAAGGCGGTCTCGCAGTTCTCGGCTCCGTGGGCCAACTACCCGGGCAACAGCTACGACGGTCTCGTCGGCGGCGGCGGCACGATCACCGGTGTGAACCAGTTCACCTACACCGCGCAGTTCGGCAACGGCGTGTCGCTGTCTCTGTCGGCTCAGGATCAGTCGGCCTACTATCAGGCTGGCGTGGTCAACCTCGGTGCGCCCGTCACCTTCGGCGTTCCCGGCAACACCAACGTGTTCGGCATCAGCGACTACGCTGGCACGATCGCTCCGGATCTCGTCGCGATGCTGCGCGTCGATCAGGCCTGGGGTCTGTTCCAGGCGTCGTTCGCCGCGCATAACAATCATGTGGCCTACTACGGCGGCACCGAGTTGACCGGTCATCCGGACGACAAGTGGGGCTGGGCAGGTCAGTTGGCCTTGTCGATCAAGAACATCCCGACCGGACCTGGCGACACCATCAACTTGCAGGGTGTCTACACCAACGGTGCGACCCGCTACAACATCCAGGACCTCGCCGGTTCGGCTGGTGGCAACACCATCTTCGGCGGCACCAACATTCCGGGTGCCTATCAGAGCATCGGCTTCGGCATCGCGCCGGACTCGATCTTCGTGACCGGCGGCCAGCAGCAGCTGATCACGACCTACGGCTTCCGCGGTGCCTACGTGCACAACTGGAACCCGAACTGGAACACCAGCATCTACGGTGCCTGGGCCCAGGTTAACTACAACAGCACGGCCAAGGGCTACATCTGCGGTCCGGCCGGCAACGGCGTAGGCGGCTCGCTGAGCAACTTCTTCGGCGCTGGTTCGGCTCTGACGTCCTGCAACCCCGACTACAGCATCGCGCAGCTCGGCACGCAGACCCAGTGGACCCCGGTGAAGAACCTGACCTTCTCGGCCGACTTCACCTACACCCGTCTGGACCAGAGCTTCGCCGGTACGGTCGCCTTCCCCGGCAGCCCGACGATCGGCAAGCCCGGCGCAATCTACGAGCTGAAGGACCAGAACACCTACATGTTGCTGCTCCGCGCTCAGCGCAACTGGTAATACCGGTTGATCTGATTGCGATCTAACAGAGCCCCCGGCGCGAAAGCGCCGGGGGTTTTGCTTTGTCATGCCGGTTCTGGCGCGTCACGCGGCCAGCATCTCGCGCACCATCGGCGCCACCTCGCGGCCATAGAGCTCGATGCTCTTCATCAGTTTGTCGTGCGGCAGCGGGCCCGCCGAGTATTTCAGCTGGAAGCGCGCCGCGCCGAGCGCCTTGACGGTCGCCGCGATCTTGCGAGCAACGGTTTCCGGCGCGCCGACATAGAGCGAGCCGTGCTCGGCCTCGGCCACGAACTCGTCGCGGCCCATCGGCGGCCAGCCGCGCTCCTTGCCGATACGGTCGCGCATGACCTTGTAGTCCGGCCACAGCTCCTCGCGTGCCTGCGCGTCCGTCTCGGCGACATAGCCCGGCGAGTGCACGCCGATCGGCTTCGGTTCGCGGCCGAACTGCTGGTAGGCCCGCTGGTGCAGGTCGACATAAGGTGCAAAGCGCTTGGGATCGCCGCCGATGATGGCAAGCATCAGCGGCAGGTCGTAATGCGCCGCGCGCACCACCGATTCGGGACTGCCGCCGACGCCGATCCAGGTCTTCAGCCGGCCGTGCTCGACCGGCGGATAGACCGACTGGTTCTTGAGCGGTGGCCGCAGCTTGCCCTGCCAGGTCACCGGCTCCTGCTTGAGCAGTTCGGTGAACAGATCGAGCTTCTCCTCGAACAGCTCGTTGTATTGCCTGAGGTCGAAGCCAAACAGCGGGAACGACTCGGTGAAGGAGCCGCGGCCGAGGATCACCTCGGCGCGGCCGTTCGAGACCGCGTCGACCGTGGCGAAGCGCTGGAAGACGCGGATCGGATCGTCCGAGCTCAGCACGGTCACCGCCGAGCCGAGGCGGATGTTTTGGGTGCGTGCCGCGATTGCCGCCAACACGGTCTCGGGCGTGGAGATCGCAAAATCGGCGCGGTGGTGCTCGCCGAGCCCGATGAAATCGATCCCGAGCTGATCGGCCAGCACCGCTTCGTCGACGACGTTGCGGATCACCTGGGCATGGGGCAGCGGCGTGCCGGCGGCGTCGTTGGTGACGTCGCCAAACGTATCAAGCCCGAATTCGACGGAGGTCGTCATGGTCAGTCCGGTTGTCGGCGTGGCGGAGCATCCGCCACGGGCCACCCATCGCACGCAGGCCGAAAGGTCGGGTTGCTGCGGATCGATCCGCAAGCCTGCGCTGTGGAGCCTTGGGTTGGAGATAGATGGGAACTATTGCCGGTTCAGGGGGCCGGCAAGGTCACGCCGCGAAACGCAGCGTTTCCAGGCCCGCTTCGGAGCAGCCTGCGCCAATCAGCCCGGGACCACCAGGAAGCCGGCGCGCGGGAAATGCACCACCACCTCGCCGACGCGTTCATCCGACCGGCGGATCGCGATGTGTTGCGCCGACAGCGAGACGATCTCGCCACGCACCGGGATCTTGCCGTAGTCATCCGGCATCACGGCAACGACGTCGCCGGGCTTGCGACCGTTCGGGTCGCTGGGGTCGCCGCACACAGGCGACTCCGGCCGTGCCTTCGCGGCGATCTCGAGCGCGTCGGCTGACGACATCTCGGTGCGCGTGCCGTGGCCGATGGCGCGGATGCGCTCCTCCCATGCCGCAACGCGCGGAAAGGAATTCATGATCTCGTCCATCGTGGCGAGGCTCTGTCGCGCGTACCACACGTTCATGTAGGCACTGACGTCCGCGAGGCTGAACTCGCCGAACAGCCACGGCCGGCCGTGGCCGAGTTGCGCGTCGATCCAGTCGATATTGGCGCGGAACTGGTCGCGCATCTGCGGCAGCGCCGCGGTCATGGCGGCGACGTCGAACTTGCCGCCACGCAACTTCTCGCGGTCCTCGATGAAATCCCGCGGGACCTTGTCGCCGATGAAGCCGAACACAAGGTTGACCGTGTTCTGGAAGAACGGCCGGTCGGTCCACATGCCGAGCGCCCAGGGCATGCCGGCATTGCCGGCCGGAAACAGCGTCGGCGTCGGGTAGCGCCGCTCCAGCTCGCGGATGATGATCTGGGTGTCACAATAGATGTCGGCGCCGATCTGCATCGTCGGCGTGCGGCGATAGCCGCCGGTCATCGGCATCAGGTCCGGCCGCGGCATGATCCGCGAGATCCGCACCGAGCTCCAGGCGAGCTTCTTGAATCCGAAGATGATGCGGATCTTCTCGGAGAACGGCGATTGATCGAAATGGTGCAGGATCGGCGTGGGCTGCGACATGGCCTTCTCCCGGGACAGGGTGCGATCTCGACGGACCTTGCCGCATAAGCTGACAAGATTCCGGCCGATCGCAACCTATATTCACGGGCGGGAGGGCGGCGCAGCGCGTTCAGAACTGCTCCGCCCACGGCCGCAGGTCGAGCTCCAGCGTCCAGGCGCTGCGATGCTGGTGATGCAGCACCCAATAGGCGTCGGCGATGGCCGCGATGTTGAGCATGCCGTCCGGCCCGCGCTCATCCTTCAATTGCGGACGCATGCTCAGCAGGCGGTCGCCTTCGATACCGCCATCGACCACGACATGGCCGACATGGATGCCCTGCGGCCCGAATTCCCGCGCCACGCTCTGCGCCAGCGCGCGCAGCGCGGCCTTGGCGGCAGCGAACGGTGAGTAGTTGGCCTTGCCGCGTAGCGAACCGCTGGCGCCGGTGAACACCAGCGTGCCGCCGCCGCGCGCAAGCAGAGCGGGGATCGCGGCCTGTGCCAGCTGGAAGCCGCCGAGCGCGTGTTCGCGCCAGTGCTCCTCGAAGCGCTGCTCACTGACCTTTAGAAACGGTGCCGGCCGGTTGGAGCCTGCATTGTGCACGGCCATCGCGAGCGGTGCGAGCCGCTCGGCCGCCGCGACGAAGCGCGCAACATCGGCCGCCGTGGAGGCGTCGCCGACCACATGCGTGACCGTCGCGCCGCTTGCGGCCAGCTCGGCCGCTGTCGCGGCGAGCTTGTCGGCGTTGCGGCCGGCGATCGCGACGGGATAGCCGCCGGCGGCAAAGCGACGCGCAATCGCGGCGCCGAGGCCGTTCGACGCGCCGACGCCGGCAATCAGCACGCTTCCTTGTACGGCGGTCGGCTCGAGGGCGGATCGGTCGTTCATGGCTTGCTCCATCAAGGTGCCCGCGGCGCGGGCGAAATCATTCGTCGGACGCCATCGCGACGATGCTGTCGCGCACGGTGCGCAGGACGGCATCGGACCGCTTCTGGTCGGTGAGGACGCGCGAGATCGCCAGCGCCCCGACCATCGCACTCACCGCGAGGATCGCGTTGCCGTCGTCATCGTCGCCGAACGTCTCGGCGACCTTGGCGATGAAGGATTCGATGTGCGGCTCCATCACCGCGCGGCACTGCGCATCGGCGCGACCGACATCCGAGATCAGCGCGCCGATCGCGCAGCCCGACTTGGGCGAGTCGCGATGGGCGCGGCTGAGATAGCTCCGCACCAGTGTGTTGATATTGCCCGGCTTGTCGGGATCGCGCGCCGCGTGAGCCGACGCTTCGCCTGCATGCAGCGCTTGTTCCAGAGCCGCGGCGATCAGGTCGGAACGCGAGGCGAAGTGCCCATAGAAACCGCCATGGGTCAGCTTCACCTGCTGCATCAGGCCGCCGATGCTGAGCGCGTCGAGGCCCTTGTCGCGGATCTGCGTCGCAGCCTCGTTCAGAATGCGCTCACGGCTCCTGGCCTTGTCGGCCTGGGAATGGCCCATCTCGCCTCGCCCCTGTTTGACTCTCTTTCTGGATTATGAGCATCATGCATCTGGATGACAACTATCATCCAGAAATCATCCAATCACAAAGCAGGGAGGAACAGATGTCCGGCAGCGCGAGCGAAGGGCGGGTCCGCCACGAGCGGCACGACCACATCCTCAAGATCATCATCGACAATCCCGCGAAGAAGAATGCCTTCAGTCCGGAGATGATGGCTGAGCTTTCCGACGCGCTGACGCTGCTCGACAATGACGACGGCCTCTGGGTCGGCGTGCTCTGCGCCGCCGGCGGCAGTTTCACCGCGGGTCTCGACATGCCGAAGTTCTTCGGTCCGACGGCGACGCGCAAGCCGCTGCCGGAGGGCAACGTCGACCCGTTCGGGCTGACGAAGCGCTGCCGGAAGCCGATCATCACGGCGGTGCAGGGTATCGTGTTCACCGTCGGCATCGAGATGATGCTGGCCGGCGATATCGTGATCGCCGCGGACGACAGCCGCTTCTGCCAGATGGAAGCCAAACGCGGCATCGCGCCGCTGGCGGGCGCGCATTTCCGCTATATTAGCCGCGCCGGGTGGGGCGATGCGATGTATCACCTGTTGCTGTGCGACGAGTTCACCGCCGCCGAGGCGCATCGGATCGGTCTCGTGCAGGAAGTCGTGCCGGCGGGCCAGCAGGTCGAGCGCGCGATGGCGCTCGCGGAGATCATCGCGCGCAATGCGCCGCTTGGAATTCAGGTGACCAAGGAGGCGGGCCGCAAGTTCATCGAAGCCGGCGAGCAGGCGGCGATTGCGATCATCCCGCAGATCCGCGAACGCGTGCTCAACACATCAGACGCGGCCGAGGGCATCAAGTCGTTCGTTGAGCGCCGCGCGGCTGTGTTTCAGGGACGCTAGTTGCGTTCACGATACGTGCTCGAAGAAGCTGTGACAATGATGTCGCAGCTTCTTGATTTCGATCACGACAATGTAGCAGCGACTCTTGTCGAGATTCGTCGAATCAGGGAGATTCGAGCCATTCATTAAATTCTGTTTCGTCCTGCTTTCACTCAAGCGTCCGGTATGGATTCCCATGACAAACGCACGAGTCATAGTTGTCGGAAATAACAAGGGCGGCTCGGGCAAGTCGACAATTGCCATGCATGTCGCCATCGCGCTGATCAAGGCGGGTCAGCGCGTCGCCACCATCGATCTCGATAACAAGCAGAAGTCGCTGACGCACTACGTCGAGAACCGGCGGGATTGGGCGCGGGAAACCTCGCTGGATCTCGGCGTTCCCGCGCATATGTGCTTCGAGACGGTGAGCGGCAGGAGCAGCGAGGTCGAGACGCTCGGGCGCAGCGCGCTTGCCGAGATCGTCGAGCGGCTCGGCCGGTCGCACGATTTCGTCGTCATCGACTGTCCCGGCCATGACACCTATCTGACGACGTTCACGCATTCGCTGGCGAACACGTTGATCACGCCGCTCAACGACAGCTTCCTCGATTTCGACGTGCTCGGCACCGTCGATCCGAACGAGTTCAAGGTGACCGGCATCAGCCACTATTCGAAGATGGTGGAGGAGGCGCGGCGCCAGCGCAGCGCACACGATCAGCCGGCATTCGAGTGGGTGGTGCTGCGCAACCGCCTCTCCACGCTTGGGTCACGCAACAAGCGCTTGGTCGGCGAAGCCTTGAGCGAATTGGCCAAGACGCTGAATTTCCGCCTGGTCGATGGCCTGGCCGAACGCGTGATCTTCCGCGAATTCTATCCGCGCGGACTGACGGCGATCGACGACGTCAGCCAGCTCGCACTCGGTGGCCGGCCGACCATGTCGCATGTCACCGCGCGGCTCGAGATGGAGCGGCTGATGACTGCCATCATGCTCGGCCATCTGGTGGCGCGCCCGCCGGAATCCTCCGACGCCAGCCGCGACGCGGCGTAAGGCGACGTCGGGCCGCTACCGGCAATTGGCGTTGCCGGCGTCGGCGACGATCAGGAACGTGATCGTTCTGGGTGCAAAGACGATCGTTCCGGCGACAGCCGCTTCGCTGTTGAGAGCGGGGATACTGTCAGAGGTCCCGAGCAAGAGCGTCGCGCCATTGAGCTGAACGTTGCCGTCGGCAGGCTTTTCGCTCGCGAGCGTGTAACGTTGCGAGGCGGCTGAGAGCGTGAGCTTGTGCCGCATCCGCCGGTCGTTGTTGATGACGAGCAGGGCTATTCCATCGGGCATGTCGCGCGCGCAATGCGCATAGACATGGAAGCCGTGACGCTCCGCGATACCGGCATCGAGCACGGTGGTGCCCATCAACCGCCGCCACAGCAGCGCAGCCCAATAGTTCGGCCGCGGCAGATGAGTTCGCTCGTCCAGCAGCCCGTAGTCGCTCGCCGCAAGCGTGTTGTGCATCACCACCTGGACGCCGGCCTTGGCCAGCCGTCCGAGTTGATCGAGGTAACGGAACGTGTCGGCGAAGGTTGCGGCCAGGCGATTGCCGCCGCATGCGGTCTCGGCCGTCTCGGTCAGCCAGATCGGCTTGCCCGGCGCAAGCTGGTCGCGCAGCGTCTCGTAGAGGGCGAGGCTCTCGCCGGTTCGCGCCAGCCATTCGTCCGACAATGCATGCCTTGCCCTGCGATCACCGCCGCATCGCGCCGACAGCGCGCCATAATGATGATAAGAGACCGCGTCGACGCCGGCTGCCGATGCGGCGAAAAGCGCTTGGGCCTCAGCGCCGGTGCCGATCGTGCCGGGGCCGAGGATCGTCACGTCGGGCGCGGTGTCCTTCATGAAGGCGCGGAACGCTGCAAAATCCCGGCCGTAGGCCGCAGCATCGTAGCCGTCAGGGGCGCTGCCGATGGCCGGCAGATCGGGCTCATTCATGAACTCGGCTGCGGCGATCCGCCCGCCTGCAGATCGCGTGAAAGCGAGAAGTTGCCGGGCCTGTTCGGGATTCCATTGCCCCGCGGCGTCACGCGCGCCCGCGCTGATCGCAAAGGACGTGACGATCGGAGCGTCGACGGCGCGCGAGAACTCGATCACGTCCCGCCACTGTCGTCGCGTCAGCACGCCGTTGAAGCCGGCCGTCGGTGCAGCCGGTGGCGTCTCGGAATCCGCAAAGAACGTGCTGTTGGCCCAGGTCCCGCTGACGCGCAGATACGCGGGTGAGAGGGCTGCGGCGAGCTTGCGGAGCCTGCCATCGTGCAGGTCGATCGGAGCGCGAGCTGCGAACCGCTCCGTCTCTGCACGCCGGCGCGTGGCGGCGGTTGCATAGGGTCTCCAGAACCGTCCGCCGGTCACCTCGACCATCTCGATGTTGTAGGACTGAAAGCGCGGGTCGATGGTCGCGACGCGCGGCAGGGTCGCGACATTCAGGGCGAACTCTGCCGCGGCCGCCTTCGTATGCGCGAAGGCTGCCATCGCCGAGACGGCGACGAGGCATTGAAGCGGATAAGCCCAGCGGTCGCGCACGGGTCCTCGCGGCGTTCCGGATTGTGGGTGTTCAGGATGCCGCCGTGGCTTGCTTGAATCAATGCGGGAGCGCGCCTTGCGGCTCGTTCGCGATACGATCCCACAGCGCGCGGATCATGTCCTTCATGACCAACGCGTCCTGCCAGCGGTCGGACAGTTCCCTGCCGTCGGGCCCGGTGATGGCATAGGGCGGGGGACCGAGCTCGCACAGGAAGGTCAGGGTCGCGTCGGGACCGGCACGTTTCCGCCACGAGCGGATACCGTAGTCCCACCAGCCCATGAACAGCGACACCCAGCCCTGGTGTTGCGGAAAGCCGAGCGAGATCTGCACCTGCTCGCGGCTCGCGATACGGCCATGGATGCCCCAGGCATTGTCGAGGATGCGATGGATCATCGCGTGGTTGACGTCGTCGACCGGCCAGGCGAATTCGCGGCCGACCAGATAATGCGAGAGATCGGCGGTAAGCCGCAGATCGGGAAAGCAGTCGAGCAGGTCGAGCATGAAGAACAGGTCGGTCGTCATGCGGTCGCGATGGGTCTCGACATGCACGGCGACGCCGGCCTCCGCGGCAAGCCGCCGCCAACCTTCGAGCAGCGGAATGCAATCCGCGAGCCGGCGCGGCCGAACGTCCGGCTGCAGGTTGACATGATCGGCGCCGAGCCGGGCGACCAGCTCGAGCACCGGTTTCAGGTCGTCGAGGCTCTTCAGGTAGCATTGCGCCTGCCAGATCATGCCATGCGCGCGAAGGAAGCTCGTCACCTCGCGCGCAAAGACAGGATCGATGAAGCGCACGCCGGCGCCGTCAAACCCAGCATCGCGGATCATCGCGAGCTGGGTTTGCAGCGGCCATTCGCCCTCATCGGCCAGCCGCCGCTCCATCGCCCAGAGCGACTGCAGGACGCGCAGTTGCTGCGCCACCGATCAGGCCCGCGCCGGGATCGCCGTGGGCAGCTCGGCATGTTCGCCTTCGTCGGCGGCGATGTTCTCCTGGTAGGTCTCGGGCCCGATCCAGATCGCAACGACGGTGCAGGCCGACAGGAACATCGCGTAGCAGGCGACCGGCCACCAGGTGCCGTAGGCCGCGACCAGTGCGGTGGCGACGAACGGTGCCGGGCCGCCCGACAGCAGCGAGCCGAGCTCGCGGGCGAAGGCAAAGCCCGCGAAGCGGCGTTGCGGCGGGAACAGCTCGGCGAAATACGCCGCCTGCGGCCCGAACATCGCCGCCGTTACCACGGCGCGCGCCAGGATGAAGGCGAGCGCGATCATGATCCACTCCTTGGTGCCGACCATCCAGAAGAACGGGAAGGCGAGCGCCACGCCGGCCAGCGCGCCGAACATGTAGACCGGCCGCCGCCCGATCCGGTCCGACAATGCCGCAAAGCCGAGGATCGCAAACAGTTCGACCGTGAATGCCAGCATCAGCGCGCTGAGCGCCTCGGCTTTCGGCACGCCGAGCGTGGTGATCACGTAGCTCAGCCCAAACACCGGGAAGAAATAGCCGAGCCCGTTCTCGGCCATGCGGGCGCCGAGCACGACGAAGAAGTTGCGCGGGTGTCGGCGCAACGCTTCCATCGCCGGATTGCTCTCGACCTTGCCGCGCGCGACCACCGCCTCGGTGTAGACCGGCGTCTCGGTGATGCGCATGCGGACGAAGATGCCGACCACGATCAGGAGGAAGCTCGCCAGGAAGGGCAGGCGCCAGCCCCAGCTCATCAAATCCTCGCGCGGCAGCATGGTCACCAGCGCGAAGGCGCCGGCCGCAAGCAGGTTGCCGACGGAGACGCCGAGCGGCGCGAAGCCGCCCCAGAAGCCGCGATGCTTCGGCGGTGCGTTCTCGACCAGATAGATCACCGCGCCGCCATATTCGGCGCCGGCGCCAAGGCCCTGGATGACGCGCATCGCGACCAGGAGGATCGGCGCCCAGATCCCGATCTGCCCATAAGTCGGCAGGAAGCCGATCGCGGTGGTGCCGATGCCGATCATCAGGAGCGTGGAGACCAGCACCGGCTTGCGGCCATAGCGATCGCCGAGGATGCCGAACAAAAGGCCGCCGAACGGCCGCACCACGAAGCCGACGCCGAAGGTCAGGAACGACAACAGCGTGCCGACCACCGGATCGCTCTTCGGAAAGAACAATTCGCCGAACACCAGCGCGGCGGCGGTGCCGTACAGGAAGAAGTCGTACCATTCGAGCGCGGAGCCGATGCTTGCGGCCAGGATCACACGCAGGCGCGATGTGCGAGCGCCATCTCTTGCCATCTCGGTCATTCGTTTCCCCGTTGTTTTGGTTTTTATGGTCGTCTTGATCGGGCACGATCTCCGCTTTTGTCGCGGGGGATCGTGCTCGTGAAAGCAGCAATGCCCGCGGCCTGGCCGCGGGCATTGGGGTCGGTCTTAAGCGGCGCGCGTGAAGTAGGATTTCTTCGATGCCGACTGGGTCTCGTAGATCGATCCCTGTCGCTTGGCCGGCGGCAGCGGCATCCGCACCGGCACATCGGTGAGCCGCGGCGCGACCACCGGCGGGCCCGCCAGCAGGCGGCTGTTGAATTCGTCGAAATCCTTCACGCCCATCAGCGGCCAGGCGTCGCTGGCGGCCACTTCATAGAGCAGCAGGTTGCGCGGCCGGTTCGATGTGTTGGTCGCCGAGCCGTGCAGCGCGCGCACGTGATGGAACGACATGCTGCCGGCCTTGCCCATGCAGGGCACCGCGCGCTTGATGTCGTCCTGAATCTGGTCCGGGTCGATCAGGCCTGCGAAGTGGCCGTCCTCGCCGTGATGATCCCACATCGTGGCGCCGGTGTGCGACCTCGGCGTCACCAGCATCGGACCGTTCTCGATATCGCAATCATCGAGCAGCACGCCAATCGCGAGGATGTCGTCATTGGTGTGCGGATAGAATGCCCAGTCCTGATGCCACTCGACCGGCGAGCCGTATTGCGCCGACTTCATGTTGAGCTTGGAGCCGTGCAGGCGAAGGCCGGGGCCGATCAGCTTGGTGAGGATCGAGATCACGGCGGGGCTGCGCACGATCTCGTCGAAGATCGGATGTACCTTGTGCGGCGCCTTGATGCGGCGGACGCGCGGATTGTCAGACGTATGCCCAGGCTCGAGATCGTAGACGTCGGTGTGCTCGCTCACGCTGGCGGCGCCGGCCACGAGCTCCGCGAGTACCGTGCGCACCTTGCCTAAGGTCTCCTGGTTGAGCACCTCGGGGACCACGATCACCCCGTCGCGCTTGTAAGCTTGGGCCTGTTCGTCCGAAATCATGCCGTTTCTCCCTTTTTGCTTCATGTTAGCGCTAACATTAGGTGATGCTAGCGCTAACATCATGGCTTGGCAACCCGGAATCGTGCAGGCTCCGGCCCATGAGCTCCGAACTGACCGCCCCCGGGACCGGCCCGGCCGGTGCCGCGCCCACCCTTTCAGAGGTGGCCAAGCGCGCCGGCGTTTCCTCGATCACGGTGAGCCGGGTGGTGCGGATGCCCGACCTGGTCGCCCCGGAGACCCGGGCGCGGGTCGAGCAGGCGATGCGCGACCTCGGCTATATCCCGAACCTGGTGGCGGGCGCGCTGGCGAGCGCACGGACCAATTCGGTCGGCGTGCTGGTACCGACCATCGCCAACTCGATCTTCGCCGACACGGTGCAGGGCCTGTCCGACAAGCTCGAGCCGCTCGGCTTCTCCGTGATCCTGGCGCAGTCGCGCTATGACGCGGAGCGCGAGGACCGCATGCTGGCGGCGCTGCTGTCGCGGCGGCCCGAGGCGATCATCATGGTCGGCTCGCCGGCGACCGAGGAGGGCAGCCGCCTGCTGCGCAATGCGCGCATCCCGATCGTCGAGACCTGGGATCTGCCGGCAAACCCGATCGACGCGGTCGCGGGCTTCGACAATTACAAGGCCGGTGTCGCCGTCGCGAAGCATCTGGTCGCGCAGGGCCGCAAGCAGCTCGCCTTCATCGGCGGCGACGATCCGCGCGGCACGCGCCGCTGGTTCGGCTTCAGGGACGAGGCGATGGCCAGCGGCCTTGCCGAGCCGCGGCGGCTGATCCTGGACCGCAAGGATTCCGGCAGCGTGGCGGCGCATGCACGCCTGCCCGGTGTCGACGCGGTGTTCGCCGCCAACGATGCGCATGCGATCGGCTTCATGTCCGGGCTGCGCAAGGCCGGGCTGCTGCGCGACGGGCCTGCATCGGCGCAGCCGGTCGCCGTGATCGGGCTTGGCGATCTCGAAATGGGCCAGTTGATCTCGCCGACCCTGAGCACGATCAGCGTGCACGGCGACGCGATCGGCCGCACCGCGGCGACGCTGACGCTGGAGCGCGGCGGCGAGCGTCGTGTCGATCTCGGCTTCGAGCTGGTGCTGCGCGACAGCGGCTAGCGCGCCTAGCCCACAGTGCGGGCGGAGGTGCTCGTTTCTTTCCGTGCCTTCACCTTGCCGCGACCCCGGCGTCGACCGCCTCGAGCAAGGACACGAGGCCCCGCAGGATGGCGATCGGCGAAGGCGGGCAACCCGGAATGTGGAGATCGACCGGAACAACCGCGGAGACTCCGCCAACCACGGCGTAGCTGCCGGCGAAGCATCCGCCATCCCTGGCGCAATCGCCCGCAGCGACGACCCATTTGGGATCCGGCGTCGCACGGTAGGTGCGCTCCAGCGCCTCGCGCATGTTCTTGGTGACCGGACCCGTGACCAGCAGCACGTCGGCGTGACGGGGCGAGGCGACGAACCGGATTCCAAACCGTTCGACGTCGTAATACGCATTGCTTAACGCGTGTATTTCCAGCTCGCATCCGTTGCAGGAGCCTGCATCAACCTCGCGGATCGAGAGGCTGCGGCCGAGGCGTCGTCGTGCGGTGCGGCCGACCGTGGCCGCGAGCTCCGCGAGCGCAGCGTCGTCCGGGCGCGGCGCTTGCTCCGTCAATGGCTGGCGAAACAGGCTCTGGAACAGAAGTTTGCGCATCGCCTCAAGCCCTCAGAGATCCTGCCCGGAATAGGAACAGTTGAACGACTTATTGCAGAGCGGGAAGTCCGCCACGATGTTGCCTTCGATGGCCGCCTCGAGCAGCGGCCACTGAAACCACGACGGATCGCGCAGATGGCATCGCTCGATCCGATCGCCGTTCAGGCGCAGCCAGGCCAGGATGTCGCCGCGGAAACCTTCGACGAGGGCCATGCCCTCGCAAGGCTCCGCCGTATTGTGCAGCGGCACTTGCACCGGGCCGGCCTCGAGGCCAATGAGGATCTGGTACGCCAGCGCGAGACTCTGCTCAACCTCGCGGATCCGGATCCAGACCCGGGCGTTGACGTCGCCGTCGCTGAGGACGGGGACTTCGAAGCGGAGGCCATCATAGGGGAGATAGCCGGGCTTGCGTCGGGCGTCATGGTCGCGGCCGCTCGCGCGCCCGACATAGCCCCCTGCGGCGAATTGCCGGGCGAGCGTTGGTGCAACGATACCGGTGCTGACGGTGCGGTCCTGCAACGAGGCGGTGTTGTCATAGAGCTCGACCAGCGCAGGGAAATGTCGGCGGATCTGGTCGAGTACGGCCCGGATTGCGTCGGCTCCATCGCCGGCGATATCGCGCGCGACGCCGCCGGGAACGACGAGGTCGCGCATCAGGCGGTGGCCGAATGCAGCGTCGGCGGCGCGCAGCACGGATTCGCGCAGCACGGCGCAATGCGCCTGCATCAGCGCAAATGACGCATCGTTGCAGATCGCGCCGATATCGCCGAGATGATTAGCCAGTCGCTCGAGCTCGGCCATCAGCGCCCGCAGCAACAGCGCGCGCGGCGGCACGGCAATCCGCTGCGCGGCCTCGACCGCCTGCGCGAATGCCAGCCCATAGGCGACCGTGCTGTCGCCGGAGACCCGGCCGGCCAGAAGTGCGGCCTGCTCGACGGTGCTTCCGGCCATCAGCCCCTCGACGCCCTTGTGGGTGTAGCCGAGCCGCTGCTCGAGGCGGACCACTGTCTCTCCGCTCGCGGTAAAGCGGAAATGCCCGGGCTCGATGATGCCGGCATGCACCGGACCGACCGCGATCTGATGCAGGCTGTCCCCCTCGGCCGGGAGGAATTGATAGGGCGCTGCGTCCGCCGATGCATCGCGACGTTCGCCCAGCGGGAAGCGCGTCTGCCAGCGGCCATGATCGAGCCAGGGGCGGGGATCCGGTATGCCCATGGCCTCCAATCCGAACAGGTCGTGGAGGGTGCGCTCCAATCGAAGCGCCGGCGGATGATGGGCCGCGACCGACGGAAATTGGCGATCGGGACAATCCAGGCTGATCACGCCGATATCGGACGTGCGGTCGTCGAGGATGGCCATGTGCACGCGCGACGGTTCGCCCCACAGCCCGAGCAGGCTCAGGCCGCCATCGGCAAATGCGTGAGCGGCGGTGCGCCAGGTATCGCCGTCCACCACGGCGCGCGGCCATGGATGATTCCGTTCGATCCTGTGGCCGGCCCGGATCAGATCGATCAACCTCGGCATATCCCGTTCTCCCTCGCGCTAACCCAGCAGGTTGGCGACGTGCTGGAACCAGACGACCAGCGGTCCCGGAAGGTAGATGCCCGCAGTCAGCACCAGCGCGAAATGCGCGAACATCGGCAAATAGGACGCATCCGCCGGCGCGGCATTGCCGCGCGGCTCGCCGAACGCAAGGCTGGTCAGGCGCAGGATCAACGCGCCGAAGGCGAGCAGCAGGCCGAACACCAGCGGGATGGCGAGCAGCGGCTGGCGCGCGAAGGTGGAGCTGACGATGAGAAATTCGCTCATGAAGATACCGAGCGGCGGCAGGCCGGCGATCGCGACCACGCCGATCACGAGACTCCAGCCGAGTGCCGGATGCGACTCGGTCAGGCCGCGAATGTTGGCGATCCGCTGCGTGCCCTTCACCTGTGCAATGTGGCCGACCGCGTAGAAGATCCCCGACTTGGTGAGGCTGTGCATCACCATGTGCAGCAGGCCGGCAAAGTTGGCGAGCGGGCCACCCATGCCGAACGCAAACACGATGATGCCCATATGCTCGATCGAGGAGTAGGCGAACAGCCGCTTGATGTCGCGGCGGCGGTAAAGCATGAAGGCCGCGAACAGCAGCGAGGTCAGCCCCATCGTCACCATCAGCGGGCCCGGCGATATCGCATCCGGATTGGCGGCGAGCAGGATCTTGAAGCGGAGCACCGCGTAGAGCGCAACGTTGAGCAGCAGGCCGGAGAGCACGGCGGAGATCGGGGTCGGGCCCTCGGCATGCGCATCCGGAAGCCAGGCGTGCAGCGGCGCCAGGCCGACCTTGGTGCCGTATCCGAGCAGCAGGAAGATGAAGGCGACGTTGAGCAATGCCGGGTCGAACGTCGCCGCACGGCTGATCAACACCGTCCACACCATGGCGTCCTGACCCTCGCCGACCACCGGCAGCGCGGCCATGTACACCAGGATCGTGCCGAACAGCGCCAGCGCGATGCCGACGCTGCCGAGGATGAAATACTTCCAGGCCGCTTCCAGCGCCGCATGGGTCCGGTAGATGCCGACCATCAGCACGGTGGTGAGCGTCGCGACCTCGACCGCGACCCAGATCAGGCCGATATTGTTCGACACGAATGCGAGGTTCATGCCGAACATCATCACCTGATACATGGCATGGTAGAATCGCAGATAGCCCGGCGTCAGCCGTCCGGTTTCGAGTTCATGGGCGATATAGCTGGCGCTGAACACGCTCGTGGTGAATCCCACGAAGGTGTTGAGCACGATGAAGACGATGTTGAGATCGTCGATCAGCAGGTACTGGCCGGGTTGCGGGCGCTCGACCACGAGCAGCGAAAGCGCGGCCAGCAAGGTGCCGAGACTGGCCAGGACATTGAGGCCCGCGGTCAACCGGTAACCGCGCAGCGCGGCCAGCACCGCCGC
The DNA here is from genome assembly GCF_020329495.1 of Bradyrhizobium australafricanum. NCBI lineage: Bacteria > Pseudomonadati > Pseudomonadota > Alphaproteobacteria > Hyphomicrobiales > Nitrobacteraceae > Bradyrhizobium > Bradyrhizobium australafricanum. The sequence continues at coordinate 190,593 of NZ_JAGKJL010000006.1, read as the reverse complement.
GGCGGTGATCGGTATCAACAGGACCCAGGTGACGGCATCCGACGCGGCAGTCATCGGCGCTCCCCCCTGAATTCATCGAGCGCACCGACGTCGACGGTGTCGAACCGCTCGCGAATGCGGAACAAAAACACGCCGATCACGATGAATGCGATCAGGATCGAGAAGGCGACGCTGATCTCCACGACGAGCGGCATGCCCTTGGCGCCGGTCGCGGCCAGCACCAGGCCGTTTTCCAGCGACATGAAGCCGACGACCTGGCTGACGGCGTTGCGCCGCGTCACCATGACGAGCAATCCCAGCAGCACCACCGACAGCGCGAAGGCGAGGTCTTCCCTTGCCAGCGGATCGGCGGCGCCGGTGACGCGCAGCATCAGTACCATGGACAGGGCGACGAGCCCCATGCCCGCGAGCATGGTCGGACCGATGCTCACCGCGGTCTCGATATCGCGATGAATGCCGAGGCGCTTGATGATCCGATGCAACGCCACCGGGATGACGATCGCCTTGAAGACCAGTGCGATGGCTGCGGTCACGTAGAGATGCGGCGCATTCTGGATGAAGGCCTGCCAGGCGACGGAAGCTGCGAGCACCACGGCATGAAGTGCGAAGATGTTCAGCAGCGCATACAGGCGGTCCTGATACAGCATCATGAAGCTGATCAGCACGAGCCCGCCGGCGAGCAGATGGGCGATGTCGAAGGCGAGGTTGTGCATCAGAAGCCCCGTGACACGAACCGAAGCAGCGTGCCGAGCAGGCCGAGCATCAGCGCTGCGCCGAGGAATTCGGGGACGCGGAACACCCGCATCTTGGCCGTCGCGGTTTCGAACACGGCAAGCAGGAAGGTCGCGACCGCAAGCTTGAGGATGTAGGCGGCAACGCTCACCAGATAGGACAGCGGCCCCGCGCCTTCCGTGGTGATCTGCCACGGGAAGAACACGCAGATGATCAGGGAGATGTAGAGCAGCAGTTTGAGGAAGGCGCCGAACTCGATCATGGCGAGGTGACGCCCGGAATATTCGAGGATCATCGCCTCGTGCACCATGGTCAGCTCCAGATGCGTCGCCGGGTTGTCGACCGGGATGCGCGCGTTTTCGGCGAGCGCCACCATGATGAGGGCGATCATCGCCATGCCGAGCGAGACGCGCAGTCCGACCTCCGACGACGCCATGAAGGTCGCGACCGTCGACAGCTGCGTCGAACCGGCAATCAGCGCGACGCAGAACACCATCAACAGCATGGCCGGCTCGGCGAGCGCGGCGATCATCACCTCGCGGCTGGAGCCGATGCCGCCGAAGCTGGTGCCGACGTCCATGCCGGCAAGCGCGAGGAAGAAGCGCGCGCTGCCGAGCAGGGCGACGATCGCGATCAGGTCGGCGCTCCAGTTGAATTGCAGGCCGGTCGCAAATGTCGGGACCAGCGCCGCCGCGACCCAGATGGCCGCAAACGTCACATAGGGCGTGACGCGAAACAGCCAGGACGCGTTTTCGGCGAGCACGACCTCCTTGCGCAGCAGTCGCAGCAGGTCGCGGTAGGGCTGGAAGATCGACGGCCCTTTCCGCCGCAACAGCCGCGCCTTGATCTTGCGCACGACGCCGGTCAGCAGCGGCGCGAGCAGCAGCACAAGCGCCATCTGGCCGAGCTGAACGAGGATGTCCGAGATCACGACCATATCGCGAGCGCCAGCAGCAATGTGATGAGGGTTGCGAACACCAGGCTGAGGTAGCGGCGGATGGTCAGGAACTGGAGCTGGTTCAGCCGATCGGCGAAAAACCACACGGCTTCCGCCACGGGTGTGTAGAGCCGCTCCCAGACCAGATCGTGCATATCGACCCTGAGGCGCGCCGGCCGCAGTTCGCCTGGTGCGGGCATATCGACATGCTCGCGGGCCTGGAAAACCAGCGTGCCGAAGACGCGGCGGATCGGCTGCACAAAGCTCACGCCGGAATACTGCGCCGCCGGTGTCGGGTCGGAGAAGCCGCAACCCCAGGCCGGTCCGCGCCGGATCGCGCGCGACGCAAAGCGATGGATAAAGTACACCGCGAGCGACGCCGCGGCGGTGATGAAAGCAAAGACGAGCAATCCGTTGTAGGAACTGCGGCTCTCCTCGATCGGAACGATCGAGAGCCAGGGATCGTCCGCCTGAAGCGGCATCCGGTGGCCGATCACGGTTTGCGCAACCGGCGAAAGCGCGTCGATCACCAGGCCGGGCAGAATGCCGGCGAGGAAGCAGAGCGCGGCGAGGCTGAACATCGCGGCGAGCGAATAGCGATCGACTTCGCCGGCGGCTTCCGCGGCCGGGCTCCGCGCGCGGCCGAGGAACGTGATGCCGAAGGCCTTGACGAAGCATGCGGCGGCGAGCGCCGCGGCCAGCGCCAGTAAGGCGCCGACCGCGGGCACCATGATCTTCAGCAGCCATTGCGGCAGGTCGGGGCTCTGCAGGACGGCCTGAAACATCAGCCATTCCGACACGAACCCGTTGAACGGCGGCAGCGCGGAGATCGCGACGCAGCCGACCAGAAAGACGAAGCTCGTGAGCGGCATGCGGTGGATCAGGCCGCCCAGCTTCTCCATGTCGCGTTCGCCGGTCGACGTCAGCACCGCGCCGGCCCCGAAGAACAACAGGCTCTTGAAGAACGAATGGTTCAGCACGTGGAACAATGCGGCCGTGAAGGCGAGGGCCGCCGCGAGGCCGAGGCCGTTCGCCTGAAATGCCAGCGCAAGGCCGAGGCCTGCGAAGATGACGCCGATGTTCTCGATCGTGCTGTAGGCGAGCAGGCGCTTGAGATCCTTCTCCATCAGCGCGTAGAGGATCCCCATGACGGCGGTGGCGCCGCCGAGGATGAGAACCGCGACACCCGCCGACCAGCTTGGCGGCCCGAGCAGATCGAACACGACCCGGATGAATCCGTAGATCGCGACCTTCGTCATCACGCCGCTCATCAGCGCCGAGACATGGCTCGGCGCGGCCGGATGAGCCAGCGGCAGCCACACGTGCAACGGGATCAGGCCGGCTTTCGACCCGGCGCCGAGCAGCATCAGCGCGAGCACCAGTGCGGCTTCGGACGGAGTGTGCTGGGCAGCGCGGATGGCCGCAAAGCTGTAGCTGCCGCCGGCTCCCGCCAGCAGGCCGAAGGCAAGCAACAGAGCCAGCGTTCCGAAGCTTGCCATCACGAGATAGACGTAGCCTGCGCGGGCATTATCCGCGTCACGGTGATGCGCCATGACGAGCACCCACGAGGCGAGCGACATGAATTCCCAGCACAAGAGGTAGGTGAACGCATCGTCGGCGAGCACGACGAGATTCATGCCGGCCAGGAACGCCGGGAAAAAGGGAAGGATGCGTTGTGGCGCGGATTCGTGGCTGCCGTAGCCGAGGCCATAAAGACTTGCGGCCGCACCGCCGAGATTGACCACGACGAGAAAGAATGCGGCGAGCGCATCGAGGCGGAAATGCGATCCCAGCCAGGGCAACCCGATCGGCAGAGCCAGTTCCGTCGCGCTGGTACGGGAGATGAGCGAAATCATGGCCCCGGCCAGCGCGATCAACGAAATCGCGAACGTCGCGCCGTAGACGATGGCTGTCGATTGGCGCGATCTGCTGGTTGCAATCGCGAGAGCGGTCGTTCCCAGCAGGGCGGCTACACACCAGATCTGCTGAGTGACCGCCGGGATCATGTCTGCACCTTCGGTGAGCCTGATCCGGCCTTCAATCGCACCCCGCGGCCGCCGCCGCTGCTGACGGCGCCCTCATTGATGACCTCGACGCCGGCTGTGCCGAGCGCGTCGATCAGTTTCACGAGCGAGTCGACGTTGCCGCGAATGGTTCCTTCGCTCGCCTCCATCCGCTGGATGGTTGGCACCGAAAGTCCGGACAGTTCGGCGAGCTGCCGTTGGTCGATGCCGAGCAAGGCTCTGGCCGCTCGTAGCTGCGCCGCGGTGATCATCGATTGATGGCCGTCGATCTGAGAGTCGCGTCTATTTGAATGTTATTTATGCACATCAAGTAATGATGGCACAAGGGCAATAAGTGATGTTTTATACATCATTTCTAGGCGCGGTCCTCAGCGCGAGCGGTATCCGCGCGCCGACGCAGTTGCGCTGATGCGCGTTCAGTCGGAGATTTTTCGATAGACCGCCGCGGCGTGGCGCAGCAGCCGGCTCTTGCGCTTCCGTTCGTGCACGCGCTGGTGCTTGGCCTTGCGCTCGTGGGCGCGTCGCGCGGGTGCATCGACGCTCTCGAGCAGCCCGCGACGCACCTCGTCATCGTTCAATTCGCCGAGCAATTGCTGTCCCTTGCGCAGATGCTTCAGGATGATCCGCCATGACGCGTATTCGTCGGGGGGCAAACCGCCCTCCGAGAACTCGATCGCGTAACGCAGCCGCTTGCTGGCGAGACGGACGCGGTGGCGCTTGTTCTTGCCCATGCCTTGCAGCCCGCGGCTCTTCTGGCACAGCTTGCCATGCCATCGCGCCAGCCGCCGCGCGTGAAACACCGCGACCGGCACGGCTCGCCGTTGCGCGGCGCGGGGGTCCTGCCGCGTGGTCCAGGGTCCGCTGCCGACCCAGTCCCACATGCTGTCGAACCATCGCCAGTATCGATCGCTTTGCAACGCCTCCTTGAGCGCCTCGAACGCGTCGGTTCGCGCCGTCTGGAGCATGCCTTCTTCAGGCAGGCCCTTGCTGTTCTCGATCGCGACGTCGAGGTCGCGCGTGGCGCCGAGATGGGCGCTCAGCCATTTCAACTCGGATTTCAGTCGCGTCCATTCGGTGTCCGCCGCCATCGGCCCATAGAAGGCGATCGCCGCCTTCAGCCGCGTCAGCGCGATACGGGTCTGGTGCAGCGCGGCGGAATCGCCGGAACTCATCGCCTCGTGATTGGTGGCGACTTCCTCGAGGCATTCGGACAGGATCAGGCGAAACGCGGTCTCACAGCGCATGGCTTCGCTTAGATGGCGCGGCCGCTTTGGGCGGACAACACGCTCCTTGGCCGGACTTGCCGCTAACGTCATGACACTCTCGTGACCCCGCCGGTGCCGCAACGCAACCGGGCGGCTCCCGGGTGGGAAGATTTCCCGTTTGATCGATGTCGATCAAGGATTTTCTGCTGGGCCGCAGTGCGACGATCCAGCGACAGGATCAAAATGTCGCAATCAACCCGTCGGCGGGAGCTCATTCCAGTCGATATGCAGGCCGGGCTTTTGAGGGAACACCATGGTTTCGAGCACGCCGCAAAACGCCGCAGCGTCGGATATTTCGTGCACGAAGTATCTTGATATTTCGCGTGCGAAATATATAACGGGCGGCATGAAAGCGGAACACCGGCTGATCTTTCTTCTGACCGTGGCCTATCGCCGGTTGCAACGCGCCATCGAGCAGGAGACGGCCACGCACGATCTGACGTCGGCCCAGGCCGGCGTGCTGTTCTTTCTCGGGCGCAATGACGGCGCGCTGATCGGCGACGTCTCGCAGGCGCTCGACATCGTGCCGTCGGCGATGAGCGGGCTCGCCGACCGGATGGAACGTGCAGGCCTCGTGAAGCGCCGGCGCGATGGCGAGGACGGCCGCAGCCAGCGGCTCCATCTGACCGCGGCGGGGCAGGAGTTCGGCAAACGCGCCGCGACGCGGACCAGGGCGATCAACAACCGTCTGATGGACGGGTTCTCGGACGCGGAGATCGACGTGGTGTCGCGCTGGCTGTCCAGCCTGCAAGACAAGTTTCCGAAGGACTAAGACAGCTAGAGCGTCTTCAAAGCGAAGTGGGTACCGGTTCGCGTGAAGAAGACGCGTCAAGCAAGAACCGAGCAACAGGAGTGAAGCATGAGTGAAGTGGTCGTAGTGCTGGACGGCGGTGTCCTCACCGTGACGATGGCGCGCCCGGACAAGAAGAACGCGATCACCAACGCGATGTATGGCGCGATGGCCGATGCGCTCGAGCGCGCGGAGGGCGATTCCGCGATCCGCGCCGTGCTGTTGCAGGGCGACGGCGACAGCTTTACCGCCGGCAACGATCTCGCCGATTTCGCGGCGGTGTCGCGCGGCGTGCAGGGCGAGCGCCACGTGACGCGCTTCCTCGCCGGACTTGCCAAGGCGACGCGGCCGCTGGTTGCCGCCGTGCAGGGCAATGCGGTCGGCATCGGCACCACCATGCTGCTGCATTGCGACCTCGTCTACCTCGCGCCGACTGCGCGGCTGATCACGCCGTTCGTCAATCTGGCGCTGGTGCCGGAGGCGGCGTCGACCTATCTGCTGCCGCAGCGCATCGGCTATGCGCGGGCCTACGCGATGTTTGCGCTCGGCGAACCGGTCGAGGCGGAGACGGCGGTCTCGATCGGCCTCGCCAACGCGGTCGTGCCGCTCGCGGACCTGCGCGCCAAGGCACGCGCGGCGGCGGACGCGTTGGCGAAGCGGCCGTTCGGCTCGCTCCAGCACACCAAGGCGCTGATGCGCGACCCCGCCAGGATCAGCGCGCAAATGGCGCGCGAGGGCGAGATCTTCCAGGAACGGCTGATGAGTGCGGAAGCACGCGAGGCCTTTGCCGCCTTTGCCGAGCGCCGCCAGCCCGATTTCTCCAAGATTACCGGCTAGGCCCGGAGCGTGGGCCGCCCCGCGTGGGCGGCGCTATTGCTTTGGGGTTGACGGCCTCGCCGGCTTCGAACATCTCCTGTCGGAGCATATCGCAACCCGGCGAGGCGAGGCATGAGCGACAGTCACACGCTGCGCGGCGATGGAATCGCCGCGACTATTTCGGCGCAGGGCGCCGAATTGTCGTCGCTCAGAAATGCCGACGGGACCGAACTGTTGTGGCAGGCCGGCCCGCAATGGCCGCGCCATGCGCCCATCCTGTTCCCGATCGTCGGCCGCTTGAAGAACGATACGCTGCGCCACAACGGCAAGAGCTATCCGATGACGCAGCACGGCTTCGCGCGCGACCGCTGCTTTGCCTGGGTGGAGCAGGGGGCCCGATCCTGCAAGCTCGCGCTCACCGACGATGCGGAGACGCGTGCGCGCTATCCCTTCGCGTTCAGGCTCGAGGTCACCTATACCGTTGATGGCGCCGATCTCGACGTCGCCTTCGACATCGTCAACACCGGCGCCGAGACGCTGCCGGCCTCGCTCGGCGGTCATCCCGCCTTCAACTGGCCGCTGCTTCCGGGATTGGCAAAGGAGGCGTACGCGTTGACCTTCGCGAAGGATGAGCCGGCGCCGATCCGGCGGCTGACGGAGGGACTGATGCGGCAGCAATCCGAGCCAAGTCCGATCAAGGGCAAGGTGCTCGCGTTGTCCGAGCAATTGTTCGACGACGACGCCATGATCCTCGATCAGGTTGCGAGCGCGTCGGTTCGCTTTGCTGCTGCGCAGGGGCCTGCGATCGAGGTGTCGTGGCGCGGCTTTCGCGAACTTGGCATCTGGTCGAAGGTCGGCGGCGCGGCGTTCCTCTGCATCGAGCCGTGGCAAGGCTTTGCCAGCCCGGTCGAATTCGATGGCGAGTTCACAGGCAAGCCCGGCCTCATGCACATCGCGCCGAGCGCGCGGCAGTCATTGGGCTATCGCATTCGCGTGAGCTGACGAAGAACAGGTCAATGGGCGCGGGGGCTGAGCGCACTGGTGATCGCGCCGACCGATGGCGGGTTCTCGTTCGCCCAGGCCTCATGCGCGGCCAGGTCGCGGTAATGCTCGGCCATGCGCAGCAGCCGCTCGCGGATGCCGGCTTCTTCCTCGCTTTTGGCCTGATCGGTCAATTGCGCGGCGCGTTCGAGAAGCGTTTTCGGATCGATCACGACAAGCTCCAAATCCGGTTTTCGCCAAGCGGACAACTGTTACAGGCAAGCACAGTTCCTGCCATGGTTTGATGACGGCGCATTCAGAGCTGGAACAAGCCGAGTCCCGCCATCACATCGCGCTTGGTGCGCTCGGTGATCTCCCGGGCTTTCAGGGTTCCGCGCCTGATCACGTCAGCGACATGGTCGCGATCGCCTGCCAGCTCGGCGCGCCGGGTCCGGATCGGTGCGATCAGGGCTTGCAGGATGTCCTCCAGCCGCCGCTTGACGGCCGCGTCGCCGAGACCGCCACGCCTATAGCGCGCCTTCAATTCCTCGACGGCGTGGTGATCGTCATCGAACGCGTCGAGATAGCTGAAGACGACATTGCCCTCGACCTTGCCGGGGTCGCCGACGCGCAGATGATCGGGATCGGTGAACATCGCGCGCACCGCAGCCGTGATGTCACCGGGCGAGGCCGAGAGAGCAATCGCATTGCCAGCGGATTTGCTCATCTTCGCGCGTCCGTCGACGCCCGGCAGCCGTCCCGCGCGTGGTATGACGGCCACCGCCTCCTGCAGGAGCGCACGGCCGGCGAGCGCGTTGACGCGCCTGATGATCTCGTTGGTCTGCTCAATCAGGGGAGCCTGGTCCTCGCCGACCGGCACGACGGTCGCCCGAAACGCGGTGATGTCGGCGGCCTGCGCCACCGGGTAGCACAGGAAGCCCGCAGGGATGTGGCGTCCAAATCCGCGGGCGCGGATCTCGTCCTTGATGGTGGGATTGCGCTCCAGCCGCGCGACGGTGACGAGGTTGAGATAGAGCATCGACAATTCCGCAAGCGCCGGAAGCTGTGACTGCAGGCAGATCGAGGTCCGTTCGGGATCGATGCCAACGGCGAGATAATCCAGCGCGACCTCGATGACGTTGCCGCGGATCTTGCCGATGTCGTGCGCGTTGTCGGTCAGCGCCTGCATGTCGGCGAGCAGCAGGTATTGCTCATGGCTGTCCTGAAACGCGAGGCGGCTTCTGAGCGAGCCGACGTAGTGGCCGAGATGCAGCGGCCCGGTGGTGCGGTCGCCGGTGAGGATGATCGGTTTGGTCACGGCTTATCTCCATTCGGTTGAATGGGGACACCGCATGCGGGCTGGATGAGGTGAAAGAAAAAGGCCGCCCAATGCGGCGGCCCCGAAATGCATGAACGCGTTCGGCCCGCCTGTCAGTCGGCGAGCCACCAGAGATTGGCGATCAGGATCGAGCGGTTCATGGCGTGAGGCGTAAGGCAATCGAACGAGCGGGTCAAGACGGCATAGCCAGTTATTCTTCCACTCGGCTATGCTCGAGTAATCGCTCCCCTGTGCTCCTCCGAGAACACGTGCGCATAAAGGTTGGCGATCCATTGCTTACCTTCCTGCGTGACCCGCAGATATCGAAGTGCGTCGCCGATATAGGGGCAGACGGCCTTCCAGAAGAAAGCAGGATACGCTGCGCGTAAATCATCGGGGGTCTGATATCCGAGTTTCTCGCTTGCGCCAGTCTCCTGAAATTCGGCAAACAAGGCTGACGTCTTCCGCAAATAGTCAATGTCGGCCAATTGGCCGATCAAATCCGCGGCACGAAGCAGGCCGGGATAATCCGCCGTACTGGTATGCTCCTCTTCCCCCGGTACCGGAAAGCGCGTGTGCTCGATGTTCGCCTCGATTTCCTTTGTGTCGATGGAGGTCAAGCTCACCTTGCCGAAACGCTCGCGGACGAAGAGCTTGGATCGTGTCACATGATAGGGGGTCAAGGACGCGTCCGTGGCACCAGCAGATATCCGGACGCGATCACCGTTTTCGTTACAAACATAAAGTCCGTCCCGGTCGCCTCGACATACACCGCGTACATAGCCGATGTCGTGGCATAAGAGCGAAATCATGAAATGGAGCCAGTCGCGCGGCCTGACGCCGCCTTCGCTCGTATGCTTCCCGAGTAAAATGTTCTGTCCCACCAACGTCACCATGATGGTGTGGTTCATGTCGTGGTAGGCCGCATCGCTATTGGCAATATTCTCCAACGCGAGGCGCCCAACGAAACCGATGATGTCCGGATAGGCGGGCTCGAGGATTCCGTAGATTTGGCCGTATGTACCCTTGAGTTGATCGACAAACGCTTGGATGACAATTTGAGTTGGGTTGAACATGATCGCCTCCAATGCGCGGATGCTATGCCGGTTTGGGTATTCCGTCACCGGATTGTTGGTCCTGCGAATTGGGCCGGAGCCCGGTGGCCCGGAGGCCTGTCGAGCCCTGGTTTTGGGGGCTACCCGGGATGAGGCAAGGCTGAACCACCGCTGATGGCCCATCGCGATCGATGCACCCGACCGCCAAACGGTCCGCTGTGAGGTGCATACCGGATCTTACCGAGACCGGGCCAAGCGGTCGCGATTGGACCCGAAGCGGGCAGTGGGGCCAGAACGAGGGTGGACCGAAGCGCGCATGTATCCGCCCATGGCTCCCAACTTCCGTCAATTTTTGATCGCCATGTCAGATGTGGAAATTCTTGTCGAAGCGTGGCGATAGGAGTCACGCGATCAATGCTTTCGTTCCAAGTGATTTGCAGGACGAGTAATGAAGAACGCAACACTGTTTGCCCTTGGTTTATTGGCGGCGGGAGTTTGGTCACAAGACAGCGCGAGATGTCAGACCTCGCTTTCCCCTCCGCTTTCGCTTGCGCCGCCGCCGTCGGATGAGGGATCGGCATCTCCGGCCAAAACCAACAGCGTCTTGCCGCCGACGGCGACCGCTAAGAGTTCGGTACTGCCCCGAGCCGCCAAAGAGTCTTTGCCACGCTCCACTGCCCCACGATCTGCCACTGTCGAACACACGCCGGTAGAGTCAGGCAGCGCTTCGCCAGCACAGGTGATCGACAGGTCGCCGCCGTCGGCTGGACCGGTCCCCGATTACGATGGTTTTAGCGTCGGCATCGACGACGACACGTCAAGCCGGACGACGCGACCCGTCAGGTCGCACCGGGCAAAGCAGCCCAAGCTCGATCAAGAAGCAGATCGTGTCTCCCGGCAGCAATCGGTCGATCCCGGGGACGATGACAAACTAAAGGGCAAGCTTACGATTTGCCGCGGCTGCAAGTAGCAGGTGCCACTCCGGGCGGACATTTGAACTGGCCCGTCATTTTGCGGGACTCTTGCGGCGCATGAGTCCGGAGTTGGCCCATCGCGACATATTCCGATGCTGCACAAAATGACCGCTATAAGGACAAAGCGGACGTAAGCTTCATCGCATGATGCCGCCGGGTTTATGGGGACATGCCCTAGTTGAACGCCATGCCGCCGCTCATCGCGATGGTCTGTCCGGTCATGTAGGGATTGTTGACCAGCAGCATCACGGCCTGCGCGACCTCCTCGGCGGTGCCGAAACGGCCGACCGGGATGCGGCTGACGAGCTCGCTCTGTCCCCTCATCATGTCGGTCTCGATCAGCGAGGGCGCGACGGCGTTGACCGTGATGCCTTCCTTGACGAGGCGCGCGGCATAGCCGCGGGTCATCCCCTCCATCGCCGCCTTGGATGCATTGTAGTGCGGCCCGATCGAGCCGGCGCCGCGCGCCGCGCCGGAGGAGATGTTGACGATGCGGCCCCATTTGCGGGTGCGCATCATCGGCAGCACCGCCTGCGTGCACAGAAACGCCGATTTGAGATTGACCGTGATGGTGCGGTCGAAATCCTCTTCGGTGAGGTCGTCGACACCCCTGACGATCGCGATCCCGGCATTGTTGACGAGGATGTCGACCGGGCCGAGCTCGGACTTGGCGCGCTCGACCAGCGCGGCGACGGCGGCAGCTTCCGAGACGTCGGCGGCGATCGCGACGGCGCGGCCGCCGGCGGCAATGATGCCCTTCGCCAGCGTCTCCGCCTCGGCCGAGCGCTCGCGATAATTGATGGCGACGGCTGCGCCGGCATCCGCCAGCATCTTGACGATCGCCGCGCCGATGCCGCGCGATCCGCCGGTCACCAGCGCCACATGTCCGTGCAGACTGCTTGTTGTCATCAAGGTCAACCTGTTCGACGTACCCTCGTAGGCTCGCAAACGGGAAGGCGCGGCGCAATGCAACTCTGCTCAAATCTGCGTTGGAGGCCGCCGCGCGGCGAAAAACCGGCTTCCGGGGCCGGAATCGGCCTTGCGTCCGGCCCGGGCCGGCGGCAATGGTTGGGACATCACTTCTTAGCCCACCCACGAGAGATCGATGAGCAAACTGATTGTCCGCGCCGGCGAGTTCACCTTTGACGCCCGTTTCGAGGAGCAGCTGGCGCCGAAGACGGTCGCCGCGTTCCGCAAGGCGATGCCGTTCGAGAGCCAGGCGATCCACGTGCGCTGGAGCGGCGAGGGCGTCTGGATGCCGCTCGGCGATCTCGACTTCGGCGTGTCCTACGAGAACCACACCAGCTATCCGGCGCCGGGCCAGATCATCCTCTATCCCGGCGGCATCAGCGAGACCGAGATCCTGCTCGCCTATGGCGGTGTGCATTTCGCCAGCAAGATGGGCCAGCTCGCCGGCAATCACTTCATCACGCTGACCTCGGGGCTGGAGAACCTCACTGCGTTCGGCAAAACCGTGTTGTGGAAGGGCGCGCAGAACATCCGCTTCGAGGAAATCTGATGTGACCGAGGCCCGCTATCCGCGCGATCTCCGCGGCTACGGCCGCAATCCGCCCGATCCGAAATGGCCCGACGCGGCGCGAATCGCCGTGCAATTCGTGGTCAATTTCGAGGAGGGCGGGGAGAACAACATCCTGCACGGCGATCGCGCCTCGGAAGCGTTTCTGTCCGACGTGCTCGGCGCGCAGCCCTGGGTCGGCCAGCGGCACGCCAATATCGAGACGATGTTCGAATATGGTGCGCGCGCCGGCTTCTGGCGGCTGTGGCGGACATTCACCGAGCGGAAGCTGCCGACCACGGTGTTCGGCGTCGCGATGGCGCTGAAGCGCAACCCGGATGTCGTCGCCGCGATGCAGGAGGCGGGCTGGGACATCGCAAGCCACAGCCTGCGCTGGGTCGAGCACAAGGACATGTCGGAGGACGAGGAGCGCGAGGAGATCGCCCGCGCCATTGCCGTGCATGCCGAGGCGACCGGCGCGCGGCCGCTCGGCTGGTACACCGGCCGCTCCTCGATCAACACGCTGCGGCTTTTGATGGAGGCGGGCGGCCTGCGCTATCTCTGCGATTCCTATGCCGACGATCTGCCGTACTGGATCAAGGCCGCCGGCACCGAGCCGCATCTCGTGATCCCCTATGCGCTCGATGCCAACGACATGCGCTTCATCAACGCGCAGGGCTTTGGCGGCGGCGAGGAGTTCTACACCTACCTGAAGGACAGTTTTGACGTGCTCTATGCCGAGGGCGCGACCTCACCGAAGATGATGTCGATCGGTCTGCATTGTCGCGTCGTCGGGCGTCCCGGCCGCGCCGCCGCGCTGATGCGCTTTCTCGACTACATCCAGAAGCACGAGCACGTCTGGGTGCCGACCCGGCTTGCGGTCGCCGAGCATTGGCACGCCAATATGAAGCATCTCGCCGCGGAAGCGTTTGAGATCGGCTAGCGCCGGTGCCACCAGCCGAATTGACGCAACATCCTGCGCATCCGAATTGCATCGGGTGAATTGCTGCGTTGCACAGACGTCAGAAGCGATCCCGGATTCCACGCGTTAGCAGCCTGCAATGCGGGAGCAGGCGGGTTTCATGCAAGACGTCCAGGAGATCGTAACCGGATTGGAACACACATTTCGCTGGGTTCCGGATTGGGTGGTCGGCCTCGTCCTGATCACGGCTGCGATCGCCGTTGCGCTCGTCGTTCACTCCATCGCGCAACGCATCGTCCATCGCATGGTGGGACCAAAGAATTCCGTCGCGCCGATACTGCTTGACCGGACGGCCGGTCCGTCACGGCTGGCGCTGTGTCTTGCCGCCCTCGCGCTGGTGTTGCCATTGGCGCCGCTCAACGATCTGCTGCGGCTGACACTCAGCCATTTCTTCGGCGTCGCCGTCATCGCGCTGATCGGCTGGATCTCGATCCGCGCCGTCGACATGGCGTCGGCCAGATATCTCGATAAATTTCGCCTCGACGTTGCCGAGAATTTCCTGGCACGCAAGCACGTCACCCAGGTGCGCGTCTTCAAGCGGGTCACCGACACGCTGATCGTCATCATCGCGGTCTCCACCGCGCTGATGACGTTCGACTCGGTCAGGCAATACGGCGTCAGCCTGTTCGCCTCCGCCGGCGCCGCCGGCCTGATCGTCGGTCTTGCCGCAAGGCCGTTGCTGAGCAATCTGATCGCCGGCGTGCAGATCGCCGTCACCCAGCCGATCCGGATCGAGGACGCGGTCATCATCGAAAACGAATGGGGCTGGGTCGAGGATATCGCCTCAACCTATGTCGTGATCCGGCTGTGGGACTGGCGGCGCATGGTGGTACCGCTGTCCTATTTCATCGAGCGCCCGTTCCAGAACTGGACGCGCGACGCGCAATCCCTGATCGGTGCGATTGCGCTGCATGTTGATTATAGCGCCGACGTGCCGGCGATCCGCAAAAGGCTGGAGCAGGCGGCGAAGGAGTCGCGGCTCTGGGACGGCGCGGTGGTCAATCTGCAGGTGATCGACACCCACCCGCGCACCATCGAGCTGCGCGCGCTGATCAGTGCACGGAATGCACCGCAATCCTGGGACCTGCGTTGCGAGATCCGCGAGAAGCTGCTGGCGTTCATCCGTGACGAGATGCCAGACACGCTGCCGCGCGATCGGGCGATCCTGGCGCCCGCTGTCGATGATTTCGGCCGGGCGTTCCTGCGCGGAGCGCCGGCACGGCAGCGCGCGGCGGCGCCGGCGCGCAGCTGATCCGTGATCCGCTCTAGTGCCCTGCCATGTGCCGGCCGATCTCGGTGAGGTCGGCCTCGCTGGCGCGGGCCTCATGCACGAAGGCGCCGTGGAACATCACGACCAGCCGATCCGACAGCTCCAGCAGCTCGTCGAGGTCTTCACTGACCAAGAGCACCGCCGCGCCCCGGTTGCGGGCGGCCATGATCTCGGCGTGGATCTGCGCCACTGCCGCGAAGTCGAGCCCGAAGCAGGGATTGGCGGCGATCAGCACCTCGACGTCGCCCGAAAGCTCGCGCGCCAGCACCGCGCGCTGCACATTGCCGCCCGACAGCGCCGCGATCGGCGTCTCCGGCGTGCGGGTCTTGATCTTGTAGCGGTTGATCTTGCGCTCGGCGTCGTTGCGGAAGGCGGCACGGTTCAGCCACCAGCCGCCGCGCGCGAACGGGGCGCGATCGAACTCGCGGAATGCGATGTTGTCGGCGACGCTCATGCCGCCGACGCAGGCGTTCTTCAGCGGCTCTTCCGGCAACAGCGACATCCTGTGGCGCCGCATCTCCGCGCGGCTCGCCGCATAGGTCTCGCCCTGGACGCGGATGGCGCCGCTCTCGGCCTCGCGCTGGCCGGCCAGGACCTCCACGAGCTGGCGCTGGCCGTTGCCGGAGACGCCGGCGATGCCGACGATCTCGCCACTCTTCACGGTCAGCGACACGCCGTGCACGGCGATCGCGCCGGCATCGTCAAGCGCGGTGAGCCTGTCGAGCTCGAGCCGGGCCACTCCGGTCTCGCCGGTGCGCGGCGGCTGCACCGTCAGCTGCTCGGCGCCGATCATGGTGCGGGCCATCTCGTCCGGCGTCAGCTCGGCGACCCGGCCGCTGCCGGCGAGCTTGCCGCGGCGCAGGATGGTCACCTCGTCGGCAAAGGCCATCACCTCGCGGAACTTGTGCGTGATCATCAGGATGGTGAGCTCGCCCGCGACCACCATCGCGCGCAGCATGCCGAGCACCTCGTCGGCTTCGCCCGGCGTCAGCACCGAGGTCGGCTCGTCCAGGATCAGGAAGCGCCGCTTCAGATAGAGCTGCTTGAGGATCTCGCATTTCTGCCGTTCGCCGGCGGAGATATCCGAGACCTTTGCGTCGAGCGGCACCTTGAACGGCATCCGCGCCAGGAAGGCCTCCAGCTCCTTCTTCTCCTTGCGCCAGTCGACCACGGCAGGCACGTCGTCGCGCGCCAGCACCAAATTCTCGGCAACCGTCATCGCCGGCACCAAAGTGAAATGCTGGTAGACCATGCCGAGCCCGAGCGCATGCGCGTCCTTCGGATTGGCGATCGCCTGCTGGCGGCCGCCGACAATGATGTCGCCTTCGGTCGCGTGGTAGTAGCCCATAATGCATTTGACGAGCGTGCTCTTGCCCGCGCCGTTCTCGCCGAGCAAGGCGTGGAACGAGCCGGGACGCACCTTGAGCTCGACATTGTCGAGCGCTGTGAAGTCGCCGAACCGCATCGTCATGGCGATGGCGTCGACGCCGAACGCGCCTGATGGTGCGGGCGGCTCGCCGATGATCACGACAGCGCCCCGATCAGGTCGGCGGATCTGGTCACCGCGCCGAACACGCCGCCCTGCATCTTGATCATCTTCAGCGCGTGATCGTGATTGCCCTTGTCGGTCGCGCCGCAACAGTCCTCGACCAGCACGCATTCGAAGCCGCGGTCGTTGGCCTCGCGCATCGTGGTGTGGACGCAGACATCGGTGGTGATGCCGGTCAGCACGATGTTCTCGATGCCACGCAGCCGCAGCATCAGCTCGAGGTCGGTGGCGCAGAACGAGCCTTTTCCGGGCTTGTCGATGATTGGCTCGCCCGGCAGCGGCGCGAGGTCCGGAATGATTTCCCAGCCGGGTTCGCCGCGCACCAGGATGCGGCCGCAGGGGCCGGGGTCGCCGATGCCGGCGCCGATCTGGCGCGAGCGCCAGCGCTTGTTGGCTGGCAGGTCGGCCAGATCAGGCCGGTGCCCCTCGCGGGTGTGGATGATGTGAAAGCCCTGCGCGCGCATTACCGCGAGCAGCTTCCTGATCGGCTCGATCGGCGCCCGGGTCAGCGAGAGGTCGTAGCCCATCTTGTCGACATAGCCGCCGACGCCGCAGAAATCGGTCTGCATGTCGATGATGATGAGTGCGGTATTCTCTGGCCGCAGATCGCCATTGTAGGGCCAGGCGTAGGGCTCGGACTTGATGAAGCGCTCGGGCATGAAATGATCTTTCGAGATGCTATCGGGTGATGGACAATTCGGCGGGTGCGCCGGTCAGCGTGCGCTTCGGCGAGCAGGTGATGATCATGATCGCGAGCGTCAGGATGTAGGGCGCGGCGTTGAACAAATGATAGCCGGAGGTGATGCCGACCGATTGCAGCGCGGGCCCGAGCGCGGCGGCGCCGCCGAAGGCGAGCGAGGCCCACAGGCAGAGCATCGGGTCCCAGCGCGCGAAGATGACAAGCGCCACCGCCGTGATGCCCTGTCCCGAGGAGAGGCCTTCGTTCCAGCTGCCCGGATAGAACAGCGACAGGAACGAGCCGCCGATGCCGGCGAGGAAACCGCCGACCATGGTGGCGCGCAGCCGGATCAGCAGTACCGAATGGCCCATCGCGCGCGCCGCATCGGCGCTCTCGCCGGCGGTGCGGATCAAGAGGCCCCAGCGCGTGGTCCTGAAGGCCCAATAGAGCAGCGGCGCGATCGCGACGCCGATCAGGAACAGCACGTTGATGCGCAGCGCCGCGCGGACCTGCGGGATGTCGCTCCACCAGCCGAAATCGATCGCGGGCAGCCGGGCCGCCGTCGGCTCGATCAGCGGCTTGCCGAGGAAGAACGCGAGGCCCGTGCCGAGCAGCATCAGCGCGATGCCGACCGCGATGTCGTTGACCCGCGGCAGCGAGCAGATCCCGGCATGCAGCGCGCCGAACAGCGCGCCGGTGATGCCGGCCGCGAGCACGCCAAGCCACGGCGAGCCCGACAGATAGGAGATGCCGTAGGCGCTCATCGCGCCCATCACCAGCGTGCCCTCGAGGCCGAGATTGATGCGGCCGCTTCGCTCGGTGATGCACTCGCCGAGGCTGACGAACAAAAACGGCGTCGAGACGCGGATGGCGCCGCCGAACACGGCGAGCGGGACGGTCCAGAGCCCGAGCGATGCATCCGCCATGTCAGGACTTTCCCTTCAGGAAACCGATGCGCCCGTAGAGCGCATCGCTCGCCAGCACGAACACGAAGATGATGCCTTGCAGCACCAGCACGGAGGCGTCGGGCAGGCCGAGCCGCCGCTGCAACAGGCCGCCGGAAGCCGAGATGCCGCCGAGCAGGATCGCCACCGGAATGATCGCCAGCGGATTCTGCCGCGCCAGGAACGCGACCAGGATGCCGGTGAAGCCGTAGCCCGCCGCGAGATTGGCATTGGTGCGGCCCTGCACGGCCGCGACCTCGATCATGCCGGCAAGCCCCGCGCAGCTGCCGGCGAGGAAGCAGACGGTCAGGATCAGCTTGCCGACACCGAGGCCGACGATCTTGGCGGCGCGGATGTTGCCGCCGGCGACGCGCGCGGCGAAGCCGAAGGTGGTGTGATAGATCAGGATGTAGGCGGCGATGGCGGCGACGAGGCCGAACACCAGGCCCCAATGCACGTCGGTGCCGGGAATGGTGCCGATCATGTTGGCGGCGCCGATCTCGCGCGTCGAAGGCTTGTTGAGGCTCGCCGGATCGCGCATCGGCCCCTCGACCAGATGGTTCAGAATCGCGAGCGCGATATAGACCAGCAGCAGGCTCGAGATCGTCTCGTTGACCCCGCGATATTGCCGCAGGCCGCCCGACAGCGTGATCCAGAGGCCGCCGCCGATCATGCCCGCGATCACCATGGCGATCTGCACCACGATCGGCGCCGCGCCCTGCAGCGCCAGCGCCGCCGCGGTCGCCGACAGTGCGCCGATCAGAAGGGCGCCTTCGCCACCGATGATCACCATGCCGAGCTGTGCCGGCAGCGCCGTGCACAGCGCGGTCAGGATCAGCGGCGCGGCGCGGATCAGCGTGTTCTGCCAGGAGAAGGCGGTGCCGAACGCGCCGTAATACATGTAGAAATACAGATCGAGCGGGTTCTTGCCGTAGAGTGCGACAAAGCCGCCGAACACCGCGAGCGCGCCGACCAGCGCCGCGCCCGGGATCAGGATGTATTCGATGCGCGCGCCGTGGCGCTGGAGGAATCCGGGATCGGCGGCCGGAGCGATGCCGGCCGCCTCCACCGATTCCGCCGTTTCCGTCGTCACGCGGTGGCTCCGATCACGCCCTCGACGAGATAGTCCATCTTCTCAAGCTCGGGATCCTGCTGGCCGCGATCGGTACCGGACGCGATCACCGTCTTGCCCTTGTTGTCGACGAGCGGGCCCTTGAAGATCGTAAACTCGCCGGACATGAACTTGGCCTTGACGTCGTCGGCGTGCTTGCGCGCCTCGGCGGACACCATCTCGCCATAGGGCGACACCTTGACGATCTCTTCCTTGAGGCCGCCGCGATAGAAGTTCGGGATCGCTTCGCCCGCGGTGATCATCTTGACGAATTTCGGGTAGAGCGCCTCCCAATTCCACTCGGCGCCGGTGAGATAGGCCTTCGGCGCCAGCGGCGACTGGTTGACGTGATAGCCGCATACAAGAGCGCCGCGGCGCGCGGCGTTCTCGACCATCGTCTTCGGTCCGTCGACATGGCAGGTCAGCACGTCGACGCCCTGGTCGATCAGGCTGTTGGTCGCCTCGGCTTCCTTGACCGGCATCGACCAGTCGCCGGTGAAGATTACCTGCGTGGTCGCCTTCGGATTGGCGAGCCGGGCGCCGAGCGTGAATGCGTTGATGTTGCGCAGCACCTGCGGGATCGGCTTGGCGGCGACGAAGCCGAGCTTGCCGCTCTTGGTCGAATAGCCGGCCACGATGCCGGAGATGTATTGCGCCTCGTCGATATAGCCGAAATAGCTGCCGGCGTTCTTCGGGTCCTTGTCGGACCACAGGCCGCCGCAATGCTCGAAGCGCAGTTTTGGAAACTTGCCCGCCATCTTGAGGACGTGCGGGTTGTAGTAGCCGAACGAGGTCGGGAACATGAGCGTGGCGCCGTCGAGATTGATCATGGACTCGATGGTCTTCTCGACTGCATCGGTCTCCGGCACCTTTTCTTCCTCGACCACCTTGATGCCGGGAAGCTTCTTCACCGCCGCGGCTCCTTGCGCGTGCGCCTGGTTGTAGCCGTAGTCGTCGCGCGACCCGACATAGATGAAGCCGATCGTGGTTTCCGCTGCCGCCGCGCCACGAATGCCAAGCGTGCTGCCGAGCGCCAGTGCGGCGCTCCCCTGCAATAAATGCCTTCTTGAAATCCTGCCAAAATCCATCGCCTGCTCCCTCCGGCGGGTCCGGCCCGCCTGTCCTTGTCGCAGCCGCCTGACGGCGGAGCTTGGGGGAAGTGTCGCAAGCTTCATGCCAGAGCACGTTTGGCGATCAGTCTTCCGTAAATGATTGAATGTATGTGAGAATGGTGATCGGTCCCGGAACGCTCGGAAGCCGATTGAGATCGATTTGCCTATTTTATGAGCGATCGATCGCTGTTGTATGCAATACCGTTAAGCAGTCGCTAACCGCCGGACAGCCGGTGCGAGCCCGGTCGGGACCTGCGCACGACGCGCCATTTGCCGGCTGGTGAATCGGATCGGGCCTGCTACGAGTGAAGCGGGCTCCGCCGGCCGCGTTGGATTGATGGGAAACAGCATGAGCGAGACAAAATCGTCCTCGAAACCGTCTTCCCTTGGCGAAGAGATCGTGGCGCGGATTGATCAGCTCGCGACGATCTCCGAGACGCCTGAGCATCTGGCGCGAATCTTCCTCACCGACGAGCATCGCAAGGCGGCCGATCTCATCCTGTCCTGGATGCGCGAGGCCGGCATGAGCGCGCATCTCGATGCGATCGGCAATGTCTGCGGCCGCTACGAGGGCGAGCGGCCGGGGCTGCCGGCGCTGATGCTCGGCTCGCATTACGACACCGTGCGCGACGCCGGCAGATGGGACGGCCCGCTCGGCGTCATCACCGCAATCGCCTGCGTCGCCGATCTGAACCGGCGCGGCAGGCGACTGCCGTTCGCGATCGAGATCGTGGGCTTTGCGGACGAGGAGGGCGTGCGCTTCGCCTCGACCCTGCTCGGCAGCCGCGCGGTCGCCGGCACGTTCGACGAGAGCGTGCTCAACACGCGCGATCGCGCCGGCACGTCGATGCGCGACGCGCTGATCCAGTTCGGGCTCGATCCCGATCATATCGGCAAGGCGGCACGCGCCCGCCGCGAGCTGCTCGGTTATGTCGAGCTGCACATCGAGCAGGGCCCCGTGCTGGAAGAGAAGGCGCTGCCGGTCGGCGTCGTCAGCGCGATTTCGGGCGCGACCCGGCTGGCGGCCAGCCTCACCGGCGTCGCCGGCCATGCCGGCACGGTGCCGATGAAGCTGCGGCGCGATGCGCTGGCGGGTGCTGCCGAATGCATCGTTGCGATCGAGCAGTTTTGCAGGTCCGACGAACAAGGCCTCGTCGGCACCGTCGGCTATGTCAACGCGATGCCGGGCGCCACCAATGTGATTCCCGGCAAGGTGTCCTTCACCATGGACATCCGCTCGCAGAACGACATGCATCGCAAGCGCGCCGTCGCCGACATCGTGCGGCAGATCAAGGCGATCGCAAAACGCCGCGACCTCGCCTTGCAGATCGATGTCACCCACGAGAACCGCAGCGTGCCCTGCGCGCCGTGGCTCAAGTCCCGGATCGCCGAGGCGGTCGCGGCCGAGGGCTATGCCGCGTTCGAGCTGCCGAGCGGGGCGGGGCATGACGGCATGGCGATGATCGATGTCGCCGACATCGGCATGATCTTCGTGCGCTGCCGCGGCGGGATCAGCCACAATCCGGCCGAGCATGTCGAGCTCGCCGATGCCGACATCGGCGCGCGCGTGCTGCTGCGCGTCGTCGAGAATTTTCGTCCGCACGTTGCAGTGAATAGCTAAAATTGCGCGCTTCGCAGGCCCTCGCTGAGGGGCGCTTGCTGTCCAGGTTGCGTCAGCACGCCGCAGGCACCGGTTCAGGGGCCGCTGCCGGCCCGACCCGTGCCTGATCCGGACAGATCAGACCACCGTTTCCGGCTCAGCTGGCCTATTTGCGGGCCGGGCGTGAAGCGCTAGACTTGGTGCAACGGGGGGTAGTGGACATGAGGTCGTCCGTCGTCCAGGACGTTCAGTTCCCAAAGCAACCGGCGCTGCAGCTGATCTATGACACTGCGCCGATCGGGCTCGCCTACCTCTCTCCGGATTGCCGTTACCTTCAGATCAACCAGCGTCTCACCGAGATCTGCGGCATTTCGGTCGAAGGTCACCTCGGGCGTACGGTGCACGATTGCGTGCCCGCGCTGGCTTCGGCCGTCGAAGGTATCGTTCAGTCGATCATGGAGACCGGAGAGCCCGTCACCGACGTGGAGGTTTACGGCCAGCGCCCCGGCCACAATGACGAGCGATGCTGGATCACGCATTGGCATCCGCAGCGCGAACCGAACGGGAGCATCGTCGGCGTCAACGTTGCGGCCGAAGAGATCACCGATCGCAAGCGCAGCGAACGCGAGATCCGCGCCGCGCGCGACGCAGCCGAGAAGGCGTTGCACCATCTGCAGGAGACCCAGGCGTCGCTGATCGAGGCGGAAAAGCTCGCGGCGCTGGGCCGGCTGGTGGCCGGCGTCGCGCACGAGATCAACAGTCCGGTGGGCACCAGTCTCACCGTCGCCTCGGTGCTGGAGCAGAAATGCGCCGACTTCGCTGCCGAGGCCGCGCGCGGCAAGCTGAAGCGATCCAGCCTGAGCGATTTCATCGAGGTCGTCGAAAGCGCCTCGTCGCTGCTGGTCGGCAACCTCAAGCGCGCGGCGGATCTGGTGCAATCGTTCAAGCAGGTGGCCGTCGATCGCAGCTATTTCGACCGGAGCCAGTTCGATCTCGGCGCGGCGACCGAGCAGGTTCTCTCGAACCTGCGTCCGGCCTTGCCGAAGAACAACCTGGCGCTCGAGGTCGATTGCCCGCCCGGTCTTGCCATGAACAGCTATCCCGGCCCCTACGGCCAGGTGCTGACCAACCTGTTCGTCAATTCGGTGGCGCACGCGTTTCCGGATGGCAAGGGCGGCATGATCACGATCCGGCTGCGCGCCTCAGGCGCGGACCAGGTCGAGATCCTGTTCGCCGACAACGGTTGCGGGATGGATCACGACGTGCTGCGGCAAGCCTTCGATCCATTCTTCACCACGCGCCGCGATATCGGCCGTATCGGGCTTGGTCTGCACATCGTTCATAACATCGTCACGAACCGGCTGGGCGGAGAGCTCCATCTCGACAGTGCGCCGGGCATGGGGACACGCATGCGGATCACGCTGCCACGGGTGGCGCCGCGGCGCGGAACCGACAGTTGATGCCCACAAGGGGCGTTGAGAAGGAAATGCTCCCCGGTTTTCGAGCCGGAAAACGTCCTTCCAAGTAGCCGCCGCAAAAGGCATTCCACTACCCTTGCTTCCGCCCCCGTCGTCGCGACATTCTCAGGGTATTCCTGATGGTTACGACGATGAGCCAATCCGCATTCGATCCCTTCGGCGAGCCGGTCCCCGCGGTCGATCCTTCGATCGCGAGCGAGGGCGTGTCGAAATGGCTGAAGACCGCGGGCACCAGCGTGTTCTGGGTGCTGGTGGTCGGCATCGTGCTGGCACGGGCCGTCTATTTCGAGCCAGGCGTGTTCAGCTTCGAGCATGCCGTTGCCTGGGCGCAGGGTCTGTTCGCCGCGCTCTAGCCGCAGGTCCGCGCGGCGCCGCCTTGGCGGTGCGCGCCTCCCGAATGATCCCCTCGAACGCGACCGCCGCCGGCACCTCGAGCCGGCCGGGCGATTTCAGCTGCCAGAGCGTGCGCTCGATATGGATGCCCTTGATCGGGATCACCTTCAGCTTTCCGAGCTTCACCTGATCGTCGATCGTCGCGATCGACACGATGGCGACGCCGACGCCGGCCGCCACCGCCTGCTTGATCGCCTCGGTGCTGCCGATCTCGAGTGTCCGCTGCGGCTCGACGTGGTGGGCCGCCAGCGCCAGCGCGACCACCTCGCGCGTGCCTGAGCCGGGTTCCCGCACGATCAGGATCTCGTCGTTCAGTGACCGGATGTCGATCGGCCCCTGGACCGCTGCGAAGCGATGATCCGGGCCGGCGATCAGCGCCATCACGTCGGTACGCCAGGCTTCGCTGATCAAATTCTCGTCCTCGACCGGTCCCTCGACCAGCGCGATCTCGATCTCGTGTCCCAGCATCAGCGCGGCGATATCGCTGGTGTTGGCGCTGACGACGTGCAGATCGATGCCGGGAAAGGCACGGTGGAACACGCCGAGATATTCCGGGATCATGTAGGTCGCGATCGTGGTGCTGGCGCCGATCCGCAGCGACCCGCTGTCGAGGTTGCGCAGCGCCTGCAATTCGTCCTCGGCGGCGCGTTCGGCCGCGAACAGCGTCTCGGCATGCCGCGCCAGCGCCGCGCCCTCCCGGGTCGGCCGCACCCCCTTCGGCGTGCGGTCGAGCAGCCGGCAGCCGACCTGCAGCTCGAAATCCCGCACGCCCTTGGAGATCGCCGGCTGGCTGATGTGCAGGAGGTCGGCGGCGCGGGAGAAACTTCCGGTTCTCGCCACGGCCGCGAACAGGCGGAGCAGATGCAGGTTGAGGGACATAACTTCTCTCTATCGGGGCAGTCCGAAAATATATTAGCCAAGAGGGGTGCCATGGCGCATAAAATCTTCTCCGAAAAGAGGATTTTGTGCCGGAACAAGAACAAGACCAGGGGCAGAAGCAGGGGGCGCTGCGGCGCATATTCCAGCTCATTCCGGGGATTCTGCTCTGCGGGGTCGTCACGGTCATCTCGCTCGGCATCCAGGCCGCCGAGGAGCGCGTTTTCGACCATCCCTATATCGAGGCCCTCGTCGTCGCGATCCTGCTCGGCATGGCGGTGCGCACCGCCTGGGAGCCGTCGGCGCGCTGGCGCTCGGGCATTGCCTTCAGCGCCAAGCAGCTGCTCGAGGTCGCGGTGATGCTGCTCGGCGCCTCCATCAGCTTTGCCGCGATCGTGGCGTCGGGCGGGCTGCTGATCGGCGCCATCGCGGTGACCGTCGCGATCATGCTGGCGGTGAGCTATGGCCTCAGCCGGATGCTCGGGCTCAAGACCAAGCTCGCGATCCTGATCGCCTGCGGCAATTCGATCTGCGGCAACTCGGCGATCGCGGCGGTGGCGCCGGTGATCGAGGCCGATGGCGACGACATCGCCTCGTCGATCTCGTTCACCGCCATTCTCGGCGTGCTGATGGTGCTCGGCCTGCCGCTCTTGATTCCGCTGCTGAAGCTGACGGCGACGCAATACGGCATCCTCGCCGGCCTCACCGTCTATGCCGTGCCGCAGGTGCTGGCAGCGACCGTGCCGGCGGGCATCGTCTCGACCCAGATCGGCACGCTGGTCAAGCTGGTGCGGGTGTTGATGCTGGGCCCGATCGTGATCGGCCTCTCGCTGCTGGTGGCGCGGCGGCGCAAGGCCGGCGCCGCCAGGGAGGGCACCTCGAAGGCCGCCTCGATCAGCCCGTTCAAGCTGGTGCCCTGGTTCATCATCGGCTTCCTGGCGCTGGCCGCGCTGCGCTCATTCCAGCTCGTGCCCGACATCGCGATCGCGCCGGTGACCAAGACGGCGGCGATCCTCACCGTCGTCTCAATGGCAGCGCTCGGGCTCGGTGTCGATGTGCGGGTGCTCTCGACGGTCGGCGGCCGGGTGACGGCCGCCGTCACGCTGTCGCTGATGCTGCTGCTGGGCTTGAGCATCGGCCTCGTGCACTTCTTCAAGTAGCCGCCGGAGGTGGCTACTCGGCGGCCTTCGCGGTCTTGCCGAACATCCGTGTCGGTGCGGGAAAGCCGCAGGACGTGCCGTCGGTGATCTTGACCTGATCTTCCCAAGGCAGGCGGAAGCGGCCGGACACCATGTCCTGCATGAACGTGTAGGGGCAATCCATCGCACCGCCCTTCACCGCGACATAGCCGCGGTGCCAGAGCTGATAGATGTTGTTCTCGACGCCCCAGTTGATCCGCGCCTCGCGCACGAGGTCGGGCCGCACCTCGGCGGTGATGATCTCGTCGGCCCGCCCCGTGGTCCCGTGCGCGATGATGCTGCCGTCGAAATTGACGATCATGCCTTCGCCCATCGAGTCGAACGACCCGTCCGAGCCGCACATGCAGACATTGGCCGTCACCATCAGGTTCTGGAACGCGTTGGCCTGGTTGGTGAAGCGCCAGCTGTCGCGGATCGGCGCGGTGTAGCCTGCGGTGCGGATCATGATCTCCGCGCCCTTGTAGGCGCATTCGCGGGCCATTTCCGGGAACATGCCGTCATGGCAGATGATCAGCGCGATCTTGGCGCCTTTCGGTCCATCGATCACGGGAATGCCGATGTTGCCGGGCTCCCACGGCTCGACCGGAATCCAGGGATGGAATTTACGGTAGTACAGCTTGATATCGCCGTGATCGTCGATGATCAGGCCGGAATTGTAGGGGTTGCCGTGCGGGTTGAACTCCATGATGGAGAAGCAGCCCCAGATCTTGTTCTCGATGCAGGCCCGCTTGAACGCCGCGACTTCAGGCCCGTCGAGCCGGCACATGATCTCCGGATTGGTATCCATCGAGAGGCCGTGTAGCGAGTATTCGGGGAACACGACGAGGTCCATGGTTCCGAGGTTGCGCCGCGCCTTGCCGACCATCCATACGATGCGCTCCGTCTGCCGTGCCAGGTCGGACCTTGTCGCAACCACGGGCAACTGCAGCTGCACCAGTCCGATCACCACGCCATTTGGTGATTTGTTGAGACCGCCAAGTCCATTCATGCCTGTCCTCCCGCCTATTTTGAAATGGGCTGTCATTTCGCGAACGATGATCTTCGTTCGGTCGGGCTCCCAGCTAGCAACGATCATGCCAGCAAGATCGCAGAATGCGCAAATGCAGCGTACGGTCATCTGCTGATCGGGATCGCCGCGATGCGCCGCATCATTGCGCAATGGCACGCGGTTTGCTTAATCAAATGCGGGTTTTCTCGCATTCGGGGCGTGCGTCATGGCGAATTCAAGCGGGACGATCGCGGCGGAGCCGGAGCCGATCACGCTCGACTGGAGCAGGACCGCGCTCGTCATCATCGACATGCAGCGCGATTTCATGGAGCGAGGGGGCTTCGGCGAGACGCTCGGCAATGACGTCAGCCGGCTTGCCCGCGCGGTGAAGCCGATCGCCGCGGTGCTCGCGGCGGTGCGCGACGCCGGGCTGCTCGTGGTCCACACCCGCGAGGGCCATCTGCCCGATCTCTCCGACGCGCCGCCGGCGAAGCTCGAGCGCGGTGCGCCTCGCTTGCGGATCGGCGATCCCGGACCGATGGGACGAATCCTGATCCGCGGCGAGGCGGGGCACGACATCATTCCGGAGCTCTATCCCCTCGACAGCGAGATCGTGATCGACAAGCCCGGCAAGGGCGCGTTCTACGCCACCGAATTCGGCGACATCCTGCAGAAATACGGCATCGAGAATCTCCTCGTCTGCGGCGTCACCACCGAAGTCTGCGTCAACACCACGGTGCGCGAGGCCAACGACCGCGGCTACCGCTGCGTCGTGATATCAGACGGCTGCGCGTCCTACTTCCCGGAATTCCACGAGATGGGCCTGAAGATGATCAAGGCCCAGGGCGGCATTTTCGGCTGGGTCACCGATTCAGCCGCGGTGCTGGAGGCGCTCGCTGGCTAGAGGGCGAGGGGACGCGTCAGGGATATCGCCTTTGTGACCCAAAGCCGACTCTGGCGAGCACAACAAGCTTGACGCTATGGCCGTGCCTCGCGTTTATCCTCCACATGAGCAAGGTCAAAGCAGTCTGCGTCTATTGCGGCTCTTCGCCCGGTCACGACGTTGCCTACGTCGAGGCAGGCGAACGATTGGGACACGCTCTTGCAGCATCGGGATTGACGCTGATCTACGGTGGCGGAACCCATGGTGTGATGGGCGCGGTCGCTCGCGGCACACTGAATAACGGCGGCAAGGTCGGCGCGATCATTCCGAGATTTCTCACAAACTGGGAAACGACGACTGATGCGCTCAAGATGTTCGAAGACTTGACGATCACAGACACCATGCACGAGCGCAAACACAGAATGTTCGAGCGTTCTGATGCCTTCGTGGCACTGCCGGGTGGCATCGGTACCGTCGAGGAAATCGTGGAAATCATGACTTGGGCCCAGCTTGGGCAGCATCGTAAGCCGATGGTCCTGGTGAACATCAAAGGTTTTTGGGCGCCGATGATGGCAATGCTGGACCACATACGCAGGGCAGGTTTCCTTCACAGAGACCACCTGCTTCAACCCATTATCGTTGATCGTGCCGAGGACGTAATCCCCGCGATTGTCGCGGCCGCTGCTAAAGAGAGCGCGTCCGAAGTCGGTGGTTCGTCGATCATCGACAAGATGTAGATTTCAGTGTCCTCAGACGTAATGGGGCCGGGTGCCATCGGCTTCCGCTATTGGCGTCAGCCGACATGACCGAGCACGTGTCGTTTGTCCGCTTCTGACGGTAACGCAGGCGTCATTCGGCGGGCGGATTTACGAGTACGCGCTCTAACCGCCCTTCACCGCACCCGCCGTCAGTCCCGCCACGATCTGCCGCTGCGCCAGCACGGTGAGCAGCAGTACCGGTGCGGTGACGATCAGTGCGGCGGCTGCGAGTGGGCCCCAGCTCAGCTGGTCGAACGAGATCATGTTGTAGACCGCGACCGGCAGCGTGCGGGTCTCGCGCCCGGCCAGCACGATGCCGAACACGAAGTTGTTCCAGGAGAAGATCACCGCGAGGATGAAGGCGACCGCAAGGCCGGGCTTGGCGATCGGCAGCGCGACATGGCGGAACACCTGCCAGCGCGTCGCGCCGTCGATCAACGCGGCTTCCTCCAGCTCCAGCGGCGTGGTCTCGAAATAGCCGATCATGATCCAGATCACGATCGGCACCGTGACCACGAGGTGGATGATGATCTGCGGCACCAGCGTGCCGAGCAGGCCGAGCCACTGGAACAGCAGGAACAGCGGGATCAGATACGACAGGCCCGGCGTGATGCGCGCGATCAGGATCACGATCGCCGATTTATGCGCCGCCATCCGCGCGATGCCGTAGCCCGCGGGCACACCGACCAGCATCGCAAGGCCCGTGGCGCAGCCGGTGACCACAAGGCTGTTGCTGAAATAGGTCAGGAATCGGTTGGACGCGAACACGTCGGCATAGTTCTTCCAGGCGATATGCTCCGGAAAGAACACCGGCGGATAGGAGGCGTTGTCGATCTCGAATTTGAGCGACAGCGAGGCCATCCAGAGGAAGAACAGGATCGCCGGCGAGACGATGACGAACACCGACAGCCAAAGTTCGATCCGCCCGAGAATCTGGCGCGGGTTCATGCCTCGCCCCCGAGTTCAGATGTCCACAGCAGGCGCTTGCGCAAGTAAAGCAGCAGTGCCGCCAGCGCCACGATCAGGAGGAAGAACACCACCGCGATCGCCGAGCCGTAGCCGAGGTCGTAATAGACGAAGGCGACGCTGTAGAGATAGACGTTGATGGTCTCCGACGCCGAGCCCGGCCCTCCTTGCGTGATCGCGAAGATGATGTCGAAGCTCTTCACCGCGTCGATCATGCGGATCATGCCGGCGATGAACAGGAACGGCATGATCAGCGGCAGCGTGATGAAGCGGAACACCTGCCAGAAATTGGCGCCGTCGATCTGCGCGCTCTCATAGGGCTCGGTCGGGATCGCAGCGAGGCCGCCGAGCACGATCAGCATCACCAGCGGCGTCCATTGCCAGGTCTCGACCAGCACCAGCGAGGGGATCACCGTCGCGGGGTTGAACACCCAGAGCTGCGGCGGCAGCCCGACCAGCGACAGCAGGTAGTTCAAGACACCGAGCTGCGGGTGGAACATCATGGTCCACACCAGCGCGATCGCCACCGGTGTGGCCATCATCGGCATGATGAAGATACCGCGCAGGAAGCCGCGCGCGGCGAATTTCTGATGGAATACCACCGCCGCCAGCGTGCCGAACACCAGCGGCAGCACGACCGACAGCGCGGTGTAGGACAGCGTGTGCCCGACCGCCTCGACGAAGCGCGGATCGGTCGGCAGCCGCAAATAGTTGGCGAGCCCGACGAAGACGGTCGGCGAGCCGACCTTCCATTCCTGCAGGCTCATCCAGATCGTGAACACCCACGGAAAGATGATCACCGCCAGCACCACGACCAGCGCCGGGACCACGAACGGCCAGTAGGACGGCGGACGCCATTCACGCGCCGGGGCAACGCTCTCGGTCGTTGCCGCCGGCTCAGTCTGAGTCACCACGCTCACGCTTTTTCGCTACGCTCCAGGATGGGGCGGAATTGCTCGTGCGCCTTTTTCAGCTCGGTGGCGGGATCGGCGCCGGACAGCGTCGCGGTCAGCGCCGCGCCGACGATGTCGCGGAATTCGGCGACCGGGATGATGACGGGCAGGCCGAGCTTGGAGATCTTGGCGGAGTCAACCACCGACTGCAGCCATTCCTTGGTCTTCACGCCCTTGGCGACTTCGGCATCGTCGACGATGGAGTTGCGGAACGGCACGCCGCCGCCGGCCTGCAGCAGGCGCGCGCCCTGTCCGCGCGAGACCACCCATTGGCAGAGCAGATAGGCGGCTTCCTTGTTCTTGCTCGCCGCGGCGATGCCGACGCCGTCGCCATAGGTCGAGGAGAACTTGCCCTTGGGACCGGCGGGTACCAGCGTGTA
This sequence comes from Bradyrhizobium australafricanum, assembly GCF_020329495.1. Lineage (NCBI taxonomy): Bacteria > Pseudomonadati > Pseudomonadota > Alphaproteobacteria > Hyphomicrobiales > Nitrobacteraceae > Bradyrhizobium > Bradyrhizobium australafricanum. The sequence continues at coordinate 160,064 of NZ_JAGKJL010000006.1, read as the reverse complement.
GCCGACCTTGCCGACGACGCGCGAGGCGGCGGGATCTTCCAGCGGCGGCGCCCAGCCGTCGGCGTCGATCCACATCGCGGACCTGCCTTGCGTGAAGGACGCCATCGACTCCATCCAGTTGAAGCCGGCGACGCCGGGAGGCGCGCATTTCGTCAGCAGGCGCTGATAGAGCTTGGTGGCCTCGATCGCCTCGGGGCCATCGGTCAGGATGTTGCCCTTGGCATCGAGGAATTCGCCGCCATAGTTCAGATAGAAGTTGGTCCACATCGCCATGTTGGCGTTGCGCAGGCCGCGGCCGACGAAGCCGTAGATGCCTTCCTTCGGATCGGTCAGCTTCTCGGCCGCGATTGCCATCTCCTCGAGCGTCTTCGGGACCTCGACACGCTTCTTCTGGAACAGCTCCTTGTTGTAGTAGAGGATGAAATAGTCGACCGACCACGGCAGCGACAGCATCTGGCCCTTGTCGTTGCGCGCATATTGCAGCCCGGCCGCCGAGAAATCGCTCTCGACGAGGTCCGGCGGCGTCATGCTCGGATCCTTCAGAAAGCCCGACATGTCGGCGAGCCAGCCGGCCTTCTCGAACTGCCGCTTCTGCACGTGATAGCTGAGGTGCACGACGTCGAAGCTCGGCTTGCCCGAGGACAGCTCGATCACGCATTTCTGGCGCTGCTGCTGCTCGGGGATCTGCTCCGACTCGACCTTGATGCCGGTGAGCTCGGTGAATTCCTTGATGTATTTTTGCAGATTGTCGCCGCGCGGCCCCTTGGCGAGGATCACCTCGAGCGTGGTGCCGGAATATTTCTTCCAGTTGACGTCGGCGCGGGCCGGAAATCCGGTCAATCCGACCGCGCCGGCGGCCGCGGTGCCGGCCAGCATCTGCCGGCGCGAGATCAGGTGATGCGACATGTTTCTCTCCCTGGACGGTTCTTGTTTGGGAGAGATACTAGCGCCTCAACTTTCTGTGCCTAGTCCCACATGCGCGGCGCCGTTGCATAACGCTGCGCCGCGCATGGTATGGCAGCTATGCCTTGACGAAAGCGAGCAGGGTGCCGTTGCCGGAAGCCGGCGGCACGGTGATGCTGTTGCCGCTCCTCACGCCGGCTGAGCCCAGCGCCTTCTCGGTCGCGGCAAGATCGGCCGCGATCACGAGGCCGGCGCCGCCGCGGTCGGACAGGCCATCCAGCGACACGCCAGGATAGCGCTTGCCGAGCTGATCCCTGGTCAGGAACACGAAGTCGGCGCGGTCGCCGCCGGACGGCACCGCAACCGCACCGTCGGCGTCGTTCCTGACGGCGACGTCGATCATCCTGGAGAGATGCGCGGCATCGGCTGCGGGATCGGGCGAGACGATCAGCACCTGCTTGAGGCGTTTTGCCCCATTGGCGTGCGTCATCAATTCGGGAATCCACACCGTCTCGCGGGTCTTGTGCTGGCAGGCGAAGATGCGGACGCCGCCGGGCGCCTCCGCGGTCGGCCACTGGAAGGTGCGGAACTTCGCCGCGGAGACGGTGCCGTTCGGCAAGGTCACCGGGCGTTCGAAATCGGTCGGCCCGATCGGCGCATAGCCGCGCGCCCGGATCTCCTCGGCACCTAGCGCAGAATCCACCGCGGTGAACGCAATGCGTTCGATGCCTTCGCCGCGCTTCTCGAGGAAGGCGCGCGCCGGAGCGTTGTGTTCGGTCGGGGTCAGCACGCCGAGCAATTCCATGTAATCGGGGTCGAACATGATGGTGTAATTGCCCGATCCCATATGCGCGCTATGGGTGCCGCGCGGCGACACGGTGAAGCCGAGCCGCTTGTAGTTCTCGGCCGCCTTGTCGAGGTCCTTCACCATGACCACGGCGTGATCGATTCCGATGACGTTCTTGAGTGCCACTTGTTGTCTTCCCGGCTGGAATAGGAGAGTAGAGTTAGCTAACCAGAATGACCGGGCGGCCGCAAGGAAGGATCATGATGAACAGCAATGCCGTGCGCTGGCCCAATTCGCTCTGGGCGGCAGTGACGCCCTCCGGCCCTGATTGCCCCGAGCTGACCGGCGCGCAGCAGGCCGATGTCGTGATCATCGGCGGCGGCTTCACGGGTCTATCGACCGCACTGCATCTGCGCGAGGCCAATGTCGACGTCGCGATCGTCGAGGCCGCCGAACCGGGTTGGGGCGCCTCGGGGCGCAACAACGGCCAGGTGATCCCGACGCTGTCGCGTCCCGATCCCGACGACATCATCGCGAGGCACGGCGCGGCCGGCGAGCGCTTCGTCGCGATGCTGCGCGACAGTGCGGCCATGCTGTTCGACGTCGTCAGGCGTTACAACATCGAGGCCGAGCAGGAGCAGGCCGGCTGGGTGCAGCCGGTGCATTCGCCCGGCCGCATCAAGATCGCCGAGCGGCGGGTGCAGCAATGGTCGAAATTCGGCGCGCCGGTCGAATTGCTGTCGCGCGACCAGACCAGCGACATGCTCGGCTCGGATGCGTGGTACGGCGGCTTCTGGAACAGGACCGGCGGCCACGTCAATCCGCTGGCGCTGGCGCGCGGCCTTGCGCGCACCGTGCTCGGCCTCGGTGCGCGGATCTATGCCCGCTCGCCGGCACTCAGTTTCGAGCGCCGCGGCGATCGCTGGGTGGTGAAGACGGAAAAGGGTGAAATCTCCGGCCGCGCGCTGGTGGTCGCGACCAATGCCTATAGCGGCGAGTTCGCGAAATCACTGGTGCCCGAAATCGCGACCGAGGTGATGCCGGTGCTGTCGTGGCAGATGGCGACGCAGCCGCTGTCGGACAATGTGCGCAAGACCATCATTCCCGGCCGGCAGGCGATGTCGGACACCCATGGCGAACTCTATTTCGCGCGCTACGACGCCCGCAACCGCCTCGTCACCGGTGGTGCTGTGCTCGGCCCGGGCGACAAGACCGGGCGGCTGAAGGCACGGGTGACCGAGCGGCTGCAGCGCCTGTGGCCGCAGATCGGCGAGGTCTCCTTCGACTATGTCTGGAACGGCTATGTCGGGATGACCGCGGATTTCCTGCCGCGCATGCACCGGCTGGGTCCGAACGCCTATGGCTGGACCGGCTGCAATGGCCGCGCGGTCGCGTTGACGATTCCGCTCGGCCGCGAATTGGCGCGCGCGGTGCAGGGCGTGCCGGAAAGCGAGCTGGCGCTGCCGTTCACCGAGCCGGTGCAGTACGTGGCGCATGGCTTGCTCCGCAAGCTGGCGCCCTGGATGCTGGTGCTCTACCGGCGCCGCGACGCGCAGGAGCTGGTCAAGGGCGATCGTTTCGAGTTGCTGCGCTGGGCGGAGTATTTCCTCGCCTCGCGCCGTTCACGGTAAGCGCGGAGCAACGTCGCGCCACGCACGCGAGATAAAGGGCATGGAGGGGCAAGCCGCCCGAGTTGGGGACTGGTCAGAGGACGTCGCTGGAAGATTGGGGCCCAAGCAGGTTCGGCCGGTGCCGCGATCACGAGTATTCCGCCGTTGGCGGATAGCGTTGTGGAAACCCCGACGCGACGCAGGCGTTATTGCCAGATGGCAACCCTGGGAGGTGGGCATGGCGAGGAAGCGCATTGGTATTCTCACGGGAGGCGGTGACGTCCCCGGCCTTAACGCGGTGATCAAGAGCGTGACCTATCGCGGCAGCGAGGATGACATCGAGGTTGTCGGTCTCCGCCGGGGCTGGGAGGCCCTCACGCACCTGAACCTCGACGACCCGTCGAGCAAGTCCCATTACATCATCCCGCTGAACCGCGAAAACACGCGCGTCATCGACCGGCGCGGCGGCACCGTGCTGCACTCGAGCCGCACCAATCCCTCCAAAATGAAGAAGTTGCCCGATCATCTCGCGGGCCGCGACTTTCCGGTTTCCGAGAGCACCAAGGGCGGCATCGCAACCACGACGTGGGACCTCACCAACGAGGTGCTCGCGAACCTCGCGGGGCTCGGTATCGAACATCTGATCGCCATCGGCGGCGACGATACTCTCAGCTACGCGGACAAGCTCAACAGGCGAGGCGTCAAGATCATTGCCATCCCGAAGACGATGGACAACGACGTTCGCAACACCGAATACTGCATCGGCTTCTCGACCGCGATCACCCGTGCCAGCGATGCCATCCAGCGCCAGCGCACCACCGTCGGCTCGCACGAGCGAATCGGCATTTTCCGCGTCTTTGGTCGCGATGCCGGCTTTACGGCGCTCTATACCGCATACGCAACCTCGATCCGATGCGCCATACCGGAGTACAAGGTCAATCTCGACAAGCTGATCCAGCTTCTCCTCGATGACAAGCACGGCAACCCAAGCAACTATGCGCTGATCGTGCTCAGCGAGGGCGCCGAGTGGGAGGGTTACAAGGTGCAGGAATTCGGCGAGCCTGACGCCTACGGTCACCGCAGGAAGGCGAGCGTGGCCGAAGCGTTCGCGGACGAGATCAAGCGGCGCACCGGCGAGGAGACCATCGTCTCTGACCTCACCTACGACCTGCGGTCAGGCGATCCGGACTTCATCGACAAGCTTGTGGCGCTGACGTTCGGCAACATGGCTTACGATGCGATCCTGGAAGGCAAAACCGGCCTGATGTCGGCGCTGGTCGAGGGCCGCTACGACCTCGTGCCGATCCCCGACGCCAAGCTCGGGCCACGCAAATTGGACGTCGCAAGCGCGTACAACACCGAGCGCTACCGTCCTCTCTATTCCAACAAGCGGGGCCTGCCGATCTTTCTCAACCGCGCTTCATAGTGGTAACCCCATCGAGCATGACGAGCTATTCCAGATGCGTCGATAGCCCGTATCGACACGCGGTGACGGAGGGGCCATAGTTCCGCAAGCAATTTGCGCAGGGAACCTGTCGCACCACACGACGTTCTTTTTTGCAAATGAGCGCGCCGTCGCCCCCGGCGCAGCGAGCGCCGAGGCGAAGGCGCTGCGCTGCGGTCGGAGGGATGCTCATGAAACTCACTATTTCGGTCATCAAGGCTGACATTGGCTCCGTTGGGGGCCACACGAAACCATCTGCGCGCATGATGGCGGCTGTCGAAGGGGAGGTCGCGAAGGCGATCGACAACGGTCTCCTGATCGACGGTTTCGTGCGCCATACCGGCGACGATATTGCGATCGTCATGACGCACACGCGGGGCGAAGGGAGCTCCGAAGTCCACCAATTCGCCTGGAAGACGTTTCTCGCGGCCACCGCGGTTGCGAAGACCTCCGGCCTCTACGGCGCCGGCCAGGATCTTCTCGTCGACGCCCCGTCCGGAAACGTTCGCGGCGCGGGCCCGGCCGTCGCCGAACTCAGCTTCGACCACAGCCTCTCGGGCGCGAGACCCGCGGAGTCCTTCATGGTGTTCGCCGCAGACAAATGCGGCCCCGGCGCCTACAACCTGCCGCTCTATCTGGCTTTTGCCGATCCCATGTATTGCGCCGGGCTGATGCTGCCCCCGATGATCAAGGGCTTCCGTTTCCATATCATCGATATGGACAACACGGCCGGCGACAGCGTGATCGAACTCGATGCGCCCGCGGACGGCTACCACATTGCGGCGCTGCTTCGCGACAACGAGCGCTTCGGCATTGATCGCATCGTCTCGAAAACCTATGGCGAGGTCGCCGTCGCCGTTTCGGCGCAGCGCCTTCACTCCATCGCGGGCAAGTACACCGGCAAGGATGATCCGGTCGCGGTCGTCAGGAACCAGGGCATTTTTGCGGCGCCCGAAGAAATCATCTCGCCCTTCGCCAAGGCGCACTTCGTGGGCGGCGATGCGCGCGGCTCGCATGTGATGCCGCTCATGCCGGTGCCGCTCAACACCCCGGTGACGGGGATGTATTGCCTGCCGATCGTGTCCTGCGTCGGCTTCTCGATCGACCGGGACGGGAAGTTCTCGGAGTCCTATACCGACTTCTTTGACAACCTTGCCTGGGACGAGGTCCGCCAGCGCGCGCAGCGCAAGGCGATCGAGATGCGCAGCCAGGGCTGGTCCGGCGCTGCGATGCTGCCCTATTCAGAGCTGGAATATGGCGGCTTCCGCGACACGGTATCCGGATTGCTGAAGCGCTTCCGGCTGCGCGAGGAGCCCAAGCCACAAGCGGCGGAGTAGGGCCGCGCGTACCCGGCTACACGGTTGCGGTGCCGTGCTCGCGCGCAAACGCGCCGCCGGGGATCGCCGACAGCAGCGCCTGCGTGTAGGGGTGCTGCGGCTTGCCGAACACCTCGGCGGTCAGCCCTTGCTCGACCACGGCGCCGTCCTTCATGACGGCGACGAGATCGCAGATCTGGGCGGCGACGCGCAGATCGTGGGTGATGAAGATGATGGAGAGGCCAAGCTGCTGGCGCAGCCCGGCGAGCAGCTTCAAGACCTGCGCCTGCACCGAGACGTCGAGTGCCGAGACCGGCTCGTCGGCCACCAGTACATCCGGCTTCAGCGCCAGCGCGCGGGCGAGCCCGATGCGCTGGCGCTGGCCGCCGGAGAATTCGTGCGGGTAGCGGTCACCGGCGGACGGATCGAGGCCGACCAGCTCGAACAGTTTTCGCGCTTCCGCAATCGCGGTGGCGCGGTCGGTACCGTGCACGATCGGTCCCTGCGCCACCAGCTCGGCCGCCTTGCGGCGCGGATTGAGCGAGGCGAACGGATCCTGGAACACCATCTGGATGTGGCGGGTCTCGCGCCTGATGTCGTCGCGGCCGAGCTTTGCCCAGTCCTTGCCGTCGAGCACGATCGCGCCGGCATCGGGATCGATCAGCCGCACGATGGAGCGCGCGAGCGTCGATTTGCCCGAACCGGATTCGCCGACGATCCCGAGCGTCGCGCCGCGCGGCAGGTGCAGCGAGACGTTTCTGACGGCTTCCGTGATCCGCGCGCCGCGGCCGAGGAAGCCGCCGGTGCGGTAGGTCTTGGAGACGCCGTCGATGGTCAGGATATCCTTGCCGGAAAGGATGCGCGGCGGCGGAGCCGTCAGCGGTGGAACGGCTGCGATCAGCTGCTTCGTGTAGGCATGCTGTGGATCGTTCAGCACCTCATCGGCCGTGCCTTGCTCGACGATCGCGCCATGCTGCATCACCACGACGCGGTCGGCGATCTCGGCGACCACGCCGAAATCATGCGTGATGAACAGCACCGCGGTCTTCTTGCGCTGCTGCAAATCGCGGATCAGCTTCAGGATCTGCGCCTGCGTCGTGACATCGAGCGCGGTGGTCGGCTCGTCCGCGATCAGCAGCTTGGGGTCGAGGGCGAGCGCCATCGCGATCATCGCGCGCTGGCGCTGGCCGCCAGAGAGCTCGTGCGGATAGGCTTTTGCGGCAGCCTTGGGGTCGGGGATGCGGACGTCCTCGAGCAGCGCCAGCACCCGCGCATTGATCTCGGACTTCGAGAGAGCGGTGTGGATCGCAAACATCTCGCCGATCTGGTCGCCGATGGTGCGCAGCGGGTTGAGCGCGGTCATCGGCTCCTGGAAGATCATCGCGATGCCGGCGCCGCGCACATCGCGCATCTCTGCGCTATCGGCGGCGCAGAGGTCGCGGCCGTCGAACATCATCCGGCCCCGTTCGATCGTCACCTCGTTCGGCAGCAGCCGCATGATGGCGTTCGCCATCATCGATTTGCCGGAGCCGGACTCGCCGACCACGCAGAGGATCTCGTTCGACGCAATTGAAAGCGAAACGTCGGACAGCGCATGCGGCCGGTCGGCGCCCTTGGGCAGGCGCACCGTCAGGGCGTCGAGGGAAAGGACGCTCTCGCTCATCGGCTCTTCAGCCTCGGATTGAGCGCATCGTTGAGGCCCTGGCCGACCAGCGACACCGCGAGCACGGTGACGAGGATCGCAATGCCGGGGATCGCCGAGACGTACCACTGCACCCGGAGCACGTCGCGGCCGAGCCCGATCAGATTGCCCCAGGAGGCGACGTTGGGATCGGACAGACGCAGGAAGGCGAGCGCGCTTTCCAGCAGGATCGCGACCGCCATCACCACGCTGGCATAGACGATCACGGGCGGCAGCGCGTTGGGCAGGATTTCGCCGAGAATGAGCTGGACGTCCTTCATGCCGAGCGTCTTGCCGGCCTGCACGAATTCGCGGTTGCGCAGCGACAGGAACTCGGCGCGGGTCAGCCGTGCCGGCGCCGGCCACGACACCACGCCGACCGCAATGGTCACCGTGGTCAGGGTCGAGCCGAACACCGCGACCAGCACGAGCAGCAGCACGAAGTTCGGCAGCGTCTGGAACGCCTCGGTGATCCGCATCAGCACATTGTCGATCCAGCCGCCGTAATAGCCGGCGAAGGCGCCGACCAGGATGCCGATCAGGATCGCGATCACGGTGGCGACGCCGCCGATCAGCAGCGAGATCCGCGCGCCGTAGAAGATCTGGGCGGCGATATCGCGGCCGGAATTGTCGGTGCCGAGCAGGAAGCGCGGATTGGAGAACGGCCAGATCAGCGGCCGGCCGGCAAGGGCGAGCGGATCGCGCGGATAGAGGAGACCCGCGCTGATTGCCATCGCGATCACGAGCAGCAGCAGGATCAGGCCGATCACCGCGGCCGGGCTGCGGAAGTAGCGCTTCACGGCATCCATCGTCAGCCCTCCGCCGCGATGCGCGGATCGAGCCGCGCGTAGAGCAGGTCGACGACGAAGTTCACCGATATGACGAGCAGCGCGGACACGAAGACGATGCCGAGCAGGGTGTTGAGGTCGCGCTGCACCACCGATTCATAGGCGAGGCGGCCGAGGCCGGGCAGGGAGAACACGCTCTCGACCACGACCGAGCCGCCGAGCATGGTGCCGGCCTGCAACCCGATCAGCGTCACCATCGGCAGCAGCGCGTTGCGCAGCACATGGCGGGTGATGACATGCGTCTCGTCCAGCCCCTTGGCGCGGGCGGTGCGGACGAAATCGAGGTTCAGGACCTCCAGCATCGAGGCGCGCATGATGCGCAAATAGATCGCGAGGAAGATCAGCCCGAGCGTCAGCGTCGGCAGCACCAGATGCGCCGCGATATCGAGCACGCGCCAGATTCCGGTCTGGACGTTGCCGATGTCCTCGAAGCCGCCCGGCGGCAGCCACTGCAGATAGACCGAGAACACCACGATCGCCATCAGCCCGAACCAGAACGAGGGCGTGGCGTAAAAGATCAGGCCGAGGGTGGAGATCATCGTGTCCGGCCAGCGGTTGACGCCACGCGCGGCGATCACGCCGAACACGAGGCCAAAGAAGAACGCGAACGACAGCGACGCGGTCATCAGCAGGATGGTCGGCGGCAGTCGTTCCAGGATCACCGTCGCCACCGGCTTGCCGTAGATCGAGGAGAAGCCGAGGTCGAGCCGGACCAGGTGCCACAGATAGTTCCCGAGCTGCGCCGGAACCGAGAGGTTCAGCCCGTAGAATTTGCGCAGCGCCTCGGCGGTCGCGGCGTCGCCGCCGCCCATCTGCGCCATCAGCGCATCGACGGTGTCGCCCGGCGCGAGCTGCAGCAGCAGGAACACGCCGATCAGGATCAGGAACAGGGTCGGGATCGAGGCGGCGAGCCGCCGCCCCGCAAGGCTCAGGATACGCATATTTTATCTATAGCGTTTTCGAACGATGTGGACACCGGTTCGGGGTGGGCACCGGCCCCTTCTTACCTCGCCCCGCTTGCGGGGAGAGGTCGGATCGCATCGCCAGATGCGATCCGGGTGAGGGGGTACAGGTCTATCGATGGAGCAATATCGTGGAGCGAGCCCCTCACCCCGACCCTCTCCCCGCAAGAGCGGGGCGAGGGAGAAGAGGGCGCCACGCCTAGCGCAGATGTGGCCTTATGCGCTCAGCCAAAGATCGTGCCAGCTCGTCGAACCCCAGCGCGGGGTGTTGGAGTGGTTGCGCGCCTTGGCCGTGATCACGGTGACGAAGATCTGCTCGATCGGCATCCAGACCGGCAGCTCGGTGTTCACCTCCTTGACGAAATCGGCATAGAGCGCCTTGCGCTTGGCCGGATCGACCTCGGTGGCGGCATCGTCGATGGTCTTGTCGACGGTCTTGTCCTCCCAGCCCCATTGGTTGGTCCACGGCGCGCCCTTGGGCTGGCCGGAGCGGTACCATACCGTGGTCGAGACCGCCGGGTCGTTGCGGTACTGGTGCCAGCCGGTCGCGAGATCGAAGGCGTGCTCGTCATAGACCTGCTTGAGGAAGCCGCCGCCGTCGTTGCGCACGATGTCGACCTGGATGCCGACTTCTCCCAGCGACTGCTGGATGAAGGTCGACCACAGCGAGATGTCCTCGCCCCACGGCGCCGGCAACAGCTTCAGCGAGAAGCGGTTGCCGCCATTGGCCTTGAAGCCGGCCTCGTCGAGCAGCGCGATCGCCTTGGCCTTGTCATAGGGGTATTGCGGCGTGTTCGGCCCGGGATAGAAGTCGGTCGAGGTCGAGGGGATCGGGCCGGTGCCGAGCTTGGCGAAATCGCCCAGGAAATTGTCGATGAAGAACGGCACGTTGATCGCGTGCGCGATGGCGCGGCGGACCCGGATGTCGGCCAGTTCCTCGCGGCGGAAGTTGAACTCGATGGTGTTGGTGCGGGCGTTGCCCTCATTGCCCTTGGTCTGGACGATGAAGCGCTTGTCCTTGCCGAGCCGCGCCATGTCCGAGATCGTCAGTCCGGAGAACGGGCTGTAGTGCAGCTCGCCAGCCTCCATCTGGGCGGCCGCGGCGGCGCGGTCGGTGATCACCTTCCAGACGATGCGGTCGAGATAGGGCGCGTTCGGCCGCCAGTAGTCCGGGTTGCGGTCGGCGATGATGTATTGCCCGCGCTCGTATTTGACGAATTTGAACGGGCCGGTGCCGACCGGCGCCAGATTGGTCGGGTTCTGCCTGATGTCACCATTCTCATAGAGATGCTTGGCGGAGACATAGCCGAGGTCGGGCAGGGCCCGGAGCAACAGGTTCAGCGGCATCGGCCGCTCGTAGCGGAAGATCGCGGTCTGCGGATCGGGCGTATCGACCGACGTGAGGAACAGCTGCAGCGTCGATCCGTAGTTGAGGATCTTCTTCCACATGTTCATCGCGGTGAAGGCGACGTCATCCGAGGTGAACGGCTTGCCGTCGTGCCAGGTGACGCCCTTGCGCAGCTTGAAGGTGACGGTCTTGCCGTCCGGGGTCGCCTCCCAGCTCTCGGCGAGCACGCCGACCGGCTGGCCGTTGGCGTCAAGGTCGACCAGATTCTCCTGGATCTTGCCGCCGATGATGTAGACGCCGGTCGAGGCCTGGATGCTGGGATTGAGCTGGCGCTGCTCTGCGCCGTAATGGACGTTGAACACGCCGCCCTTGCGCGGGGCCTCCTGCGCGAATGCCCGCATCGGATTGATGACATTGGCCGCAATCGCGGCCGAGGTCAGAAGGGCCGTGCGGCGGTTGATCTCGAGGCGGCTCAAATCCATACGCGGGTCTCCGGTACTTACATAAAGGCTTGCATCGGGCGACCAGCCGGATCGGTCGTGGCGCCCCTTTGCGATGTTACGATGGAATGGGAACCCGAGTCATTTTCTAATGCCTCGGCCTTTTGGAGGATCGTTTCCGAAACCTGAAGTGGCGCATTGCGACGCTTCGCAACCCGGATCGGGCGCCGCATTGTCGCAGTTTGGGCCGCGCGAGTTGCGTCTGGTGATTCTCTCGAAGGGACGTTTCGGGAGCGCCGAAGCCGCGCAAACCCTGTAATTTTAGGGGTCGGAAGCGCCTTGACTTGAAAAAACACTGGAAAAAACCCTGATTCGGAGGCTGTCCACAGCGATATTGTGGTGGGGAGTGCAGAAAACACTGTTTTTCTCGGCGTTTTCCGCCATATCGTGCCTACTCCAGAATCAATGGAGCAACCATGGCTACCCAACTGTCGAAGTCGCAAGTGATCGAGAAGATCGCGACCACCACCGAACTCTCCAAGCGCGACGTCAAGAACGTTTTGGACTCGCTTGTCGATGTCGGCCACAAGGAGCTGAAGAAGGCCGGGGTGTTCCTCGTCCCCGGCTTCGCGAAGTTCGTTGTGGTCAAGAAGCCTGCGACCAAGGCGCGCAAGGGCACCAACCCCTTCACCGGCGAAGAGATGATGTTCAAGGCCAAGCCGGCCCGGAAGATCGTCCGCGCACGGCCGGTCAAGGCCGCCAAGGACGCGGTTTAAGATGAAAGGCCTCCGGTAACGGAGGCCTTTTGCTTTTGAGCCGTCGCTTCCTGCCGTTGGTTGCCAGCCCGCGTTTTCCAGCGAGTGGACACCGGTTCGCGTGAAGAAAACGCGCCAAAGCAGAATCTGGAGCTCCGGACCGGGTTGAACCGGGACCGGGGCTCTAGACCACTGGCGACCGGCCACCATCGACATTGATGGCGGTGCCGGTGATGTAGGAGCCTTGCTCCGAGGCCAGGAAGCAGGCGAGGTTGGCGAACTCCTCCGCCGTGCCGATGCGGCCGAGCGGCGTGCCCTTGGCAAGGCCCTTGGCGAATTCCCCGAAATCCGTGTTCGGCGCCTGGGCAGCATGCCGCTTGACCCATTGATCGCTCATGATCAGGCCGACCAAGAGCGCGTTCACCAGGATGTTGTGCTCGCCGCCTTCATTGGCCATCACCTTGGTCAGTGCCATGCCGGCCGCGCGCGACACCGAGGTCGGCGCGGAATTGCCGGCCGGCGCCTTGGCAAAGGTGTTGAGCACGTTGATGATGCGGCCCCATTTGCGCTGCTTCATGCCCGGCCACACCAGCCGGCTGAAACGGATCGCGGCGAACAGTTTCAGGTCGAGGTCTTCCTGCCAGGCCTCGTCGCTGATGCTCTCGAACGCCAGCGTGCGTGCCGTGCCGGCGTTGTTGACCAGCACATCGATCTTGCCGAGATCCGCGACGATCTGGTCGTGGGCCTTGGTGATATCGGCGGCCTTCGCGACGTCGCAGACGTAGTCGCGCACCACAAGGCCGTCCCTGGCGAGCGCTTCGCGCGCCGCAGCGAGGTCGGCCGCGCCGCGGGCGAGGATCGCGACCCTGGCGCCGGATTCGGCAAACCGCCGCGCCACCGCGATCCCGATGCCCTTGCTGCCGCCGGTGACCACCGCGACGCGGTCCTTCATTGATAGGTTCATTGTTGTTCTCCCTGGGGCTGGCCCGGAGAGGACGCTATCAAACCGACAGCGCGACCAACAAGGTCATGCAGAGCAGGTGTGCTGTGACAATCAGTACGAGATGGAGCGGGCCGGACATCGGATGTCTCCATGGTGGTGCGCATCTTATTTGTCGTCGGGCGAGCACCGCCGTCTGTCTCCCTCCCCCTGAAAGGGGGAGGGCGGGGTGAGGGTTGCTGTCCACGGACACCGGCGCTTGTGGAGGCAGATCCCCACCCGGATTGCTGTGCAATCCGACCTCCCCTTTTCAAGGGGAGGTGAGGAAAGAGCGTGCCCGGTTCACTCGCGCCGCTAGTTCAAGCTCGCGCTCGCCGTGAAGCTCCGGTCGACGGCCTTGCCGACGTCGAGCGTCTTGCCGAGGATGCCGTAGCGGGTGGCGCGATCGGAGGCGGCCTGCACTTCGTTCACCACGGCCTCGTCGATCGCGATCGGGCTCGTCTTTTGCGCAGTGTAGGCGGCGAGCAGCACGTCCTCCGGCAGTTTTGTGAGCTCGGCCGTGTTCCTGGCGTACTCGGCGAGATGGTCGAGCGACCATAGCCGCGCCTTGTTGAGCCGCTGCACCAGGTCCTGCACCGCCGCGCGCTTGGTCGCGATCGCGTTGTCGGAGGCGACGATGAATGTGATGGTCGGCGTCAGCCCTTCGCCGTCGGCGACGACGCGCGCCTTGTCCTTCAGCGTGGCGTAGGAGATATATGGCTCCCACACCGCCCAGGCGTCGATCGAGCCGGCGAGCAGCGCGATCTTGGCGTCGACCGGGCCGAGCGGGGCGAAGGTTGCGTCCTCGATCCTGCTGCCGGCTTTTTCCAGCGTCGCATTGATCAGGAACTGGCCCCAACCGCCCCGCGTGCCGGCGAGGCGCTTGCCCTTCAAATCGGCCGCGGTCTTGATCGGCGAATCCCCGCGCACCAGGATCGCCTGCGTCCGCGCATCGGAGCGCGTGCCGCCGATCGCCTTGATCGGGGCGCCCGACGCATAGACCGTGAGGAAGGACAGGTCGCCGGTGTAGCCGACGTCGAGCGCGCCGGCGTTGATCGCCTCCAGGATCGGGGCCGCGGCAGGGAATTCCGACCACTCGATCTTGTAGGGCAGATCCTTGGCGAGGCCGGAAATCTCCAGCAGCGAGCGGTTGCCGCCCTTCTGGTCGCCGACGCGCAGCACGATCGCGTCAGCCGCGAGTGCCGCAGCCGACGTCGACAGCGTGATCACGGCTGCGATCAACGCGGCCGCCGTGCGGCGGGTGAAGGTATAGGGGCCCGAGCGAGTCAGTTTGCGCATTTGAATTTTCTTCCTGATTCATTCGCTGCTCGGCGGAACGCGCGGCAGCGTTCGATCAAGTCTATGAGCAAGCCGTTCGCCGTCAACGAAACGGAAATCTGAATTCGCCGGCTGCGCGGCAAGGATGATCTCGTCAGGCAGGCCGCGCGTAGAAGACATCGCGCACGCGGCCACAAAACGCTCAAATTTGATGCAGTCGCGGGTGATCGCGCCGCATCTCCGTGCGGGACGATCGTGAAAATCCTTTCATCGCCGCGCGATGCGATCGTGGAGAGTTCAGCTGTGGCGCCGACAACATTCGAAATTCCATTTCATTGACGATGATCTTGTCGCGCCGCATCATTTGCATGTTGCTTTGAGTGCAATCGCGCCGGAGAAATCCGCTTTTTTCTGAACCATGTGCTTCGAACGACGGGGCGTGCAAACGGAGACGCTTTGCGCGCGGGGCGGAGCCTTGCCGAAATGCAGGAGTGAAGATGTCGAAAGATAACAACAAGACGGTGATGGATCGCCGCACATTGCTGCGTGCCGGCGCCGCCGCGGCCTTTGCCGCGCCGATCGGGGCGTATAGTGCGCAGGCCTTCGCGCCACGGGCGATCACGCCGGCGATCGACTTCTCCGAATTCCCGATCTGCAAGACCGCATCCGATGCACCGGCTTTGACCGGCGCGCCGCGCAAGCTGAAGCTGTCCTGGAACGCCGGCGCGGTCTGCCTTGCGCCGCTGCCGGTCGCGATCGACCACGGCTTCTTCCAGAAGCAGAACCTCGATGTCGAGCTGGTCAACTATTCGGGTTCGACCGACCAGCTGCTGGAGGCGATCGCCACCGGCAAGAGCGACGCCGGTCTCGGCATGGCGCTGCGCTGGCTGAAGCCGCTGGAGCAGGGCTTTGACGTCAAGATCGCCGCCGGCACCCATGGCGGCTGCATGCGCGTCCTGACCCGCACCAATTCCGGCATAGGCAAGCTTGCCGATCTCAAGGGCAAGATCGTCGCGGTCGGCGATCTCGCCGGTCCCGACAAGAATTTCTTCTCGATCCAGCTCGCCAAGCTCGGCATCGACCCGATCAAGGACGTCGATTGGCGTGCCTATCCCGGCAATCTCCTGAACGTCGCGGTCGAGAAGGGTGAGGTGCAGGCCTTCCTGTCGTCGGACCCGCTGGCCTATCTCTGGCTGAAGGATGCGCAGTACAAGGAGGTCGCCTCCAACCTCGACGGCGAATATCGCGACAAGAGCTGCTGCATCGTCGGCCTGCGCGGCAGCCTGGTGCGTGAGGAGCCGCAAGTCGCGCGTGCCATCACCCAGGCGCTGCTCGACGCCGCGATGTTCACCTCGCAGAACCCGGACAAGGCGGCGAAGTCGTTCCAGCCCTATGCGCCGAAGGCGGCGAGCCTCGCCGATCTCGAGGCGATGGCACGCTACCACACCCATCACCATCACCCGACCGGCGAGGTGCTGAAGCGCGAGTTGAAGGGCTACGCCGACGACCTCAAGACGGTGCAGGTGTTCAAGCAGAGCACCGACACGGCCAAATTCGCGGAGCGGATCTATGTCGACGTATT
Organism: Bradyrhizobium australafricanum; assembly: GCF_020329495.1. NCBI lineage: Bacteria > Pseudomonadati > Pseudomonadota > Alphaproteobacteria > Hyphomicrobiales > Nitrobacteraceae > Bradyrhizobium > Bradyrhizobium australafricanum. The sequence continues at coordinate 144,131 of NZ_JAGKJL010000006.1, read as the reverse complement.
CAGTGTCTGACACGACGGCCGCGCCCGCGCCGCGTGCGGCGGTCACGTTCTCGAACCTCTCCGGCAGCTACGGTGTCGGCCTTGCGGCGAGCCTCGTCTGGCTCGCCTTCGGCCTCTCATGCCTTTATTGGCCCGATGTCGGCGACTGGTCGCGGACCGGATCGCTCGGCATCGGCGCGATCGTCATCGCCGCCTTCATCCTGTTCGGCACATTCAGCGCGGATTATCTCGGCGGCGCCGGGCAGGCGTTGCGCAAACGCGCGCCGTGGCTGGTGGCGTTCGGCGCCTTCGTGACGTTGTGGGAGGTCGCCACCGCAAAGTTCGCCTGGCTGCCGCTGCCGTTCTTCCCGCCGCCGCAGTCGATCCTCGAAGTTTATACCGACGATCTGCCAAAACTGCTCGACAGCGTGTTCGCCTCGATCAAGCTGCAGCTCGGCGGCTACGTCATCGGCGCAACCGTCGGCTTTATCACCGGTGTCTCGATCGGCTGGTCGCAGAAGATCGGTTATTGGGTGCATCCGGTGCTGCGCTTCATCGGCCCGCTGCCGGCCACTGCCTGGCTGCCGATCGCCTTCTTCACCTTTCCGTCGAGCTGGAGCGCCTCGACCTTCCTGATCGCGCTCGCCACCGGCTTTCCGGTGACGGTCCTGACCTGGTCGGGCGTCGCGAGCGTCAGCAGCGCCTATTACGACGTCGCGCGCACGCTCGGCGCAAAGCCGTCATTCCTGGTGCTGAAGGTCGCGATCCCCGCCGCGCTGCCGCATGTGTTCGTCGGCCTGTTCATGGGGCTCGGCTCGTCCTTCGCCGTGCTCGTCGTCGCCGAGATGATCGGCGTCAAGGCCGGGCTCGGCTGGTACCTGCAATGGGCGCAGGGTTGGGCGGCCTATGCCAACATGTATGCGGCGCTGATCGTGATGTCGCTGCTCTGCTCCGGCGCCATCACGCTCTTGTTTCGCACCCGCGACCGCCTGCTGGTCTGGCAGAAGGGCGTCGTCAAATGGTAGTGCAGTCCGCAGCTGAGGCGATCACCTATTCGGCGGTCGGCGCCGAGCTCGATATCGAAGGCGTCAGCCACGCCTTCGATATCGATGGCGCCACGCTGCCGGTGCTCGACAATGTCAACCTCGCGATCGCGCCGGGCGAGTTCGTCGCGCTGCTCGGCCCGTCCGGCTGCGGCAAGTCGACCCTGCTGCGGCTGGTCGCGGGGCTGGAGAAGCCGAGCGCAGGCACGCTGCGCGAGGATGAAGTCCGCATCGCCGGCCCGCATCCGTCGCGGGTTGTCGTGTTCCAGGATCCGACGCTGTTTCCGTGGCGCACGGTGTGGGACAATGTTGCGCTTGGCCTCGAAGCGCAGGGCATCCTGAAGGCGCAGCGTCACCGCGTCGATGACGTCATCGAGCTGGTCGGCTTGTCCTCGTTCCGCAACGCTTATCCGCACCAGCTGTCCGGCGGCATGGCGCAGCGTGTGGCGCTGGCGCGCGCGCTGGTCAACGATCCGAAGATCCTGGTGCTCGATGAGCCGCTCGGCAAGCTCGATTCGCTGACGCGGATCGCGATGCAGTCAGAACTCGTCGCGCTGTGGCAGCGCAAAGGCTTCACCACGCTGTTGGTCACCCATGACGTCGAGGAGGCGCTGGTGCTCGCCAACCGCGTCATCGTGCTCTCCGATCGGCCGGCGCGGATCAAGGCGGACATCGCTGTCGCCCGGCCGTATCCGCGGCATCGCGGCGATCCTTATCTGGCTGAGCTGCGCAAGCAGATTCTCGGCCTGCTCGGACTGGAGGCGACATGGTGAGATCTGCGGCGAGGGAGCTGCATCCGGCGGACGGGCCGGAGCACATCGCGCGCGCGTTGCGGCTCGCCGACGTGTTTGCAGCGCGTGCGCCGGCGCACGACCGCGACGCCAGTTTTCCGTTCGAGAATTTCGCCGATCTGTCGCGCGAGGGCCTGCTGGCGCTGACCGTGCCGGCGGCGCTCGGCGGCGGCGGAGCGGGCGCCCGCGACGCCACGCGCGTGCTCGGCATCATCGGCAAGGCCGATCCGTCGACCGCGCTGGTGCTGTCGATGCATTACATCCAGCATCTGGTGATGGCGCGCAGCACGCGTTGGCCGGGCCGGCTGTCGCGCAAGCTCGCCAAGGAGACGGTCGAGGGCGTGGCGCTGATCAATGCGCTCCGCGTCGAGCCTGAGCTCGGCTCGCCCGCGCGTGGCGGCCTGCCCGCAACCACAGCGCGCCGCACCGAAACCGGCTGGCGGCTGACGGGCAAGAAGATCTATTCGACCGGCGCGCCGATCCTGAAATGGTATTCGGTCTGGGCGAAGACCGACGAGCCGGAGACCCGTGTCGGCTTGTTTCTGGTTCCAGCAGGGTTGCCGGGAACGCGGATCGAGGAGAGCTGGGACCATCTTGGCCTGCGCGCCAGCGGCAGCCACACCGTGATCTTCGACGACGTCGTGTTTCCGCTGGATTACGAGATCGACGTCCGCAGGCCCGACGACTGGAAGGTTCCTGACGTCACCCAGGCGACCGTGCATGCGATCTTCGTCGCCGCGATCTATGACGGCATCGCCCGCGCGGCCCGCGACTGGCTGGTCGAATTCCTGAAGGAGCGGGTGCCCGCCAATCTCGGCGCGCCGCTCGCGACCTTGCCACGGATGCAGGAGGTCGTCGGCGCGATCGAGGCCCGCCTTGCGGTCAATGCCCGCCTGATCGACAGCTTTGCCGCCGATTTCGATAGCGGCTTCCAGCTGTCCGCGATCGAGTCTAACATCATCAAGCTGACGGTGACCAACAACGCCGCGGCAGTGGTGGAGGATGCCTTGTCGCTGACCAGCAATCACGGCCTGTCGCGAACCAATCCGCTGGAGCGGCATTACCGCGACGTGCTGTGCGGCCGCGTCCATACCCCGCAAGACGATGCCACCCGTGTCTCCGCCGGACGCTCCGCGCTGGGCGTCTGAAAACAATAGCCAACAACAACGGAGTTCCCGTCATGCCGGTCGAGTTCATCGGCTTCATCACCAACAACAATGCCTCCGAGACCATCGTCCGCTCCGGCCCGGTGCTCGATCCGCCCTATATCGAGACGGTGGCCAAGGCCCATGAGCTCGCCGGTTTCGATCGCGCGCTGCTGGCGTTCCACTCCACCACGCCGGATGCGTTGCAGGTCGCGCAGCATGTCCTGACCATCACCAAGCAGCTCAAGGTGATGATCGCGCAGCGCCCGGGCTTCACCGCGCCGACGCTGCTGGCGCGGCAGCTTGCGACGCTGGATCAGTTCTATGGCGGCCGCGTCTCGCTGCACGTCATCACCGGCGGCAACGCCATCGAGCTGCGCCAGGACGGCAACACGCTCGACGACAAGGATGAGCGCTACGCCCGCACCGGCGAATTCCTCGATGTGGTGCGGCTGGAATGGACCAGCGAGAAGCCGTTCAACTACAGCGGCAAGTATTACAACGTCGAGAACGGCTTCTCGCAGGTGAAGCCGTTGCAGAAGGGCGGCATCTACACCTTCGTCGGCGGCGGCTCGGACGCCGCGGTCGAGGTCGCGGGCAAGCACGCCGATACTTTCGCGCTGTGGGGCGAGTCCTACGCGCAGGTGCGCGATGTCACCGCGCGGGTGCGCGCGGCGGCTGCGAAGCACGGAAGGCCGACGCCGCGCTTCAGCCTGTCGGTGCGGCCGATCCTCGCCGACACCGAGGAGAAGGCGTGGAAGAAGGCGGAGCACATCCTCGAGCGCGCCACCGCGCTGCAGGACCAGACCGGCTATCGCCGTCCCAACCACGCGACGGACGGCGCCAAGCGGCTGCTGGCGCTCGCCGATCAGGGCACGCGCATCGACAAGCGGCTGTGGACGGAGATCGCCAAACTGACGGGCGCCAACAGCAACACTACCGCGCTGGTCGGCACACCCGAGCAGGTCGCCGAGGTATTCGGCGATTATTACGATCTCGGCGTCAGCCACTTCCTGATCCGCGGCTTCGACCCGCTGGTCGATGCGATCGACTATGGCCGGGCGCTGATCCCGCTGACCCGCAAGCTGATCGAAGCGCGCGACCAGCAGCGGGGGATTGCCGCCGAATGATCCGTCTCATTGTTGCGGCAGTGCTTGCGCTCGCCGCCGTCGATGGCGCTGCCGCGCAGACCACGCTGCGCGTCGGCGACCAGAAGGGCAATTCGCAGGCCGTGATGGAAGCGGCCGGTGTGCTCAAGGACGTCCCCTACAAGATCGAGTGGAAGGAGTTCGCCGCGGCCGCGCCGCTGCTAGAGGCGCTGGGCGCAAGCGCGATCGACACCGGCCTGGTCGGCGACGCGCCGTTCACCTTCGCGGCGGCCGCCAAAATTCCAGTCAAGGCGATTGCGGCCGCGCGGCAGTCGCGCGACGGGCTCGCGGTCCTGGTGCCGGAAAGCTCTGCGATCAAGAGCTTTGACGATCTGCGCGGCAAGAAGATCGCAACCGGCCGCGGTTCGATCGGCCATCAGCTGATCCTGGCGGCGCTGGAATCGAAAGGCTGGCAGGCGAACGACGTGCAGATCGTGTTCCTCGCGCCGTCGGACGCGAAGGTCGCCTACACGCAAGGTTCGGTCGACGCCTGGTCGACCTGGGAGCCGTATGTGAGCCAGGAAGAGGTGCTGTTCAAGTCGCGCCGCGTTATCACGGCCGACGGCATTACGCCCGGCCTCGGCTTCCAGGTCGCGACACCGGATGCGATCAAGGCCAAGCGCGCCGAGCTCGAGGATTTCGTGCGGCGGTTGGCGGCCGCGCGCGCATGGTCGCAGAACAATGTCGAGGGCTACGCTGCGACCTGGGGCAGGCTGATGAACATCCCGCCCGCGGTGGCCGTGAACTGGCTGACGCGCGCCAAGATCCGCATCGCGCCGATCGACGACAGCGTGGTGGCCGACGAGCAGAAGACCATCGACCTCTACGACCGCTGGGGCCTGATCCGGCAGAAGATCAACGCCGCCGACGTCGTCGATCGCTCGTTTGGCACCGCGGTCGAGAAGGGCGCGGGACTGTAGGCAGTCTGCAAGCGACACCAGCGTCGTCCTGGCGAAAGCCAGGACCCATTACCCCGGATGGCAGTTGTTGTACGACGCTGGGGCCGCGATCCCGCTCGCTATCAAATTCGGTGGTAATGGGTCCTGGCTTTCGCCAGGACGACGGGTGCTTGCACGATTTCGGAATATTGGAAATGTATCCCTGATTTGCCCGACGTGTCAAGCTGCCCGGTCGAAGGCCGGCAGCCGCGAGCTCCTTTGCATGGGGTTGTTTTCGATATTTTGCCGGCGCACCTGCGGCGGCCCTGCAAGCGGGAGATGTGGACCGTCTGCGCGGAAGCGATTCAACTCCGCACTATTGCACCGCTAACGAACCCGTGATTCAAAACATCCATTCGTCCGCGGGCTGCCGCGCGGCAAGGATTTTCCCCGTTTGGCACATTCCAAAACCGCAACGTTGCTATTTTCGCCGCGGCCTTGCCGCTTCCTCCGGCGCTGCCAAGATCAAAAGCACGAACAATCGAGTCCGGGAGATCACCATGGGCCTTCAACAAACTCGCATCGAGTCGCTGCCGTTTGTGACCGCTGAACTGAATTATATCGCGCCGACGCCGGGCAAGCCCCGGACCTACGCCTTCGATCCGCCGCCCGGCGAACCCAAATCCACCGCGCTGCCCGAAGCCCACAATGTTCCGATCTTTGACGGGCGTTTGATCGCCGACAGCTTCTCGCTCGATCGCGAGGGCTTTGCGCTGGTCAAGCATCCGACCAGTGTGAGGGACTATTACGACGAGAACGAAGTCCGCAACGTCTACTATCCTGCCGTCGAGGCCTTCCTGAAGGCGACGCTGAAGGCGGATCGCGTTCTCATCTTCGATCACACCGTGCGCAAGCGTGTCGAGGGCGCAGCGGATATCCGCGGCGGTGGTCCGCGCCAGCCGGCGACCCGCGTCCATGTCGATCAGACCGCCGTCTCCGGCCGCAACCGCGTGTTCGAGCACCTGCCCGACGAGGCCGAGCAGCTGGTCAAGGGCCGCGTCCAGGTGATCAATCTGTGGCGCCCGATCCGCGGTCCATTGCGCGATTCTCCGCTGGCGATGGCCGACGGCACCACGGTCGCGCCGGAGGATCTCATTGCTTCGGACCTGATCTATCCGAACCGCAGCGGCGAGACCTATTCGGTGAAGTACAATCCGAACCATCGCTGGTTCTACATTCCCGAGATGACGCCGGACGAGGCGATCCTGCTGAAATGCTACGACTCGGCGACCGACGGCCGGACGCGGTTCGGGCCGCATACCGCGTTTGTCGATCCGACCACGCCCGCAGACGCCGCGCCGCGCGAGAGCATCGAGCTGCGCACGCTGGTATTCCATAGGCAGTAAGGGACGCAGTCCCCACAAACTCGTCATGCCCGGGCTCGTCCCGGGCATCCACGTCTTCGTTTCCACGCGAAGAAAAGACGTGGATGGCCGGGACAAGCCCGGCCATGACGGCATGTGGGGTGCCAAAATCGCGGTGCCGCCAAAGTTGGCACCCTCCGCCCAATAATGTTACGCCCGTCGCCAAACCGCTCGGGGAAGAGGCGATTCGTGGACGGCGTGGTGACGAAGGAAGAGGCGGGGATCGGGTTCCGCGCCCTGGTGCTTGCACTTCTGGCATTGGCCTCCGGCCACATGCTGTCGACGCTGCTGCGGACCATCCCGGCGATCAGCCTCGATCTGATGGCGTCGGATTTCGGCACCTCGCCGCAGGCGCTGGCGAGCCTCACCTCGATCTATCATTTCTCCTTTGCCGCCTCGCAAATCCCGGTCGGCGCCGCGATGGATCGTTTCGGCGTGCGGCCGGTGTCGCTGAGCCTGCTCGCCGGTACCGTTATCGGAACGCTGGTCTCGGCGCTGGCGACGGGGCCTGCGAGCTTTGTGCTTGGCCAGCTCATGCTCGGCGTCGCCACTTCGGGCATGCTGATGTGCCCGATGACGCTCGCGGCCAAGCAGATGTCGGCGGCGAAGTTCGGCCTGTGGTCCGGCCTGATCCTCTCGATCGGCAATATCGGCATGCTGCTGTCGGCAAGCCCGCTGGCCTTCGTGGTCGATCAGTTCGGCTGGCGCGCCGGTTTCTGGGTTTCGGCCGGCTTCGGCATTGTCGTGCTGATCGCGGTGTTCGCGCTGGTGCCGCGGCAGCCGGCGGCGCATGCGGATGATTCCTCGCCGCTGCACCAGATGGCCGAGGTACTGCGGCTCGGCATGTCGCGCGGCCTGCGCGGCCTGATCGCGCTGTCGCTGGTGTCGCTCGGCGCGTCGCTGACCTTGCGCGGCTTGTGGGGTGGCCCGTGGCTGATGGACGAGAAAGGGCTGAGCCGGATCGAGGCCGGCAATGTGCTCGGCCTGTTCACGCTGGCGATGATCGTCGGCCCGGCCTGCATCGGCGCTTTCGATCGCAAGTTCGGGCACCGCCGCGCCATGGTGGCGGTGACGCACGCCATCGCCGCGCTGCTGCTCGTCTTGATGGCGGCCGGTGCGCCGCATTTCCCGGTCTCGAACCTCTTCGGCGTTACCGTGATGCCGACGCAATATGACCTGGTGCTGTTGATCCTGATCGGGCTCGCGACGTCGGCGCAGCCGCTGATCTACGGCATGACGCGCCAGCTCGTCGCCGCACAGAACACCGGCAAGGCGCTGTCCTCGGTCAATCTCGCGTTCTTCCTCGGCGCGGCGCTGCTGCAATCGAGCACCGCCGGCGTCGCGGCGCTGTTCGGGTTGCCCGCGGTGCTGCTGTTCATCGCCGGCGCGCTGGTGATCGGGATCGTGCTGTTCCTGGTCTACACTAGGCCCTAGCGCTCCGTTCCGATCAGATCGTCTGCGCCTGCTTGCGAATCTCGTTGGCAAGCGGCCGCAGGGAATCGCCCCCGCGCGGCCCCACCAGGGAGTAGCCCGTACCGCCGTCGGCCCACGAGAAGCCCGCGACGTTGCCACCCGAATGCGCGGCCATCGGCGCGTTCTGGTCTGACGTCATCGGGCGGGTGAGAACCACGAGCCGCTCGCCGCGATCGTCGTCGTACATGAACATGGCCGCAGGACCATGTGCGGTCGGCACTACCCGTCCGCCCATCAAACGATATCCCGACTTGGTGAGATCCGGCAGCTTCACCGGTTGATGCAACCGGTTGGAGACCCATTGCACAAGCTCGGTGCTGTCGCGCAGCTCGACCGGCCGCGTGCGATCGGAGGCGTACACTCTGTAGGAATCGCTGGCCTCCTCGGCGAGCGCCACAATTCCGCCGACCGGTGCCTGTGTCGCGCCACGGATCATCCATCCACCGAGGCCGCCGAGCGAGAGCATCAGCATCGCTGCGATGGCCCAGCGCAACGACGACGGGCGGCGACGAGGGCTCTCGATCATCCTGGCGAGGTTGAGCTGCGGCGGCAGCGGCTCCTCGGCGATCGGCAGCAGCGCCGATCGCAAAAGGTTACGCTCATCCGAGTAGGCGGCGATGCACTTGGCCACGTCCGGATGCTTGTCCAGATAGGCTCGGACCTCGGCCTCGCGTTCCGGCTCGAGCGCGCGATCGACATAGGCGTGCAGGTCGTCTTCTGTAATGGGGCGGTTGCTCATGTCTTGTTCCGCAATTGCACGATGTTATGATCCAGGTCGCCGGGAGTTCCCTCCAGTTCGTGATGCAGCCGCTCGCGGGCGCGCGCGAGGCGTGACATCACCGTGCCAATGGGCACGCCCAGCACCTTCGCGGCATCGGCGTAGGACAAATCCTCGACACCGACGAGCAGCAGCACCGCACGCTGGTCATGCGGAAGCCTGGCGAGCTTCGCCATGACATCGCGATACATCACCTTGTGCTCCTGCGCCGCTTCCTGGCCGAACGAACCCTCGTTGGTTTCGTCGATCGCGACATGAACGCCGTGCACCGTTGCGCGGCGAAACTGGTTGATGGCGAGATTATGCAGGATCGCGAACAGCCACGGGCGCGGATTGTCCGACCGCCGCTGCTCCCAGTGAATGACGGCGCGTTCCAGGCAGTCCTGCACCAGGTCGTCGGCCGCCGCATGGTCGCGGACCAGGGCCCGCGCATAGCGCCGCAAGGCGGGTATCAGCGGCTCGACCAGGTGCAGCATGTCGCTCATGGCGCTTGGACCTGCACGACCGCTCCGAGTTTCGCCGGTTCGCCGGATGCGATGACGAGGTAGCGTCGCTCCGCCCTAGCCGCGCTCTGCACGATCTGCCGGATCGGACCGGCCGCGTTGACGATCGCGGAGCCGGCCGGATTGGTCATGAAGGCTGCCAGCGGCTCCACCATGCCGCCACCGTCGGCGTGTTCGGCCAATCCCAGCACGTAGTGCTGCTTCGGCTCGAGCCCGGTCACGGAAGCCTGCAGCACCTGGATCAGCCCTTGATCGAACAGCGATACGCTGGTCGGCGGCTTCTCGCCCTTGGCTTGCTTTTTCGGTGCGAGCGCGAGGTGAGCGGCCTGGCCGGCGACGCCGAGGGCCTGCAGGTTCTGGCGGTCATCCGGATTTGGCGCGGCGTTCGGCACATAGACGATCGCCTGCGGCGCCTGGCCGATCGGGATGTTGGCGATCACCTTGTTGGTCGCGGTGTCGATCGCCGCCAGCGCGTCGGCATTTTCGAGACCGACATAGACCCGCGTGCCGTCGCCTGACGGCCAGACGCCGTGCGGCAGATTGCCGACGGGAATGGTCGCGACTTGCGAGAAGTCGTCGGTTCGAAACACCTTGACCTCGTTGGTGCCGCCGATCGTGACATAGGCCAGCGTGCCCTTAGGCGTCTTCGCGAAATTGACGTGGTTGGTGATCGGGCCGCTGTCGATGGTCTTAATCAGGTCGAACGGCGGCTTGGCGTTGAACACCTGCGTCCGGCCGACATCCTTCAGCGTGAACCAGACCTGGTCGCCATCGGGCGACGCCGCGATGTTCGGGCAGAACGGGCTTTCCTGCTTCACCTTGGCGACGATCTGATGGTCTGCGACCGAGACCACGTCAGTCTCCGGGTTGAACGACGAACAGATGTAGCCGTACTTGCCGTCGGGCGAGAAGATCTGCATGCCCGGTCCCGCGGGCACCTCGATGCGCGTTGTTTCCTTGAAGCTCTGCGCGTCGATGACCGAGATGTAATTCTCGCCGCGCACCGTGACCCATACTTCCTTGCCGTCGGGCGTGAAGAACGCCTCGTGCGGTGACCGCCCGATATAGGTGACGTGCTTGACCGCGTTGGTTGCTGTGTCGATGAAGCTCACCGAGTTCGAACCGATCGAGACCACTGCGAGCATGTGATGGTCGGGCGAATAGCCCATGCCGTGGACCAGCACCTGGCCCTTGTAGAGCGGGCTGAAATTGCCCGGCTGCGGGTCGCCGAGCCGGATCACGCCGAGCAGCTTGTTGTCGGCCGGGTCGGTGACCGACACCGTGTTGGAGAACTGCTCGGCGGCGTAGACGCGATCGTGATGGCTGACCGGAATGTCGGGCGAGGACGCAGCGCCCGGCGCCTGTCCGGCGAAAGCAGGGCCCGACATCGCCAGCACGGTCGTGGCCAGCAGGCTCTTGAGGGTTTGACGGTTCATCGTTTGAGGCTCCTAGTTCTTCATTCCGTGGGACATGTTCATATGATCGTGAGCGGCGGGCGTCGGGCTCTGCTGCGTCGGGGCGGGCGCGGATGCCGTAACCGGAGCTCCAATCGCGAGCTTCATGGCGTCGATCTCCTGCTGCTGCTCGACGATGATTTCCTGCGCGATCCGGCGCAGCTGTTCGTTCTTGCCGTAGCGGAGCTCGATCACCGCCATGTCGATCGCGCCCTGATGATGCGGCGTCATCATCGCGACGAAGTCGCGGTCGATATCGCCGCTCGGCTTGGCGGCCATGTCATTCATCATCTTGGTCATCGCGGTATCGTTTTCGGCGAGGAAGGCGCTCTCTTCGGCCGTCTGCGCGCCCTGCGCCGGATGATGGTCGTCATGCGCGAAAGCAGCCGCCGCAGCTGCAAAAGCGAGCAGGGCGACGCCGGCGAGCGGCGCGAGGCCGGACTTAAGGAATCGAGGAAGCATTTGCGTTCACCCTGGGAGTTGTCGGGGAGGCCCGAGCGGTTACGGGCTTGGGCCGGCTTGCATGGGTGGGACGCAGCAGCGTGAGTTCTATTCCGTCGTCAGGCAAATTCTTGTCGATCACGACTTGCTGATCGCCGGAATGATCCGTTTCGGCCGGGCCAGCCGATTTGCGATCCGCAAGCCACTGGCTATAAGAAGGAATTCCGGTTTCGATCGACCGGTTCCACCATCCTCCCTGCGCAAGTCGCTCGCGCCAAGAAGGCCAAGATGTCCGCCAAGATCGATCCGATCACCCGCTCCGTCGTCCAGCACCGCCTGTCGTCGATCGTGAAGGAGATGGGCGAAGCCATGCTTCGCACCTCCTATTCGCAGATCCTCAATTCCAGCCGCGATTTTTCGCTGGCGATTTGCGACACCAACGGGCGGCTGATCGCGCAGGCCGACCACATTCCGGTTCATGTCGGCGCCTTGCCCTGGGCGACGCTGGCGGTCGAGGAGCGCTTCAAGGATGTCGCGCCCGGCGACGTCATCCTGCTCAACGATCCCTACCAGGGCGGCAGCCACCTGCCTGATCTCACGGCCTTCGTGCCGGTATTCGATGGCGGAAAAAGGCTGCTCTGGACCATCGTGCGCGCGCATCAGAGCGACATCGGCGGCGCCACCCACGGCGCCTACAATCCAGCCGCCACCGAGATCTATCAGGAAGGCATCCGCATTCCGCCGATCAAGCTCTACGAGGCCGGCAAGCCGCGCGAGGATCTGCTCGACCTCCTGGCTTTGAACATCCGCAACCCCCGTGAATTCCGCGGCGACCTCGCGGCAATGCTCGGGGCCGCGCATCTCGGCGAGCGCCGCGTCGCAAAACTGTTCAGCGAGTTCGGCGCGGAGACGGTCGAAGCCGCGATCGAGGCGATTTTGGACGCGACCGAGCAGCAGACCCGCGCCGTGGTGTCGAGCTGGAAGGACGGCGTGTTCTACGGCGAGGCGCTGCTCGACGATGACGGCCACGGCCGCACCGACATCAGGATCGCCGCCAAGGTGACCAAGAAGGGCAGCGACATCGAGGTTGATCTCACCGGCTCCGATCCGCAGTCGACCAGTTTTGTCAATTCCTCGCATGCCAACATGCAGGCGGCGGTCGCGATGGCCTTTGCCTATCTGATCGATGCCGACATTCCCAAGAACACCGGCGCGCTGCGGCCGCTCAAGGTGGTGGCGAAGCAGGGCACGATTGTTTGGGCCGATCCCGGCCGTCCCGTCACCTTGTGCACCAGCCATCCCTCCAACGAGATCGTCGAAGCCATCATCAAGGCGATGTCGGCGTCCTGTCCGGATCGGGTGATGGGCGGGTGGGGGCGCCGCTTCCGTATCGCGATCCAGGGTGAGGATCCACGCAACGGACGCAATTTCATCTGGCACATGTTCCAGGCACGGCCCGGCGGCGGCGCCTCGCCCGGCGGCGACGGTTATTCGTCGATCGGCGAATGGCACTCGGTCGGCGGTCTCAAATTCGGCAGCATCGAGGTTGCCGAAGTGCGCTTTCCCCTGCATTTCCGCCAGCACGAATTCCGGCCGGACTCCGGCGGCGACGGCCAGCATCGCGGCGGCCTTGGCGTCGCGCTCGACATGGTGCTGGAGACGCAAAAGCCGGCCAAGGGCAACACCGCCGGCGACGGCGCGCGCCATGGTCCCTGCGGCATGCTCGGCGGCAAGGACGGCGAGCCGCATCACTACCGGCTGCTCTCGGAAGGCCGCGCGCCGCGCGTGTTGAAGACGAAAGAAGTCGGCATCGAGCTTCGTCCGGGCGATTGCCTCGAGATCCGGTCTTCCGGCGGCGGCGGCTGGGGGCCACCGGAGAAGCGCTCGGCGGACGCGCGGGCGCGCGACCTTGCGCAAGGTTTGGTTTCGAAAGCGGTGTAGGCAGCGATGTACACGATTGGGGTCGACGTCGGCGGCACTTACACCGACCTGGTTGCGACGGATCAAACCGGGCGCACGGTTTTTGCGAAATCGCCGTCCACGCCGGCCGATCAGTCGATCGGCGTCATGGCGGGATTGGAAGAGTTGGCGCGCCGCCTCGGCGTGACGCGCGCGGCGATGCTCGCCGCGACCGATCGCCTGGTGCACGGCACGACGGTTGCGACCAATGCGCTGCTCGAGCGCAAGGGCGCCAAAGTTGCGCTGCTGACCACCGAAGGTCATCGCGACGTCGTCGAGATGCGCGAAGGGCTGAAGCCGGACCGCTACGATCTGCGCACGCCGCCGCCCGAGCCGCTGGTGCCGCGCGAGCGCCGCTTTGGCGTGCGCGAGCGGCTGAAGGCCGACGGCAGCGCCGCGGTTGCACTCGATGCCACAGCGCTCGGCGATGTCGTCGCCGAGGTGAAACGGTCGGGTGCGAATTCCGTCGCGGTCTGCTTTCTGCATGCCTATCTCAACCCGGCACACGAGCTTGCCGCCGTCGAGCAGCTGGCGAAGGAGCTGCCCGACGTCAGCGTGTCGCGCTCCAGCGACGTGCTGCCGCAGATCAAGGAATATGAGCGCGCCTCGACCACGATCGTGAACGCTTATGTCGAGCCCACCGTGCGGCGCTATCTCACCAATCTGGAGCGCAGCCTGCATGAGGCCGGCTTTGCCGGCTCGCTGTTCGTCGTGCTATCGCATGGCGGCATGGCGCCGGTGGAGGAGGCCTCGCGGCTTGCCGCGGGCACTGTGCTGTCGGGGCCGGCCGGCGGCATTTCCGGTAGCCGCCGCTGCGCCGACCTGCTCGGGATTCCCGATCTCGTGCCGTTCGACATGGGCGGCACCTCGACCGATATCTCGCTGATCGCCGATGGCCAGGCCTCGCTGTCGGCCGACGGCATGCTCGCAGGCCAGCGCATTGCGCTGCGCAGCCTCGACATCGCCAGCATCGCCGCCGGGGGCGGCTCGATCGCGAGCGTCGACGGCGGCCGCACGCTGCGGGTCGGGCCGGAGAGCGCAGGCTCGGTGCCGGGCCCGGCCTGCTACGGCAATGGCGGCATGGCTGCCACCGTCACCGATGCCAATGTCGTGCTCGGTTATCTCGACGCCGCCGCCTTCATGGGCGGCGCGCGCCCGCTCGATCGCGTCGCGTCGGAAACGGCGGTGGATCAGATTGCCGCAGCGCTCGAGCTGTCGCGGATCGAGGCCGCCGCCGGCATCTACAAGATGATCAATTTGAAGATGGCCGACGGCATCCGCCTGATGACCTTGCGCCGCGGCGTCGATCCCCGCAAATTCGCGCTGCTCAGCTTCGGCGGCGCCGCCGGCATGCACGCCGCCGAGGTCGCGCGCGAGCTCGAGATCAAGCGCATCATCGTGCCGACGGTCGCCTCCGTGCTTTCGGCCTGGGGTATGCTGACCAGCGATCTGCGCTACGAGGTCAGCCGCACCCATTACGGCACGGGCCGGATTTCCGCCGACGAGGTTCGCGCCTTGTTCGCCGGGCTGGAAGCGCAGGCGGCGGGGCGGCTGCGCGACTGGTTCAAGGACGACATCGCGACCGAACGCTCGGCCGAGATGCGGTACGGCGAGCAGGTGTTCGAGATCGACGTGCCGCTCGGCGACCTCGATCTCGGCGCCGCCGATCTCGTGACGCAAATCGAGGAGCGCTTCCATCGCCGCCACGAGGAGCTCTACACCTATGCCTCGCGCGGCCAGGAGGTGGTGTTCGTCAACGCCCGCGTCGCCGCCGTCGGCAAGGTGGCGCGCGGCGGCAGTGATGCCGGAAAGGCCAGCTCGGCTGCGCCCTGCGCGCCGCGCGGCAAGCGGCAGGCCTGGTTCGGTGCCTGGCGCGAGGTGCCGGTCTACGCGCTCGACGATCTCAGGCCGGGCCATTCGCTGGCCGGTCCGGCGATCATTGAGGCTGAAACCACCACCGTCCTGGTCGACAGCGGTGACCGCGTCGCGGTCAACCCGCTGGGCTGGCTCGACATAACATTGCGCTGATCGCCAAGTCGGAACTGCACTCCCTCTCCCGCTTGCGGGCAGGGCTATCGCATGTGCGCTCGATCCCTCCACAGACTCGTCATGCCCGGCCTTGTGCCGGGCATCCACGTCTTGGTTTCCGCGCGAAAAAGACGTGGATGGCCGGGACAAGCCCGGCCATGACGATGTGGAAATAGCGCCGTCAAGCTTTTCGCTGCCATATGCGATTGCCCTGCGCTTGCGGGGGAGGTGAAAGAAGGCCTGCCTCCGCCATCAACATTTCATTTTTCCGGCATTGGCTTGGGCGATAAACTCCGCTCGCTCGGGAGGAGCGTCGGCCCGCCGCCGGCGTTTGTGGCGATGTTGATGCAAACAAAAAGACAAACTGCGCTTTCGATATCCCTGGTCCTCGCAGCTGTCCTCGCGGCGGCGCCGTTGCGCGCGCAACAGGCGCAGCCGGCGGCCGGCGACGAGATCCGCATCGGCAACGTCATGCCGTACACCGGACCGCTCGCGGCATTCGCGACCATCGGGCGGGCGGAGGCGGCCTATTTCGACATGGTCAACGAGCACGGCGGCATCAACGGCCGCAAGGTCAGGTTCGTCTCGGTCGATGATAGCTCCAATCCGAAGATCGCGATGGAGCAGACCCGCGATCTCGTCGAGAAGCAGGACGTGCTGTTGATGTTCGGCTCGTTCGGCACGCCGAGCAATCTCGCGGTCAGGAAGTACCTCAACGAGAACAAGGTGCCGCAGCTGTTCGTTGCTTCCGGCGACGAGGCGTGGGCGCATCCTGTGACCTTTCCCTGGACCATGGGCTGGCAGCCGACCTTCCGCGCCGAGGGGCGGATCTACGCCAATTACATTCAAGCGGCCTATCCCTCCCGCAAGATCGCGGTGCTCTGGCAGAACGACCAGTTCGGCCGCGACCTGTTCAAGGGATTGCAGGAGGGGCTCGGCGACACCGCGGGCATGATCGTCGCCGATCTCGCTTTCGATGCATCGGAGACCGCGATCCAGAACCAGATCGGAATCCTGAAGAACTCCGGCGCCGATATTCTGGTGTTTGACGGCGCGCCGGCGATCGCGGCGCGCGCGATCCGCGTCGCCGCCGACCTCGACTGGCATCCGGTGTTCATCCTCGACAACGCGTCGGCCTCGATCGCCAGCGCCTTGCGGCCGGCGGGCCTGCAGAATTCGCTCGGTGTGATCTCGACCTCGTTCCTCAAGGATGCCGGCGATGCCTCCTGGAAGGACGATCCGCAGATCAAGGCATGGCTCGCCTTCATGGACAAATATTATCCCGACGGTGACAAGGACGACATCTACGCCGTGTTCGGCTACGCCGCCGCGGATACGCTGATGCAGGTGCTGCGCCAGTGCGGCGACGATCTGTCGCGCGAGAACATCATGCGGCAGGCCGCGTCGCTGAAGGACTACCAGAGCCCGATCGCGCTGCCCGGGATCGTGATCAACACCGGACCGAAGGACTTCCGCCCGATCAAGCAGATGCGGCTGGTGCAGTTCGACGGCAATGCCTGGCAGCCGATCGGCGACGTGATCGACAGCGCGTTCACGGCAGTGCGCGAGGATAATTGAGGGCCGTTGAGTTGGGTCATGCGTCGTCCCGGCGAAGGCCGGGACCCATTACCCCAACTCTCAGTTGTTTGTGCGTCGCTGGGGCAACAATCCTTTTCACACCACGCAGCGGTGGTTATGGGTCCCGGCTTTCGCCGGGACGACGGTGTGGAGAGAGTTTACTTCTTCAACCCATAGTTCAACAGCCCGCCCTTGTTCTTCGGCGGGTGCGCGCGCAGGCCTTCCTCGTTCGGCTCGGTGCCCCAGCCCGGACGATCCTGGATCACGAGATGGCCGTCGACGAACTCTGGCACATGGGTGAACAGCTCGTGGTCCCAGGCCAGCCGATCGATGTCGGTTTCCATGATCCGCAGGTTCGGCACCGCGGCGCAGAAATGCGCGTTCATCATGGTGCAGAGGTGGCCGTAGAAATTATGCGGCGCGACGTTGACCTCGAAATGCTCGGCGGCGGCGGCGATCTTCATCGACTGCCAGACCCCGTTCCACGGCGTGTCGATGATCGCGACATCCATCGCCTGCTCGGTGAAATAGGGCAGGAATTCGCGCAGGCCGAGCAGCGTCTCGCAGGACGAGATCGGGTGCGGGCTCTGGCGGCGGATATAACCGAGTGCCTGCGGATTGAAGGTGTCGATCTCGACCCAGAACATGTCCATCTTCTCGATGGCGCGCAGGATCTTCAGATAGCCTTCGGTCTTGGCGTTGAAGTTGAGGTCGAGCAGGAGATCGACATCCGGCCCCGCGCCGTCGCGGATCGCCTCCAGATGCATGCAGAGATTGCGCAGCACATTGCGGTCGATATTGATCTCGGGCTGGAACGGCGAGCCGAAGCCGGGGCGCCAGCCTTGCGGCTTGCCGTCGGTATAGACGAAGATGTTGGTCTTCATCGCCGTGAATTTCTTCTCGCGCACCTCAGCCCCGATCGCCTTGACGCCGTCGAGATCGGTGATCGCCGGCTTGTACCAGTCGGGATGATTGATGCGCCAGGTCGCGCAATGCGACCAGTAGACCCGCACGCGGTCGCGGATCTTGCCGCCGAGCAGGTCGTAGCAGGGCACGCCGAGCGCCTTGGCCTTGACGTCGAGCAGCGCGTTCTCGATCGCCCCGAGCGCCAGTGCCACCACGCCGCCGGCGGCAGGGCGCGTCGCGGCGAACAACTCGACATAGATCCGCTCGTGCTCGAACGCGTTCTTGCCGACCACGCGCGCCGACAGCCGCTCGATCGCCGCCGTCACGCCGGGCGCGCCGAAGCCCTCGTCATATTCGCTCCAGCCGACCAGCCCGTCCGTCGTCGTCACCTTGACGAAGTGATAATTCCGCCAGCCGGCATCGCAGGCGAGCGTCTCGACGCTTTTGATTGTGGTGGATTTGCTCATGGTTTCCCGCCCGGTTGTTTGTTGCTGTTGGCGGGATACCAACAACGGATCGGCGGACGCGTCAATTCGCGCCAGGGCAAGGCGACAATGCGTATTGGCAAGGCGGCACTCGCCTCTTCGTTCACCGTCACCCTGAGGAGCGCGCTCTTGCGCGCGTCTCGAAGGGCGACGGCCCGGCTCTTTCCGCGTGGATCTCACGGGGCCGTGCATCCTTCGAGGCTCGCAAGAGCTCGCGCCTCAGGATGACGGGACAAACATCTCGGTGTCAGGCCGGAACAATGTCGGCCGCTGACGCTCAAACGTCTTGCGGCCGCGCTTGAAGCCCATCAGCACGTCGGGCAGCTCGGCGATCGCGTTGGTTCCGCTGTCGGTATCGAGCACGACGATGTCGGCGGGATTGCCGACCGCGATGCCGTAATCCTTCAGGTTCATCAGCCGCGCCGGCAGGTCGGTGACGAGATCGAGGCAGGCGTCGAACTCGCCGATCCCGGCATGCGCCGCATTGGCGTAGAGATTGGCCATCCGCAGCAGCGATGCATCGCCGAACGGCGTGAACGGGTTCTGCACATTGTTGGTCGCGACCGAGCAGAGCACGCCATCGGCGACCAGCCGGTGCGCGGCGGTCAGCCCGCGCGGCGCGTTGTGGGTGGCGTCGCGGCCCATCAGATAGAGATCGGTCGCCGGCAGCACGGTGACCGCGACACCGGCCTCTGCGAGGCGCGTGCTCGCCGCCTTCAGCCGCTCGGGCGGCAGCGCGGAGAGTTTGGTCGCATGCCCGATCGCGACGCGTCCGTGATAGTTGCGCCGCTCGGTCTGCCGGCAGACCTCCTCCATGTGCCACCAGGAAGGATCGAGGTCGAAATCGAGATGGAGGTCGACATCGACGTCGAACTCCTGCGCGAGGTCGAAGATGCGCGCGATATGCGCGTTCGGATCGCTGTCGACATAGGGGCAGCCGCCGACCGCCTCGGCACCGTCGTTGAGCGCCGCGACCAAGAGCTCGTCGGCGCCGGGATCGTTGGTCAGGCCCTCCTGCGGAAAGGCGCAGAGCGAGAGGTCGAGC
The DNA here is from genome assembly GCF_020329495.1 of Bradyrhizobium australafricanum. Lineage (NCBI taxonomy): Bacteria > Pseudomonadati > Pseudomonadota > Alphaproteobacteria > Hyphomicrobiales > Nitrobacteraceae > Bradyrhizobium > Bradyrhizobium australafricanum. The sequence goes on along the minus strand of NZ_JAGKJL010000006.1, from coordinate 125,073 downwards.
GCCCAGGCATAGTCGCGTTTCAAGGCCTTGACCGCCTCGAAGCCGCGCAGCCCGATCCTCGGGTCGATCTCGACATGCGTCCGCATCCGCGTGGTGCCGGCCGTGATCGCGCGCTCGATCACTTTTGAGCCGCGCGCATAGACATCCTCGACCGTGAAGTCGCGCTTCATCGCCGACACCGCGCGGATCGCCTCGCTGAGGCTGGCGTGATCGTGGCCGCAGCGGCCGAGCAGGCAGGCCTTGTCGAGATGGATATGGTTGTCGACGAAGCCGGGCAACGCCAGCCGGCCGTTGAGGTCGACGTCGACCGCCTCGCACACGAGGCGCGGCGCGATCGCGGCGATCCTGCCGCCGGCGATGCCGATATCGACCGCGGCGGCGGAGCTGCGCGTCACGGCATTGCGGAAGACGAGGTCGAAGGCAGGTTTCGCGATCATCGGCGAGGAAACATCAGGATGGTCTGAGCCTAGCGGAGGGGCGAGGATCCGGCAGCACCAGATTGTGTGCAGTTTTATGGTTCGATTGTCTAAAAAATATGCATACACTTTTGCCGGCAGATTGTAGAGTCCTGATTATTCCTGGAGGCCCCATGTCCGCACCCGCCAAAGCCGATGCCCGCCCGATGTCCGATGCCGAGATCGTCGAGGCCTATCTGACGGCGTCGATGATCCCCGATCCGGATGCGGCCGCGGCCTATATGAAGCCGGACACGGTGATCACCTTCACCGGCGGGCGCGAATTCGACCATCCGCGCGGGCCGACCGCCTTCAACGCGAAGCGCTACCGCTGGGTGAAGAAGAGAATGGACCGCTTCGATGTCTGCCCCGGCACGGACGAGACCGTCGTCTATAGCGTCGGCACGCTCTACGGCGAATGGACCGACGGCACGCCGTTCGAAGGCAACCGCTATGTCGACCGCTTCGTGGTGCGGGGCGGGCAGATCGTCAAGATGGACGTCTGGAACGACAGCGCCGAGCGGATTTTGATTCAGCGGGGGATCGAGGCGTAGGAAGCGGTGCCAGTTCTCCCTCGCCCCGCTCTTGCGGGGAGAGGGTCGGGGTGAGGGGCTGCATCCGCGAGTATCGGCCGCGGATAGACCTGTACCCCCTCACCCGGATCGCATCTGCGATGCGATCCGACCTCTCCCCGCAGGCGGGGCGAGGTAAGAGCATCAGCGCCGCGCCGCCTTCGGCAGCTTCACCAGCTTCTCGCCGCTCGCCTCGTCGGCATAGGGGGCCAGAATATCCAGCAGATCGCGGCCGCGCTGCGGGCTTGGCGCGACCAGCGCGCGGGTCGCCACGGAATCCAGGTGGCTGTGCATCAGCCCCATCACCTTGTCGACGTCGCCTTTCGCCAGCGCGGCGATGATCGCGCGGTGCTCGTTGATCGCGCATTCCGACGAATGCGGCCGGCTATAGAGCGACAGCGTCAGGCAGCAGCGGTAGGCGACCTCGCTGACATAGCGCACCAGGATCGGGCTGCTCGTCATATGGGCGAGCAGGATGTGGAATTCGGTGGCGAGCCGGATCGACACCGCGTCGGTGCCGTCGCGGGCGCGATCCTCGGCGTCGACATGGGCTGTGAGCTCGGCGATCTGCGCCTTGGTCAGCTTGCCCGCGAGTTGCCGCACCACCAGCCGCTCGAGCTCGATGCGGATATCGAAGGCATCGCGCGCCTCCTGCCAGCTCGGCGTCGCCACCACGGCGATGCGGTTGCGCCGCAGCTCGACCAGGCCTTCCGCCGCCAATTGCCCGAGCGCATGCCGTGCGATGGTGCGGCTGACGCCGAAGCGCTCGCCGAGCGAATCCTCGGGCAGCTTGGCGCCGGGCTCCAGCGCCTGCTCGATGATCGCGCGCCGCAGCGCGCGGCAGATCACGCTGACCTTGTCTGACGATTCAGCCGTCTTGCCGATGTCGGCGCGCCCCGCCATTGCCGCGAATCCCTCTCGAAGGTGCTTCGAACGCCTCTTTATCATACCGCCAGAGCAATCGGGCGCTCGAATTGCATGCAGTTTGAGCCGCGGATTGCCCAAAAGGAATCCGGCCTTTGAGGCGCGGAACGCGCGATCTCCTTGATTTTCAACGCTACGGCCGCTGGCATCCGGCTTGCATGCACTTTGCTCGTGATGCGCATGCAACCAAACTCCGAATTCGCCGGCGAGCCGATGGCCGCCGGGTCCGCGCCGACCGCGATCGCGCTGTCGGACGCCTCCGTGACCTTCGGCCGCGGCGCCCGCGCCGTGCCGGCACTGTCGACAACCACGCTGCGGATCGCCGACGGCGAGTTCGTCGCGCTGGTCGGCCCGTCCGGCTGCGGCAAGTCCACCATCCTGCGGCTGGTCAGTGGCCTGGCGCGGCCGACCACCGGCGTCGTCATCGTCGGCGGCCGCGAGGTCGCGGCGCGCGCGGTGCGGGTCGGCATGGCGTTCCAGAACCCGACCATGCTGCCGTGGATGACGATCGAAAAGAACATCATGCTGCCGCTGAAGATCGTCGAGCCGTTCCGCTCGCAGTTCCGCAAGTTGCGCAAGACCGAATTCCGCGACAAGGCCAACACGCTGCTCGAGCAGGTCGGGCTGAAGGGCTTTGGCGGTCGCTATCCGTGGCAGCTCTCCGGCGGCATGCTCCAGCGCGCCAATCTGTGCCGCGCGCTGATCCACGAGCCGCGCATGCTGCTGCTCGACGAGCCGTTCGGCGCGCTCGACCAGTTCACCCGCGAGGAGCTGTGGGGAATCCTTCAACAGCTCTGGATCACCCACAGGCCGACCGTGCTGCTGGTCACCCATGATCTGCGCGAGGCCGGCTTCCTCGCCAACCGCATCTGCGTGATGAGCGCGCGGCCCGGCCGCATCCTCGACGACTCCAGGGTCGATTTCGCCCGTCCGCGCACCGTGGCGATGACCTTCGAGCCCGACTTCGTCGCACTCAACCAGAAGCTCCGCGCCTTCATCGTCGATGCGCGCACCGCGGCGCGAGAGGGAGCCTGACCATGTCCGTGTCAGACATCAGGCAGAAGGCCTGGTCCGCGGCGCTGATCGTGCTGTTTTTCGTCGCCTGGGAGCTGTTCTGCCTGATGACGGGGATGTCGGACCTCGTGTTGCCGCGGCCGTCGCAGATCTTCGTCACGCTGTTCGAGAAATTCCCGATCCTGTGGCCGCACATCGTGCAGACCCTGGCCACCACCATGATCGGCTTCGTGCTCGGCGTGGCGCTCGGCGTCGCGCTCGGTGCCGTGATCGGGGTGTCAAAAACCGCCTACGACACCTGTTATCCGCTGCTAGTCGGCTTCTCGTCGATCCCGAAGGTCGCCGTGGTGCCGATCTTCGTGCTGTGGTTCGGCTCCGGCACCGTGCCGGCGGTGTTGACCTCGCTGTCGATCTGCTTCTTCCCGATCGTCGTCAACATCGCCACCGGCCTTGCCACCACCGAGCCCGAGCTCGAGGACGTGCTGAAGGCGCTCGGCGCCAGCAAGTTCGACATCCTGTGGAACGTCGGCCTGCCGCGGACGATGCCGTTCTTCTTCGCCTCGCTGAAGGTCGCGGTCTCCTACGCCTTCGTCGGCGCGGTGCTGTCGGAAACCGTCGCCTCGAACCGCGGCATCGGCAACGTCATGATGACCGCGTCCTCCAATTTCAACGTGCCGCTGGTGTTCGCCGGGCTGTTCGTGCTCGCCGGCCTCGGCGTCGCGCTCTACGTCCTGTTCTCGCTGATCGAGGGCCAGGTCACCGGCTGGGCGACGCGCAAGGACAATGTCATCGCCACTTGAGACACCTCGTCAACCGTCAAGCAATGAAGCTTAAGGAGATCTCGATGCTGAGAAAGGTAAGCGCCGCGCTGTTGGGATTGGCCCTGGTCGCCGGTCCCGCGCGCGCCGAGGACACCACCATCAAGTTCACGCTGGGCTGGAAGACGCAAGGCTCGGACGCCGCGTTCTTCTACGCCAAGGACAACGGCTACTTCAAAGAGGAAGGCCTCAACGTCGTGATCGACCAGGGCGAGGGCTCCGGCGCGACGGTGACGCGCATCATGTCGGGCGCCTATGATGCCGGCTTCGGCGATGTCAACGCGATCATCCAGAACGCCGCGACCAAGCCGCAGGATGCGCCGGTCATGGTCTACATGATGTGGAACCAACCGCCATTCGCGATCGTCGCCAAGAACTCGAGCGGCATCAAGACGATCAAGGATTTCGAGGGCCACACGCTCGGCGGCGCGCAGGGGACGCCGACCACGCGGCTGTTGCCGGTGTTCGTGCACAAGAACGGGCTCGATGGCGAGAAGATCAAGGTCTCCAACATGGCGCCGAACCTGCAGGAGCCGATGCTGATCAAGGGCGACATCGACGCCGCGCTGGTGTTCAACATCACGAGCTATTTCAACCTGGTGCTGAACCGCCAGGACCCCGACAAGGACTTCAAATGGTTCTCGTTCGGCGATTACGGGCTCGACCTCTATTCCAACGGCGTGATGGTCTCGCGCAAGCTGATCGCGTCGAATCCGAAGGCGGTGGCCGGACTCGTCCGCGCCATCAACAAGGGCGCGATCGCGGTCGCCAAGGACCAGAACGCGGCCATGAAGGCGGCGCTGAACTACGATAATCTCATCAATGTCGATGTCGAGAAGCGCCGCCTGCAATATTCCTTCGAGAAGCTGATCGTCTCGCCGGAGATGAAGGACATCGGCATCGGCGACGTCAAGGACGACCGCATGGCCCGCGCCATCGGCTTCATCGTCGAAGGCTACCAGCTCGCCCGCACGCCGGCCCCGGCCGAAGTGTTTTCGCGGGAATTCCTGCCGCCGCGCGCGGAGCGGGAGCTGGTGTATACGGCGAATTAAGTTTACTCGTCATTGCGAGCGAAGCGAAGCAATCCATTCTTCGGCACGGGAATAGATGGATTGCTTCGTCGCTCCGCTCCTCGCAATGACGGCGGAGGGACCGATGGACGTCACGGCAACCCGTCTGTTCTGCGGTGCTGACCACGACATCCGCAACGACGTCGTGCTCCGTCACGCCGGCGGCGTCATCACCGATATTTCCGAAGCCGCGCGCCAGGCGACAGGCCCGCGTTCCCTCATCCTTCCCGCCTTCGTCAACGCCCACGACCACGCCCGCCCGCGCGCCTCGAGCTTCGGCGCGGTCGGCATGCCCCTGGAGAGCTGGATCCTGCGCACGGTGGTCGGCACGCCGGTCGATCCGTATCTCAGCGCCGCCACGGCGTTTGCCCGCGCGGCGCAGGCCGGCTGCGCGGCGATGATGGTGCACTACACCCGCCCGAGTGGCACCATGCCGCTCGTCGATGAAGCCAGGGCAATCGCGCGCGCCGCCGGCGATGTCGGCATCCGCATCGCCTTTGCCATCGCGGTGCGCGACCAGAACCCGATCGTCTATGGCGACAGCGAAGCGGTGCTGTCAGGTCTTCCGGCCGACGACCGCAAGATGATCGAACAGCTGTTCGTGCGCGCCCCGATGTCGCCGCAGGCCTATATCGAGCTGACCGACGCGATCGCTGCGGCGATCGGCGGGCCGAAGGTCGATGTGCAGCTTGGCCCAGCCGGGGTGCAGTGGTGCTCGAAGCCGCTGCTGGAAGCAGTCGCGGAGAACTCGGCGCGGACCGGCCGCCGCATCCACATGCATCTGCTCGAGACGATCTACCAGCGCGCCTGGGCCGACCGGCATTTTCCCGGCGGTATCGTCCGCTATCTCCGCGACATCGGCTTCCTCTCGGAGCGGCTGACGCTCGCGCATTGCATCCACGCGCGGCCCGACGAGCTCGAGATGATCGCGGCGTCGGGCGCGCGCATCGTCACCAATTTCTCCTCCAACCTGCACCTGCGGTCCGGGCTGGCGCCAATCGCGGCGGCGCACGCTTGCGGCTGTGCAATCGCGGTCGGCGTCGATGGCCTCGCGCTCGATGAGGACGACGACGTGCTGCGCGAGATGCGGCTGGTGCAGATGATGCACGGTGGTCTCGGCTTCAAGCGTACATGGACTGCTCAGGAATTCTTCACGCTCGCGATCCGCAACGGCCGCCGCGCCACCGGCGCGCCGGGCACCGGCGAGCTCGCGGTCGGTGCGCCGGCCGATTTCGTCAGCATCGATCTCGATCGCCTCGAGGGTGATCAGATTCTCGATGCCGATCCGCTCGACCTCTTGTTCGCGCGCGGCAATGCGTCGCTGATCTCAGAGCTTGTGGTCGATGGTCGCACCGTCGCCAGGGCCGGCCGGTGCCTCGGTGTTGATCTTCCCGCCATTGAGCAGGAACTGCGCGGCATCACCCGTGCGAGCGCGGCCACATACGCGCATGTCTTGCGCGCATGGCCGCGATTGTCGAACTCAGTGCAACACTGGTTCGAAGCGCAGCTCACCTGCAATTAGCTGCACAATCTTCGCTTCGCGCCGAGCAGCAGCTTCGGTCATACGCTCGCTAATTCCGTCAAGCGGAAGAAAATTCCACTTGCATCACACTCGTCGCGCGGCTTCAAGTTCACCCAACAAGAAAACTGAATCAGTCGCTGTCACCGGCTGGTCATGTGTCGCGAGGAAGCCTGATGGGCGCGTTGTCGCATCTGCGGATTGTCGAGATCGGAAGTGCTGCGGCGACGAGCTATTGCGCGCGGCTGTTTGCCGATTTCGGCGCCGATGTGCAGAAGGTCGAGCCGCCGCAGGGCGATCCGCTTCGCCGCACCGCGCCGCTGACGCCCAAAGGCCGGAGCGCGTGGTTTGCGTTCCTCAACTTCAACAAGTCGAGTGTCGTGCTCGACACGCGCGATGCGGGCGCGGCATCCCGCCTGCGGGAGCTGATTGCCGGCTGCGACATCCTGCTCGACGGGCGCGGCATCGCTGCGGCGGATTGTCCCGAGATCGATCTCGACGCGATCAAGCGGGATAATCCGGGCCTGATCCATCTCGACCTCGCCTGGTTCGGCGATCGCGGTCCCTACGCCAATTTCGCGGCGACCGACTCCACGATCCGCGCGCTGACCGGGCTGGTGAAGCTGGTCGGTCCGGAGCAGGGGCCGCCGATGCATGCGCCGGATTTCCAGATCGGGATTCTGGGCGGGCTGTGGGGTTTCATCGCCGCCGCATCGTCGGTGCTCGGGCGCATGCAGGACGGGCGCGGGCGCGCAAACCATCTCAGCCTGTTCGAGACCTCTATCGCCGTCACCGAATACATCATGTTCGAGGCATTCCAGCGCGGCGACATCATGCGGCGGATCGGCGTCAACCGGTTCTGGCCGACCTTTCCGGTCGGCATCTACGAGACCAAGCAGGGCTGGCTCGGCGTCACCACGGTGACCCCGGCGCAGTGGCGCGCGTTCTGCGAGATGCTCGGGCTCGACGAGCTGCGCGACGATCCGACACTGGTCATGGGGGTCGACCGGCTGCGCCATGTCGCCGAAATCGAAGCCAAGATCCTGCCGAAGCTGAAGCAGCGCACCGCGCAGGAATGGTTCGCCGAAGGGCTCAAGCGCAAGATTCCAATCGTGCCGGTGCCGGAGGTCGCGGATCTCATCGCCGATGAGGAGAAGCGTGCGCGTGGTGCCATCGTCCCGATCACCATGGGCGACGAGACCGGCTTTTCCGCCGGCACGATGCAGCGGCTGACCGCAACGCCGCCGCTGCGCGGCGGCCGGGTGCCTGATCTCGGCGAGCAGCAGGCGAGGCGCGAGGCTGCGCCGCGCGTGCCAGCGCCCAAGCCCGCTGCAACCGATCGCTTGCCGCTCGAGGGCATCCGCGTCGTCGACTTTTCGATGGGCTGGGCCGGGCCGATCTGCACCCGCACGCTCGCCGATCTCGGCGCCGACGTCATCAAGATCGAGGCGACCCAGTATCCGGACTGGTGGCGCGGCGTCGACCGCCGTCCGGCCTATGTGCTGGAGCAGATGTACGAGAAGTCGGTGCGCTACTGCATCATGAACCGCAACAAGCGCGGCATCACGCTCGATCTGACCCGGTCGAAGGGGCTTGAATTGGCGAAGCGCCTGCTCGCCGATGCCGACCTCGTGGTCGACAATTATTCGGTCGAGGTGCTGCCCAAGCTCGGCCTCGGCTATGACGTGCTGAGCAAGATCAATCCCAAGCTGGTGATGATGTCGATGTCGGCGTTCGGCGCCGGCAGCGTGCATCGCGATTGCCGCGCTTACGGCTCGACGCTGGAGCAGGGCTCCGGCCTGCCCAGCGTGGTCGGCGATCCCGCTGGTCCGCCGGTCATGAGCCATACCGCGTTCGGCGACGCCGTCGGGGGCCTCAACGGCGCCGCCGCGGTGCTGACCGCGCTGATCCACGCCAAACTGACGGGGCAGGGGCAGTTCATCGATCTCGCCCAGATCGAATGCATGATGCCGTTCGCCGCGCCCTGGATCGTGGCGCATTCGACCAGTGGCAAGCCGCCGACCAAATACGGCAACCGCCATCCGGATTTCGTGCCGCATGGCTGCTTTCGCTGCGCCGGAGAAGACAACTGGATCGTCGTCGCGGCGTCCGACGCCGCGATGTGGCCAAAGCTCGCCCGGCTGCTCGGCCGCGAGGATTGGGCAGCGGACGCGGCGCTCAAGACGGCCGCGGGCCGCCGCGCCATCGAGGCCGAGATCGAGGCTGCGATCACGGCCTGGACCGCGGCGCGCGATGCCGATGCGGCGATGACCGCGCTGCAATCTGCCGGCGTTGCCTCCGGCGTGGCGCGGCTGCCGATCGATCTCCTGGAGGATCCGCAGCTCCACGCGCGCGGCTTCATCCAGCAGGTCGACCGCGCGTTCATCGGACGACATCCGCAGCCGTCGATGCCGTTTCGCGAGAGCGATGCGCCGTTCGCGATCCGCTCGGTGCCGCCGACGCTCGGCGAGCACAACCGCGAGATCCTCGGCGGCATGCTCGGGCTCTCCGACGCCGAGCTCGATGAGCTCACCCGCGAGGGCATCATCGGCACCGAGATGCTGATGGAGGAGCAGCTGGTGAAAGAAAAGAAGCGGGCGGCGGGCTGATGGAGACAGGCCAGCCGGCACAGCGCAGGGCGGAGGGGGCGCGCGACGGCGCGCGGCCGCTGCTGTCCGTGCGGGGGCTCGGCATCCGCTTCAAGACCGCGCAGGGCGTCTGGCAGGCGACGCGCCGCATCGACTTCGACATCGCGCCCGGCGAGCGCGTCGGCATCGTCGGCGAGAGCGGCTGCGGCAAGACCATCACCGGCCTGTCGATCCTGCGGCTGTTGCCGGGCAATTTTGCCGGCCTCGACGGCAAGATCCTGTTCGACGGCGTCGATCTCGCTTCCTGCAGCGCGCGGCAGATGCGCGCGATCCGGGGCAAGCGGATCGCGATGATCTTCCAGGAGCCGATGAGCGCGCTGGACCCGGTCTTCACCGTCGGCCACCAGATCGCCGAGACGCTGCGCGTCCATACCGACGTTTCCCATGAGGAGGCGCGCGCCAAAACGCTGGAGATGCTCCGCCGCGTCGGCATCGCCTCGCCCGAGCGGCGGATCGACGACTATCCGCACCAGCTGTCCGGCGGCATGCGCCAGCGCGTGATGATCGCGGCGAGTTTGATCTGCGGGCCGCAGCTTCTGATCGCGGACGAGCCGACCACCGCGCTCGACGTCACCGTGCAGGCGCAGATCCTCGAGCTGCTGCGCGACATCAGCGAGACCTCGAAGACCGCGCTGATGCTGATCACCCACGATCTCGGCGTCGTCGCCGAGACCTGCACGCGGATGATCACGATGTATGCCGGCGAGGTGATCGAGGACGCCACCGTCGACGAGGCGCTGGTGCGGCCGCTGCATCCCTACACGTCGGGACTGTTGCGCTCGCTGCCGCATTTGAGCCCGCGCCACGGCCGGCTGCCGTCGATCCCGGGCCGGGTGCCGTCGATCGCGGAGATGCCGAACGGCTGCCGCTTCCGCGCCCGCTGCTTACATGCGGCCAAGGGTTGCGAGGCCGAGCAGAAGCTGCGGGACGCCGGTGGCGGCAGAAGAGTGCGCTGCTGGCGCTTTGCCGAGCTCAATCTGCCGGGCGCGCTGCATCCGCCCGGCGTACCGGCGGCTGCGAAGGTCGCGACGCAATGACCACAGCCGGTGCCGAGCCCCGCCGCGACGCCATCGTTTCGGTGCGCGACCTTCAGGTCCGCTTCCAGACCTCGGACCGCCGCGCCACCGTGAAAGCGGTCGACGGCGTCAATTTCGACGTCCGCCGCGGCGAGACCTTTGGCATCATCGGGGAGTCCGGATCGGGCAAGACCACGATCGGCCGCGCGCTGGTGTTCCTGCTCAATCCCAGCGCAGGCGCCATCCTGCATGACGGCATCGATCCAACGGTGCTGCCGCGCCGGGAATTCCAAAGTCATCGCCGCGACTACCAGATCATCTTCCAGGACCCGAACGCCGCGCTGAATCCGCGCATGACCATTCTGGCCTCGGTGCTGGAGCCGCTGGAGCTCGCAGGTGTCGGCAACCGTGCCGAGCGCGAGCGGCAGGCGCGGGAGGCGCTGGAGCGCGTCGGCCTGCCGCAGGAGTTCGGCGCGCGCTACCCGCATCAGCTGTCCGGCGGCCAGAAGCAGCGCGTCGTGATCGCCCGCGCGCTGACGCTCAAACCCAAACTGATCGTCTGCGACGAGGTGGTGGCCGCGCTCGACATGTCGATCCGCGGCGACGTGCTCAATCTGTTTGCCGATCTGCAGCGCGACCTCGGGTTGACCTACGTCTTCATCACCCATGATCTCGCCGTGGTCTCGCATATCAGCGAGCGCGTCGCGGTGATGTATCTCGGCCAGTTCGTCGAGCTCGGGCCGACCGAGGAGGTCGCCGAGCGCCCGCTGCATCCCTACACGATCGCGCTGCTGTCGGCCGAGCCGCGGCCGCTGCCGTCCACGATGCGGCAGGAGAGCCGCATCGTCCTGCAGGGCGAGGTGCCGAGCCCGATCGATCCGCCCTCGGGCTGCCGCTTCCGCACCCGCTGCCCGCACGCGCAGCCGCTCTGCACCGACCGCGTGCCGGAGTGGCGCGAGCTGAAGCCCGATCACTGGGTGGCCTGCCATTTCGCCGATCGCCCGAATTTTTCGCCGAACTCACAACCGGAGACGACGCCATGACAATGACGACACGACGCGAGGCCATGGCGCTGATCTCGGGCGCATTGGCCAGCACCACGCTCAGCGGCCGCGCGTTTGCGGAAGGCGCGCCGAAGAAGGGCGGCACCCTGCACATCTCGGCGCCCGCCAATCCGTCGAGCCTCGATCCGGCGACCGGCGGCGCCGGCTCCGACCACGCCTTCCTGTTCACGATGTACGATACGTTGACCGAATGGGAATTCGACACGCTGAAGCCGAAGCCCGGCCTTGCCGAAAGCTGGAAGTTCACCGACCCCACCACGCTGGTGCTCAACATCCGCGCCGGCGTCACCTTCCATGACGGCACGCCGCTCGATGCGGAAGCCGTCAAGTTCAATCTCGAGCGCAACCGCAGCGATGCGAAGTCGAACATCAAGGCCGATCTGCTCTCGGTCGCCGCGGTCGAGGTCACCGGCCCGCAGCAGGTGACGTTGAAGCTGAAGACACCCGATACCGCGCTGCCCGGGATTCTCTCCGACCGCGCCGGCATGATGGTGTCGCCGACGGCGCTGAAGGTGGCCGAGGGCGGCGTCGTGACGCGCAAGCCGGTCGGCGCCGGTGCCTATTCGTTCGTCAGCTGGGCCGACGGCGAGAAGATCGTGGTCAAGCGCAACGAGAAATACTGGAAGCCGGAGCGGCCGCTTCCCGACGGCATCGAGATCTCGATCATTCCCGAGCTCACCACCGGCGCCCGCTCGGTCACCGCCGGGCAGAACGACCTGATCTACCAGCTGCCGCCGCGGCAGAAGGTGATCATCGAGCGTGCCTCCAGCGTCAAGGTGCTGCATGGCCCGACGCTCTACGTGCTTCAGATCTTCCTCAACTGGGCCAAGCCGCCGTTCGACAATCTCAAGGTCCGCCAGGCGCTCAACTTCGCGATCGACCGCGAATCCTTCGTCAAGGCCGCGCTCGCCGGCCTCGCCGAGCCCGCCTACATGAACCTGCCGAAGGCGCATTGGGCCTACGACGCCGAGGTCGCAAAGCTCTATCCGTACGATCCCGACAAGGCGCGCAAGCTGCTCGCCGAGGCCGGCTTCAAGGAGGGCACTCCAATCGAGTTCGGCGGCTATCCGGACCAGGATTCGGTGCAGCGCCAGGAGATCCTGATCGAGCAGCTGCGCAAGGCCGGCATCGGCGTGCGCTTCGTCAACGCGCCGGTCGCGGAAGCCTCTGCCGCCTTCTTCGGTCCGGAGAAGAAGGGCGCCGGGTTGCTCTCGGCCTGGACCGGACGGCCCGACCCGAGCCTGACCTATTCGCTGATGTTCACCAAGGACGCCTATTACAACGGCGGCCGCGCGCCGGTGCCGGCCGAGCTCGAGGCCGCGATCAAGGAATCGCACGCCTCGGAGGACATCGACACCAGGCGCAAAGCGTTCTCCACCGTGCAGCGGCTGGTGATGGAGAACGCCTTCGTCGCGCCGCTGGCGTTCCAGTTCGAGCTGGTCGCCATGAACAAGAAGGTGCAGGGCTATCGGCCGAACCTGCTCGGCAAGCCGAAATACGACGACGTCTGGCTCGGGAGTTAGGCGATGGCGCGACGGTCACCGGTCAAGGTCGTCGGCAGCCGCCTCGTGCAGGCGCTGCCCGTGATCCTGCTCGCGACCTTCATGGTGTTCGCGCTGCTCAAGCTGGTGCCCGGCGACATCGCCGTGACGCTGGCGGGCGACAACGCGACCGACGCGCGGATCACCGAGATCAGGAAGATCTACGGCCTCGACCGCCCGTTCCTGGTGCAATACGGCGCCTGGCTCGGCAACGTCGCGCAGGGCGATCTCTCGCAATCGCTATTGACCGGCGAGAAGGTCGCGGATTCGATCGGGCGTGCGTTTCCGAACACGCTGCTGATCGTCGTGATCGCGCTGGCGCTGGCGCTGGTCACCGGCATCCCGATGGGCGTGATGGCCGCGATCAAGCCGAACGGCTGGATCGACAAGCTGATCAGCATGCTGGCGTCGCTCGGCGTCGCGGTGCCCGGCTTCTGGCTCGCGATGATCCTGGTGGCGGAATTCTCGCTGAAGCTGAACTGGCTGCCGGCGACCGGCGCAAAATCCTTCAGCGCCTCGCCGGTCGATGCGATCAGGCATGCGCTGCTGCCGGGCATCGCGATCGCGGCCTACGGCATGGCCGAGGTCGCGCGCCAGCTGCGCGGCGCGCTGCTGGAGGTGCTGTCGTCGCAATATGTCCGCACCCTGCATGCCAAGGGGCTGTCGATGTCCCGCATCCTCTGGCAGCACGGCCTCAAGAATGTCGGCGTCAATCTGCTCACCATCATCAGCCTTTTGGTCAACCGCATGCTGGCGGCGACCGTGGTGATCGAGGCGGTGTTCGCCATTCCCGGCCTCGGCAGCCTGATCGTGCGCGGCGCGATCCAGCGCGATTTCCCGATCGTGCAGGGCGTCGTCTTCACCATGGTGGTGGTTGTGATCGCGGTGAATCTGATCACCGATTTGCTCTGCGCCGCGGTCGATCCGAGGATCGAGCAATGACCGAGGTGGCGCTTGCACCCCTGAAGGCACCGGCGAGGCCGACGCGGCTGCGGCGCTTCGCGCGCTGGCTCGCCGGCGACCTCCGCGCCGCGCTGTCGATCCTGGTGCTCGTGGTGCTCGTCGTCGTCGCAATCGGTGCACCGTGGATCGCGCCCTATGCGCCGACCGCGCAGGACGTCAACAACATGCTGGCGCCGCCGGGGCCGGCGCATCTGCTCGGCACCGACGACCTCGGCCGCGACATCTTCTCGCGTTTGATCTACGGCGCGCCGGCCACCGTCTATGCCAGCCTGCTTGCGGTCGGCGTTGCGGTCCTGATCGGGCTGCCGGTCGGCCTCATCGCCGGCTATTTCGGCGGCTGGATCGACGACATCATCAGCCGCATCATCGACACCTTCCTGTCGTTCCCCGCCATCGTGCTGGCGATCGCCGTCACCGGCGCGCTCGGCATCGGGCTCACCAACGGCATGATCGCGGTCGGCATCACGATGTTTCCGGCGCTGGCGCGCATCGTCCGCGCCCGCACGCTGATCGTGCGGCAGGAGCTCTATGTCGATGCCTCCAGAGGCTTCGGCGCGCCGACATGGCATGTGCTGTGGCGGCACGTGCTGCCGAACACGCTGCAGCCGGTCATCGTGCAAGTGACGCTCTTGCTCGCCGCTGCCCTCTTGGCCGAAGCCAGCCTGTCGTTCCTCGGCCTCGGCATCCAGCCGCCGGACCCGAGCTGGGGCGCCATGCTGGCGCGCGCCTATCAATACATGGAAATCGCCCCGGAGCAGATGTATGCGCCGGGTCTTGCCATTCTCGTCGTCTCCCTGGCGTTCAATGCGCTCGGGGAATCCTTGCGTGTCGTGCTCGATCCGACCATGAAGGATCGCTAGGGTACAAATGCTGATGGGATGCCGCGCGCTCATCACCTCGCCCCGCTTGCGGGGAGAGGTCGAAGCCGAAGCGAAGCGTAGGCTTCGGGTGAGGGGGAGTCTCCGCAGGCGAGCTCGCGGAGAGTCCCCCTCACCCGAAATTCGCGCTGCGCGCAAATTTCGACCTCTCCCCGCAAGCGGGGCGAGGTGAGCAAACTTACGGAACCGATCATGTCCTTCAAGAAATTGCTGATTGCCAACCGCGGTGAGATCGCGATCCGGATTGCCCGCGCCGCTGCCGACAGCGGCATCGCGACGGTCGCGATCTATCCCGCCGACGATGCCGCCTCGCTGCATGTCCGATCCGCCGACGCCAGCCACGAGATTCCAGGCCGCGGCGCGCGGGCCTATCTCGACATTGAGGCGGTGGTTGCGGCGGCCAAGGCCGCAGGCTGTGACGCGCTGCATCCGGGCTACGGCTTCCTCAGCGAGAACACGCAGCTCGCGCGGCGCTGTGCCGAGGAGAAGATCACCTTCGTCGGCCCGTCGCCGGAGGCGCTCGATCTGTTCGGCGACAAGGCCAAGGCAAAGGCGCTGGCAAAAAAATGCGGCGTCCCGATCATTGCCGGCACTTCAGGCGCGACCAGTCTCGACGAGGCAAAGGCGTTCTTCGCCGCGCTCGGCGCCGGCGCCGCCGTGATGATCAAGGCGATCGCCGGCGGCGGCGGGCGCGGCATGCGCGTGGTCGAGGACGCGGCCAGGCTCGACGAGGCCTATGCGCGCTGCCAGTCGGAGGCCAAGGCGGCGTTCGGCAGCAATGCCGTTTATGTCGAACGGCTGATCCGCAAGGCGCGCCATATCGAGGTGCAGATCATCGGCGACCGTCACGGCGCGATCAGCCATCTCTGGGAGCGCGAATGCACCATCCAGCGCCGCAACCAGAAGCTCATCGAGGTGGCGCCGAGCCCGTCGCTGAGCGAGGGAATGCGCGCGCGCATCATCGAGGCGGCAAAGCAACTCGCGACCGCCGCGCGCTATGACAATCTCGGCACCTTCGAATTCCTGGTCGATGACGAGGCCGGCGAAGGCGAGGGGGCCTTCGCTTTCATCGAGGCCAATCCGCGGCTCCAGGTCGAGCACACCGTCACCGAGGAGGTGCTCGGCGTCGACCTCGTGCGCGCACAGCTCGCGGTCGCCGCCGGCGCCACGCTGGCCTCGCTCGGCCTCGCGCAGGCGGCGGTGCCGCTGCCGCGCGGCTATGCGATGCAGCTGCGCGTCAACATGGAGGTGATGGACGAGAAGGGAGTGACAAAACCGACCGGCGGCACGCTCAGTGTGTTCGACCTGCCGTTCGGCCCCGGCGTTCGCGTCGATACGTTCGGCTATTCCGGCTACCGGACCTCTGCCGCGTTCGACTCGCTGCTGGCAAAAGTCATTGTGCATTCGCCGAGTTCAAAATGGCCCGACGTGGTGCACAAGGCATCGCGCGCCTTGCGCGAATTCCGGATCGGCGGCGTCGCCACCAACATCCCGTTCCTCGGTGCCATCCTGGCGCATCAGAGCTTTGCGCGGAACAAGATCAGCACCAACTTCATCGATACCCATGTGGCGGCGCTGGTCGGCGCGGCGCAGGATCTCGCCGCACCGTTGATTGAAGTGAGCGAGGCGGCTGCGACCAAGACCGGCGCCACTGAGGCGCCGCCCGAGGGATCGCTCCCGGTGCCCGCGCCGCTGCAGGGCACCATCGTGGCGATTGAGGTCGCGGAGGGCGATCTGGTCCGGCCCGGCCAGCAGATCGCGGTGCTGGAATCGATGAAGATGGAGCATCTCGTCACCGCGCCCCATGGCGGCCGGGTGACCAGGATCGCGGGTGGCATCGGCGTCACCCTGATGCATGGCGAGCCGATCCTGTTCTTTGAGCCTGCCGAGGTTGACGGCCATCACGCGGCGGAAGAGACCGCGATCGATCTCGATCACATCCGGCCTGATCTCGCCGAACTGATCGCGCGCAAGGCGATCACGCTGGACGAGAACCGCCCGGCCTCGGTCGAGCGCCGCCGCAAGACCAACCAGCGCACCGCGCGCGAGAACATCGCGCAGCTGGTCGATGAGGGTTCGTTCGTCGAATACGGCTCGCTCGCGATCGCGGCGCAGCGCCGCCGCCGCAAGGTCGAGGACCTCATCAAGAACACCCCGGCCGACGGCCTGATATCAGGCGTCGCCACCGTCAACGCCAAGGATTTCGGCGCCGATGGCGCGCGCTGCATGGTGATCTCCTACGACTATACCGTGCTCGCCGGCACCCAGGGCCATATGAACCACAAGAAGATCGACCGCATGCTCGGCCTCGCCGAGCAGTGGCGCATGCCGCTGGTGTTCTACGCCGAGGGCGGCGGCGGCCGTCCCGGCGATACCGACCGGCTCGGCATGACCGGCCTCGACGGCCCGTCCTTCGTGCAGTTCGCAAAACTCTCCGGGCTGGTGCCCGTGGTCGGCGTGGTCTCCGGCTATTGCTTCGCCGGGAATGCCGCGATGCTCGGCGTCTGCGATGTCATCATCGCCACCAAAAATGCCTCGATCGGCATGGGCGGTCCGGCGATGATCGAGGGCGGCGGGCTCGGCGTCTACCATCCGGCCGAGGTCGGCCCGGTCTCGTTCCAGTCGCCCAACGGCGTGATCGACATCCTGGTCGAGGACGAGGCCGAGGCGACCATGGTGGCGCAGAAATATCTGTCCTACTTCCAGGGCGCCGTGCAGGACTGGAAGGCGCCGGACCAGCGGCTGCTGCGCCGTGCGATCCCGGAAAATCGCCTCCGGGTCTACGACATTCGTAACGTGATCGACCTGATCGCCGACGAGGGCTCGGTGCTGGAGATCCGCAGGGATTTCGGCGTCGGCATGATCACGGCCTTCATCCGTATCGAGGGCAAGCCGTTCGGCCTGATCGCCAACAATCCAAAGCATCTCGGCGGCGCGATCGATGCGCCTGCCGGCGACAAGGCCGCGCGCTTCATGCAGCTGTGCGACGCCTTCGACATCCCGATCGTCTCGCTCTGCGACACGCCGGGCTTCATGGTCGGGCCCGAGGCAGAGAAGACCGCGATCGTGCGCCATGTCGCGCGGATGTTCGTCACCGGCGCGAGCATCACGGTGCCGCTGTTCGGCATCGTGCTGCGCAAGGGCTATGGCCTCGGCGCACAGTCGATGATCGGCGGCGGCTTCCACGCCTCGTTCTTCACGGTGGCGTGGCCGACCGGCGAGTTCGGCGGCATGGGTCTCGAAGGCTATGTCCGCCTCGGCTTCCGCAAGGAGATGGAGGCGATCGAGGACCCGGTCGAGCGCGAGAAGTATTTCCAGACCAAGGTCGCCGAGCTCTACGCTAACGGCAAGGCGGTCTCGATCGCCTCGGTGCTCGAGATCGACGAGGTGATCGATCCCGCCGACACCAGGCACTGGATCATGGCCGGCCTCCGCTCGGTGCCGAAGGCCGAGCCGCGGACCCACCGCAAGCGGCCGTGTATCGATGCGTGGTAAGCGAAGCTGGATGTGTAGGATGGGTAGAGCGAAGCGAAACCCATCAATTCTCTATCCGCGGCGCAAATGATGGGTATCGCTTCGCTCCACCCATCCTACGGGATGTCGTCCTGGCGAAAGCCAGGACCCATTACCCCGAATCATAGTTGTTGCGCGACGCTGGGGTAGCGATCCCGTTCATCACCGAATGCGGTGGTTATGGGTCCTGGCTTTCGCCAGGACGACAGTGGTGGATGGCGCAGGCGTCTGGTGTCACCGAGAGAGTTAGACCGGACAGCCGAGACAGCTACCCCAACCTCAACTCCGCATACCCCTTCGCCGCCACCTCGTCGCATCGCGCGCGATATGCCGGCGCGCTGCCGCTGTAGCGGGCGACGATGCGGGTCTGCTTGCCCTCGACATTGCGGTTGATGCCGGTCATCCAGGAATCGACCTCGTTGGAGAGCAGGCCGACGCCGAGCGCCTTGACATGCTCGGTCCAGTCGGCGGTGCCTTCGGGCGTGGCGTCGAGGAAGATCAGGCCTCTCGCTTTCGCGAAGCGGATCAGCCCGGTGACCCAGTCCACGCTGTATTCGATGCTGCGCGGGATGTTGCCGAGCGCGGTGTGGGGGCCCATCAACATCAGCATGTTGGGGAAGCCGTCGACCATCAGCCCGAGATAGGTTTCCGGGCCGTGCGTCCATTTCTCCTTCAGCCGCGCACCGTGTGCGCCGCGGAAATCGATCCTGTCGAAGCTGCCGGTGATGGCATCGAAGCCGGTGGCGTAGATGATGATGTCGAAGGCGTAGTCCTTGTCGGTCGTCCGGATGCCCTCGGGCGTGATCCGCTCGATCGGCGTCTCCTTGATGTCGACCAGCTCGACATTGTCGCGGTTGTAGACCTCGTAGTAGAAGGTCTCGAGCGGCAGCCGCCGCGTGCCGAAGCCGTGGTTCTTCGGGATCAGCATCTCGGCGACCGCCTGGTTCTTCACGCGCTGACGGATCTTGCGCGCGACGAAATCGCTGATCGTGGCATTCGCCGCGCGGTCGATCAGGATGTCCTTGAAGTTGCCCTGCCAGATGCCGAAGCCGCGCTCGCCATAGAGCTTCTCGTAGAACGCCTCGCGCTCCTCCGCGCTCACCTCGAACGCGCCGCGCGGATCGGGCGTATGCACGAAGCAGGCGAAGGTCTCCTTGCAGCGCGCGAAGATCTCGGGATAGCCGGCCTTGATCCCGGCTTGCGTCTCGGCTTCGATCTTGCCGTTGTGCAGCGGTGCCGCCCAGTTGGCGGTGCGCTGGAACACGGTGAGATGCCCGACCTCGCCGGCGATGGTCTGGATGGTCTGGATGCCGGTCGCGCCGGTGCCGATCACGGCGACGCGCTTGCCGGTGAAATCCACCTTCTCCTTCGGCCAGCGCGCGGTGTGGAACGATTGGCCCCCGAAATCATCGCGGCCCTCGATGCGCGGCAGGGTCGGCGTCGACAACGGGCCGATCGCGGTGATCAGGAAGCGGCAGGAGTGCTGCGCGCCGCTTTCGAGCGTGATCTGCCAGCTTCGCGTGTCGTCCTGGTACATCGCGGACGTGACGCGGCTCTCGAGCTGGATGTCGCGGCGCAGGTCGAACTTGTCGGCGACATAGTTGCAGTAGCGCAAGGTCTCGGGCTGGCCGGCGAAATGCTCCGACCATTCCCATTCCTCGAGCAGCTCCTTCGAGAACGAGTAGCCGTAGGAATAGCTTTCGGAATCGAAACGTGCGCCGGGATAGCGGTTCCAGTACCAGGTGCCGCCGACGCCGGTGCCGGCCTCGAACACGCGCGCGCTGAGACCAAGCTCGCGCAGCCGGTAGAGCTGGTACATGCCGGACAGGCCGGCGCCGATGATGATGACGTCGTAGTCCAGCGCAGCCGTCTGGGCGATGTTGTCTTGGCGCAATTCGGCCACCTGTCGTTGCTCCCTGATGGATTGGTTGCCGGCAAGGCTAACCGGTCTTCCTGCTGCCGACAAACATCGCGGAGCGGGGCAGCTATCGGGATTTGCCGGGTGCGTCGGTCCGCGCGCATTCCGCGCGGCGGACTGTCCGCCCTGCGGCTTTACTCGGCCGCGGGATTCCCTCTATCGTCGGCCCGACACAACGATCGCCCGCCAAGCGGCGACGGAACCTAACGGGAGTGAAGCGATGGGAGAGGCGCTGCGCAGGCCGACGTCCATAGACGTCAGCAATCCCCGGCTTTATCAGGACGACACTTGGCGGCCGCTGTTCGCGCAGCTCCGCCGCGACGATCCCGTGCATTACTGCGAGGCGTCGGCCTACGGCCCCTACTGGTCGGTGACGCGCTACGACGACATCTTCACGGTCGAGCTGGATCACCAGAACTATTCGTCGGCCTCCGAGCTTGGCGGTATCCAGGTCGCGGACCAGCCGAAGGGGCAGGAGCGGCCGAGCTTCATCCGCATGGACCCGCCCGGCCACACCGCGCAACGTCGCACCGTGGCGCCGATCGTGGCACCGTCGAACCTTGCCAATTTCGACACCCTGATCCGCAAGCGCACCTCAGCCGTGCTCGACGCGTTGCCGCGCAACGAGACCTTCGACTGGGCCGAGCGGGTCTCGGTCGACCTCACCAACATGATGCTGGCGACGCTGTTCGATTTCCCCTCGGAAGACCGCGCCAAGCTGACCTGGTGGTCGGATGTCGCGATCGCCAACGTCGAATCCCCCGACGCGGTGGTGCATTCGGAGGCTGAACGCACCGCCGAGCTGGTCAAGATGGGAGAATATTTCCGCAAGCTGTGGGACGCGCGGGTCGATGCGCCGCCGACCTTCGATTTGATCTCGATGCTGGCGCATTCGGAGGCGACGAGGAATCTGGAGCCGCGCGAGTTCATCGGCACGATCGGGCTCCTGATCGTCGGCGGCAACGATACCACGCGCAACTCGATGTCGGCCGGGCTGATGGCGCTGTGCGAGAACCCGGAGCAGTTCGAGCTGGTCCGAGCGAGGCACGAGCTGATCCCGAACCTGGTGTCCGAGACCATCCGCTACCACACGCCGGTGCTGCACATGCGCCGCACTGCACGCAATGACGTCGAGCTTGCCGGCCGCCGGATCAAGAAGGGCGACAAGGTCGTGATGTGGTACATCTCCGGCAACCGCGACGAGGACAAGATCGAGCGTGCCGATGAATTCATCATCGACCGTGCCAAGCCGCGCCAGCATCTCGCCTTCGGCGCCGGCGTCCACCGCTGCGTCGGCGACCGCCTGGCCGAGCAGCAACTGCGAATCCTCTGGGAGGAGGTTCTGGCGCGCGATCTGCGTTTTGAGCTGATGGGCCCGCCGCAAAGGCTCTATTCCAATTTCATCCGCGGTATACGAAGCTTGCCGGTGAGAATCGTCGATTGAATCCCATCCGTCATTGCGAGGAGCGAAGCGACGAAGCAATCCACCTTTCCGCTTGGGAAAGCATGGATTGCTTCGCTTCGCTCGCAATGACAGAAGTAGAGACTTCAAGGAACAAGAATGAAGAACGATCCCGTTGACGTCCTGATCATCGGCGCCGGCGCCTCCGGCGCTGCGGTGGCCTGGAGCCTCGCCGATACCAAGATGCACATCCTCTGCCTCGATCAGGGCGGCTGGATGAATCCGGCCGAATATCCGAGCACCGAGCGCGACTGGGAGGCGAAGTTCTACGGCGAGTGGTCGTCGAGCCCGAATGTCCGCAAGCGGCCCGAGGACTATCCGATCAACGACGACAATTCGCCGATCAAAGTCGTCAACTTCAACGCCGTCGGCGGCTCGACGGTGATGTACACCGCGCACTGGCCGCGGCTGCATCCGTCCGACTTCAAGGTGAAGACGCTCGACGGCGTCGCAGATGACTGGCCGATCGACTACGACGCGCTCACCCCGTTCTTCGAGGAGAACGATCGGATAATGGGCGTCTCGGGCCTGTCGGGCGATCCGCTGTCGCCGCTGAGCCACCCGCCGATGCCGCAGCAGCCGCTCGGGCTATCCGGCCCGCTGATCGGCAAGGCCATGAACAAGCTCGGCTGGCACTGGTGGCCGTCGGACACGACCGTGGCGACGATGGATTACGAGGGCAGGGCGCGCTGCATCAATCTCGGTCACTGCACGCCGGCCTGCGCGCAGGGTGCCAAGGCCTCGACCGACATCACCTACTGGCCGCACGCGGTCCGCGCCGGGGTCGAGCTGAAGACCCATTGCCGGGTACGCGAGATCCTGACCAACGAGCACGGCATGGCCTCCGGCGTGGTCTATTACGACAAGGACGGCGTCGAGCAGTTTCAGCCGGCCGAAGTCGTCATCATCGCCTGCAACGGTGTCGGCACGCCGCGGCTGCTGCTCAATTCGGTGTCAGGCAAATTCCCGAATGGCCTTGCCAACTCGTCGGGCCTGGTCGGCAAGAACCTGATGTTCCACCCCTATGCGCAGATCTACGGCTTCGTGAAGGAGCCGACCGACAGCAACCGCGCCCCGCCGACCTGCCTGTGGAGCAAAGAGTTCTACGACACCGATCTGTCGCGCGGCTTCGTCCGCGGCTACGGCATCCAGTTCGGCCGCGGCGCCGGGCCGGTGTTCGAGGCGGTCGCGAGCGAGCAGAAGGGCATCCTGCCCTGGGGCAAGGATCATCACCGCGTGTTCCGCAAGCTCAACGGCCATCGTCTCGCGGTATCGGCGATCTGCGAGGATCTGCCGGAGGAGCACAACCGCGTCACGCTCGATCCCGTGCTGAAGGACAGCCACGGCATCCCTGCGCCGAAAATCGACTACACGATCAGCGCGAACAGCCGGAAGATGATGGACCATGGGCTGGCGCGCGGCCGGGAGATTCTCGAGGCCGCCGGCGCCACCGACATCTGCATCAACGATCCGATCCCGTGGGGCGGCTGGCATCTGCTCGGCACCGCGCGGATGGGCACCGATCCGGCGCGCTCCGTGGTCAACGAATGGGGCCGCTCGCACGACGTGAAGAACCTCTTCATCGTCGACGGCAGCATCTTCGTCACCTCGGGCGGCGTGAACCCGACCTCCACCATCCAGGCCCTTGCGCTCTACATCGCCGACCAGATGAAGCAGCGCCTCGCCAATCTGTTCGACTGAGACCGTCAGAGACCGACATGTCTGATAGCAAAGAACTGACCGTAGCCCAGCGCGCCGATCTGCGCACCGTCGCCGCGATGATCGTTCCCGAAAGTGACGAGTACAAGGTGCCGGGGGCGGACGACGCCGCGATCCAGGCCGACATGCTGGCAACGCTCGGCCGCGACACCGCGCTGGTTGCGCGGGCGCTGGATCATCTGGCCGATCTCGCCGGCAAGCCGCTCGCCGAACTCGACGATGCCGGGCGCGATGCGGTGGCGCAGGAATTTCGCGCCCGTGGTGGCGCGGCCGCGGCGACGCTCGTCCGCGTGGTGCTGCAGTGCTACTACCGCGACGACCGCGTGCTGCGCTCGCTCGGCCTCGAGCTGCGCGCGCCGTTCCCCAAAGGTCATGTGCTGCCGGAGGGCGACTGGTCGCTGCTCGATCCGGTCAGGGAGCGCGGCGGGGTGCTGCGGCGGGCGCCCTAGCCGACCGGGCAGGTAACCACTTGCGGCGCGGGGAACCGGTCACCATCTGAGGAGACCAAAGGACTCTCGCCATGCTGGATATTACCTCAGATGCCGCCGGTGACACGCCGTCACCGCGAACGGCCGATGCTGCCCGGGATAACGACCGGGCCTTGCTGGATGCCTATTCCAATGCCGTGATCGACGTCACCGACCGCGTCGGCCCCGCCGTGGTCCGGGTCGAAACCGGGCCGAAGGTGCGCAATGCGCGCGAGCGCGGCGGCCTCGGCTCGGGCATCGTGATCTCGCCAGACGGGTTCGTGCTGACCAACAGCCACGTGGTCGGATCGTCGAAGGAGATCCGGCTGCGCGACACCGAGAGCTTCGTCACCGATGCGCATGTGCTCGGCGTCGATCCCGACACCGATCTCGCCTTGCTGCGGGCCGATGGCGCGCGCGATCTGCCTTACGCGTCGCTCGGTAACTCCAAGACGCTGCGGCGCGGCCAGCTCGTGGTCGCGATCGGCAATCCGCTCGGCTTCGAATCGACCGTTACCGCCGGCGTGGTCTCGGCGCTCGGACGTTCGATCCGCTCGGTGAGCGGGCGCACCATCGAGGACGTGATCCAGACCGATGCCGCGCTCAACCCCGGCAATTCGGGCGGGCCGCTGGTGTCGTCGAAGGGCGAGGTGATCGGCATCAACACCGCGATCATCAACGGCGCGCAGGGCATCTGCTTTGCGGTCGCCAGCAACACCGCGCAGTTCGTGCTGTCGGAGATCATCCGGCACGGCTATGTCCGCCGCGCCTATATCGGCGTCGCCGGGCAGACCGCGCCGGTGCCGCGGCGCCATGCGGTGCTGGCCGGGGTCGAGAACAAGATGGGCGCGCTCCTGATGCAGATCGAGCCGGACAGCCCGGCCGCGCGCGCGGCGCTGCTGCCAGGCGACGTCGTGATCAGACTCGACGGCATCGAGATCAACGGTGTCGACGATCTGATCCGCGCGCTCGACCACAGCCGGATCGACCGCACCCTGTCGATGGACGTGCTCCGCCTCGGCCGCCTGCGCGCGATCGACATCCACCCGATCGAGCGCAAGCCGGCGAAGCAGTGAGAAGCGCTTGCTGATATCAGCCCCTCATGCTGAGGAGCCGCCAACGGGTCCGCGCAAAGCGCGGCCCGATGACAGGCTCCGCGGCGTCTCGAACCATGTGGCCCGACTGGGGCCTCATCCTTCGAGACGCGCGTTCCGCGTTCCTCAGGATGAGGAGTGAGGCAGGACTGTGCCGAAACTATCGCAGCGCCGCCAGCAGCTCGTCGCCGGCACCTCGCGTTCGGCGTCGCGGCATCGTCCGCCAAACTGCGCCTTCGCCATTCGACGGATGCCGCCAGCAGCCGCGTAGAAATTGTTTCCGACCGCTGCGTGGTCGTGCGCGTAAGCGCTTCCGGCTAAGCGATCGTGTGGATCGACCGTACCAGGGCGTGTACTCAAAAACGTGCAAAATGTCGGGTCTTGAAGGCGAAGCGGAAATCTTGTGCTGGTCCTGAGCCTTACCGGTTGTGACCCTTTGCATACATTGCTAGCGAAGCTGCCGATGTCTGCGAATGACCGAGGCGAATAGCAGAGCGGACATCAATGGTCGTCGTAACGGACGCCGTCAGGTGTTCGTTATCCCGATAAGTAAGGTTTCCCCATCGACATAAGCGGATGAGGGTCAGCACAGGAAAGAAGACAACAGAATACGGAAGTCGCGGTCGGAGACCTGCGCGAACAGGGCGGAAGAGCCGAGGAGGATCAGGGCGCGAGAAGCGCCGAATGTAGAAAGAGTGAATAGAGTGTGAGAGTAACGGCGAAGGATAGGCTATTGTAGGGATTCGGCTATGGCGTGGACGAAGACGGACGATGACTCTATCGTCGATAGCGGCGGCAAGGGAATAAATGACGAGCACAAGCGCTTTGTGGACGATTACGCGAACCCTCATGCGTGGCTACTGACGGCGGACAATCTGCATGAACAGGCGGCAGCAATTTACAGTCGCCGGAGTGGATCAAGCATTCTAACAAGACGGAATGCGAAAGGAGAAGTGCTTCAGGAGACGCGCGGGGTGGACAAGTCGGTCTTTCTGCTCGGGGGCTTCGCGTTAGAGAATGCGATTAAGGCGTTCCTCGTCTACGAGAACCCCCACTGGATCTCAAACGGAAGGCTGTCTGGCGAGCTCAAGTCGCACAAATTGACAGGTCTGCGAGGGCGTTCAAAACTAATCCCATACAAGAGAACCTACACGCACGTGCTGGAAGCCTTCGAGTCCGGTCTGGATTCGTGGTTCCGGTACCCCTGCGCGCTCACGATGCAGGACACGCAAGAAGGGCAGAATTTGTATGATCATTTGTGGCTCGGCTACACCAAGCTCATGAGCGCATACGGCAAGACGCTGGTGACACTTCTGGATAAGGAATGGAAAGGGCCACACGGCAGTCACGGCTGCTGGAAGGTGCGAGGGGAAACGCTAGGATGGCGCGGCAAAGCTCTGCCCCCGCAGTATCGTCGTCCAAACCGTGGCATAGTGCGGTAAAGGACACACGGCGATGTTCTTCGAGGCGCTGCCGCCGGATATGGTGACGATCCTGAGAGGGGGCTCGAGCTGGGATATTTACGCGACCGGCGAAGTCGATCTGAAGGACGGCGAGACTCTCGAATTGCTTCTCGCCGAACAGCGTATCCCTGACGGGTCGGAGCTGTTTATCGATTCATCCGGAGGGAGCCTTGTCGGCGGTATGAATCTCGGGCGGGTTATTCGCGCTCATGGACTCATAACGCACGTGGGCAAGAAGGGCCCCCGCGAGCGTGATTTTCAGAATACGCTGGACGGCGAATGCATGAGCGCGGCGGCGCTCGCTTTCCTCGGCGGGGAATTTCGTTTCGTCTCCGGCAAATCCAAGTATGGCGTGCACCGGTTCACCTTGAATGACACGTCTCCGCGCGCTGCCGACGATGCCCAAGTGCTGGCCGCATCCGTGGTCGAATACATCCGATCAATGGATGTCGATGTCGAACTGTTCTCACTCGCTTCGGACTTTCCCTCAGACGATATTTTCGAGGTACCGCCGGATACTATGAAGCGTCTCCGCGTCGTGAATAACGGGATAAAGGCCGCCAAGTGGACCACCGAGAGTTACGATTGCATGCTCTACCTGAAAGGTGAGCGAGACACGATATACGGGATACAAAAGTTTATGCTGGTGTTTCCTTCGAAGGGAAACATGTTCTTCTATGTGATCTTCGGCGGCGGCAAAGACGCCGAATCAATTCTCCAGATGGAAACGGACCAACTCTCAATTGACGATGAAATCATTCCATTACATGAGCTCCGCGTGTCGCGGGTTAATGACAACGGGCTCATAAACGCCATGTATCAAGTAACGCCCGTAATATTGGGCAAGCTGCGAACCGCCAAATTGATTGGCTATCATCTGCAATACTCAACACTCGCCGCTATGTTTGTGGGCTTCGACAGCTTTCCATTTGAGGAGGGCGCGGCAAAGCTGGCCGGATTAATCGACGTATTCTTCAGAGAGCGTGGCCTTGATGAGTGGACCTTGCCTCCAGCTACCTAAGTGAACTCGGTGTGGATTACTCCAAGGGAAGTCGCGCGATCGCCTTTGCTGCGTCTTCCTCGGTGCCAGCAAGATCCTTGCAGCTTTTCAGGATAATGACCGGTTGGACCCTGTCATTTGTCTGCTTCATCTTGGTAATCTGAGCCAACGAGCTCTCGAGCATCTTTTGGTATGGCGCTCCGGTTTCCGGATATGTGATCGAGCCGGCGAGCATGTAAACACGGCTGATGCCGTCGAAGCTCGCACTTGTTTGAGCGTCCTTTTTCTCTTTGGGTGCTTCCTTGTTAATCACGGCGTAGAGCAATCCGCATTGAGTCAGGCGCACTGACACCATTTGGTATAGCTTGATACGTTGATCCAGTGGGTATTTCGTGACGGCAGCTCGTGCGTTCCACAATACGTCAATGGTCATGGAAATTTGATACGCTCTATGAATGGGTGGACGCTCCTGTGCGAACGCAAATAAGTGAAAGCTAAAAAATAGAATTGCCGCCAGAACGCTGCGCATGGTCTGCCCCCTCAATGCTTGAAAGCCTACCTCAAGTGGAAAAAGCGGCGCCAGCAAAATGAAATTGCGCAGGGGCCATGTCTGCAAGTGGCCCTCTCTGACTTGCGACAAAGTTCGCTTTCGCGCTCCTGTCAGGGCCCATAGCAGACATCCAACGCGCGTGATCCGAGCCGCCTCGATTTATGAGTACACGCTCTGGATAGTGACAGTCGATTATCTCCACGTCCTCCGGACCCGCGTCGGTCCACCTGAACACGACGCGCCATTGGTCATTGATACGGATCCCGTGCTTACCCGCCAGGTCACCCTTGCATGGCATGGTGGGCGCGAATTGTTGGCCGCAATCGCGACGGACGCGCACGCTGTTGCGTAGGCGACGTGGCGCTCTCAAGATTTCGGAATAATGGAAGATATCGCTGATTTGCCCGACATGTCAAGTTGCTTGTCCGAGGGCCGGCGGCCGCCCATGCTACTTTGCATGGGGTTGTTTTCAATATTTTGGAGGCGCGCTCCTTCGAAGGAGGTTCACCTGCAGTGGTGGCGGTAAAGGGCACTTCGAATGCGACAGCATCGGAGCCGCCTGAGGGGTCTTTCTCCGCGGATAGAGACCGTCGCGGACTGCGCATAGCCGCGTTCTTGAAGGACGGCGGCCCGTAGGCCGCCTATGGCCACCTTCTCCCACAAGGAGAGAAGGGAAGAGGACCTCGCGCGCTACCGCAGCGCCGCCAGCAGTTCGTCGGGCTGCTCGACCATCATCATGTGACCGGCGCCCGCGAGCACCACAATGCGGGCGTTCGGCGTCGCGGCGGCGAGTGTCTTGCCGGCCTTGGCCGGGGTCATCATGTCGCGCTCGCCAAGGATGAAGGTCGCGGGCACCTTGACCGCGGCAGCAGCCGTGAGCGCGTTCTGGTAGGCGTTGCAGGCGTTGAGGTCGTTGTACAGCACGCCCGGCTTCGCCTCCTGCAGCACCCGCTGCGCGCCCTGATGCATCCACAGGCCGGGCGCGAGGCTGCCGCCGAGCCCGGCCTTGAAGCCGAGGCCCCAGATCGAGACCATGTCGATCGCAGCGACGTCATTGGCCTCGGCGGCCTTCAACAGATCGGGGCCGACCGTCATGGTCGCGGCGGTGCCGATCAGCGCGAGGCCGGAGACCTTGTCGGGATGCCGCGCCGAGGTCTCGATCGCGATCAGCGAGCCCATCGAATGGCCGATCAGTCGGGCCTTCGACGCGCCGGCTGCCGTGATCAGCGCCGCGATCCAGTCGGCCATCTCGGCGATGGTCGGGAGCGGCTTGCCGGCGGAGCGGCCATGGCCCGGCAGATCCGGCGCCAGCACGGAAAAACCGTGATGGGCGAACCAGCGGCTGTGCAGCGCCCAGGTCGAGGAATCGAAGCCGGCACCGTGGATCATCACCACCGCCGGCAGCGACGGATCGAACGGCTTGCCGCCGGTCGCGATGAAGGTGTCTGATCCGTTCACGGAAAGCTGCATGGCGCTCAAGTCCTTTGCGAGGCGCGCAGCGCCTGGCCGAGATCGTCGATGATATCCTGCGCGGTTTCGATGCCGACCGACAGCCGCACCAACTCCTCGCCGATGCCGGCGGCCTTGAGCTGCTCGGCATCCATCTGCTGGTGCGTGGTGCTGGCGGGATGGATTACCAGCGTCTTGGCGTCGCCGACATTGGCAAGATGGCTGATCAGCTTCAGGGACTCGATGAACTTCTTGCCGGCGGCGCGGCCGCCCTTGATGCCGAAGCTGACGATCGAGCCGGCGCCGCGCGGCAACAGCTTCTTGGCCAGCGCGTAATCCGGATGCGTCTCCAGCGAGGGATGCAGCACCCAGTCGACCGCCTTGTTCGCGGCGAGGGCGTCCAGCACCGCATGGGTGTTGCTGACGTGGCGGTCCATGCGGACGCCGAGCGTCTCGATGCCCTGCAGCAGCTGGAAGGCGTTGGTCGGCGACAGGCAGGCGCCGAAATCGCGCAGGCCCTCGGTGCGGGCGCGCATGATGAAGGCGGCCTTGCCGAACTGCTCGTCGAAGACGATGCCGTGATAGCCGGCATAGGGCTCGGTGAGCTGCGGGAATTTGCCGGAGGCGCGCCAGTCGAACCGGCCGCCGTCGACGATCACGCCGCCGATCGCAATGCCATGGCCGCCCATCCACTTGGTCGCCGAGTTCATCGTGATGTCGGCGCCGAGCTCGATCGGCTGGCTGAGATAG
The DNA here is from genome assembly GCF_020329495.1 of Bradyrhizobium australafricanum. Lineage (NCBI taxonomy): Bacteria > Pseudomonadati > Pseudomonadota > Alphaproteobacteria > Hyphomicrobiales > Nitrobacteraceae > Bradyrhizobium > Bradyrhizobium australafricanum. The sequence goes on along the minus strand of NZ_JAGKJL010000006.1, from coordinate 95,206 downwards.
GGCGTCGCAAAGGTGTTGTCGATCAGCAGCGGGATCTTCGCATTATGCGCGATCTCCGCGACCGCCGGGATATCGAGCACCTCGAGGCCGGGATTGCCGATGGTCTCGCCGATCACGAGGCGGGTGTTCGGCTTGATCGCGGCACGGAATTCGTCGAGCGCACGCGGCTTCACGAAGGTCGTGGTGATGCCGAACCGCGGCAGCGTGTGCGCCAGCAAATTGATGGTGCCGCCATAGAGCGAGGCGGAGGCTACGATGTGATCGCCGGCATTGAGCAGGGTTGCGATCGCAAGATGCATCGCGGCCATGCCGCTGGCGGTGCAGATCGCGCCGACGCCGCATTCGAGCGCGGCGATCCGCTCTTCCAGCACCGCGGTCGTCGGGTTCGAGATGCGGGTGTAGATGTGGCCGGCGCGCTCCAGATTGAACAGCGCCGCGGCATGATCGGCATCCTGGAACACGTAGGACGTGGTCTGATAGATCGGAACCGCGCGCGCGCCGGTCGCGGGATCGGGGCGCTGGCCGGCGTGCAGGCTCAGGGTTTCGAAGGCAGGCGGCTTGGGTGCGGGCATGCGAAACTCGTCAGGTCAGTCGATGGGAATGGTGGGTTGGCGAGGAGTCTTTTATTTGACGCGTTTTCTTCACGCGAACCGGTGTCCACTTCGCTTGAAAACGCTTTGTTAGACGTGAACTGCGGTGCGAACGCGGCCGACATTGCCGAACACGCGCAAATAGCGCTCGACCTCTGTGGGGATGCCGGTCGCCTTCTCCGGATTGTCGGAGAGTTTCACGGCCGGGCGTCCGTCGACCGACGTCACCTTGCAGACGATCGAGATCGGATCGAGCTCGGCGGTGCCATCGGGTGCGCAGCCGACGAAATCGTTGGTGAGGTTGGTGCCCCAGCCGAAGCTGACGCGCACGCGTCCCTTGAAATGGTGGAACGTCTCCTCGATCGAGCCGACATCCATCGCGTCGGAGAACACCAGCAGCTTCTCCTTGGGATCGCGGCCCTTCTGCTTCCACCATTTGATGATCTCTTCGCCGGCCGTGATCGGCGGCGCGCTGTCGGGTCGAAAGCCGGTCCAGTCGGCGACCCAATCGGGCGCGTCGCGCAGGAACGGTTTTGTCCCGAAGGCATCAGGCAGCGCGATCAAGAGGTTGCCGCCATAGGTGTGGCGCCATTGGTCGAGGATGCGATAGGGTGCCCAGCGCAGCGCCTCGTCGTCATTGGCGAGCGCGGCGGCGACCATCGGCAGCTCATGCGCGTTGGTGCCGATCGCCTCGAGGTCGTTGTCCATCGCGAGCAGCACGTTCGACGTGCCGGTGAAGGAGGGACCGAGGCCTTCCTTCACTGCCTCGACGCACCAGCGCTGCCAGAGGAAGCCATGGCGGCGGCGTGTGCCGAAATCGGACAGCCGCAAGCCGTCCAGCTTGCGCAGCCGCTCGACCTTGGCCCACAGCTTGGCCTTGGCGCGGGCGTAGAGCACGTCGAGCGCGAAGCGGCCGTAGGTCTTGGTCGCCGCGCGCGAGCGCAGCTCGTTGAGGATCGCGAGCGCCGGGATCTCCCACATCGTGGTGTGGGTCCACGGCCCGTGGAAATGCAGCTCGTACTGGCCGTCGACCTTGTGCAGCTCGTATTCGGGCAGCCGGAAGTTCGACAGCCAGTTGATGAAGTCGGGCGAGAACATCTGGGTCTTGCCGTAGAACGTGTTGCCGGCGAGCCAGATCAGCTCCTTCTTGGTGAAACGGATGGTGCGGGCGTGGTCGAGCTGGGCGCGCAGCTCGGCCTCGTCGATGACCTCGGCGAGCCGGATATGGGTCGAGCGGTTGATCACCGAAAAGGTCGTGCGGGTGTCCGGATAGCATTCCCGGATCATCTGCTGCATCAACAGCTTGTAGAAATCGGTGTCCAGCAGGCTGCGCACGATCGGGTCGAGCCGCCAGCCGTGGTTGTAGGTCCGGGTCGCGATATCTGTCACGGTCATGCCGGAACCTTAGCCTGCCGGGCGCCGCCCGCCCAGTGGGTATCGGGCGGAACATGGCAGGTCAGCGCGCTATGGTCTGCCGTATACGGCCGACGGTGGCGGCGACATCGGCCCAGGCCGGCTTGTCAGGGGCAAATTGCCGCCGCAGGAAGCTGACGAGCTCGGCGACCTGGCCGTCGCTCATGCTGTCCTTGAACGCCGGCATGTAGCCCAGATCGGTCACGGCCGGCTTGGCGATGCCGTGCAGGATCACCTGGATCAGATTGTCGGGCGCGTCGCTGTGCAGATTGCTGTTGAGCGCCAGCGACGGCCGGCTGCCGAACAGCGGCGGGCCGCCGACCTCATGGCAGACCGCGCAGGCGCCTTGATAGATCCGGCCTCCCGCCGAGGCCGCGGTGGTGACGACGGTGCCGGTTTCGAGCTTAGCGGCCAAGGCATCGTGCGCCGGCTGGTCGGCGCCGTCGTTGAACGAGGCGAGGTAGACCGCCATTGCACGAATGTCCTGGTCGGGCAGCGCGGCGAGCTCCTGCACGACCGGCGCCATCGGTCCCGCGGCGACGCCGTGCAGGCGCGACTCGCCGGTGCGCAGATAGGCGTAGAGCTCGTCCTCGCTCCAGGGGATCGGCGCCTTCGACAGCGACGTCAGCGCCGGCGCCTCCCAGCCCTCGGCGAAGCCGCCGGCGAGATAGGCGCGCTGCCGTTCGGCGCCGAGCGCATTGCGCGGCGAGTGGCAGGCGCTGCAATGGCCGAGCCCTTCGATCAGATAGGCGCCGCGATTCCATATCGCTGACTTCGATGGATCGGGCTGGAACGCCTGCGCCTGATGGAACAGCGCATTCCATCCGGCGAGCAGCGGCCGCAGGTTGAACGGATAGGCGAGCGCGTTGGCCGGCGTCTCGGCGTGCACCGGCGTCTGCGCCATCAGATAGGCATAGAGCGCCTGCAGGTCGGCATCACTGGTCCTGGCGAAGTGCGTGTACGGGAACGCCGGATAGAGATGGCGTCCGTCGCGATGGATGCCCTCGCGCATCGCGCGCTCGAAGGCGGGATAGGACCAGGCGCCGATGCCGGTGTCGACGTCGGGCGTGATGTTGGTGGTGAAGATGGTGCCGAACGGCGTCTCCAGCGGCCGGCCGCCGGCGTTCGAAGCGCCATGCTCCGACGTATGGCAGACGGCGCAGGCGCCGAGCGCTGCAAGCTCCTTGCCGCGGGCGATCGTCGCAGCGGAATAGACCGAGGCGTCGGGCCGGGCGATCGGCGCGATCGCGCGCCACGGCAGCACGGCCGCGCCGATGCCGATCGCGGCTGCGCACATCGCTGCAATGCCGGCAAGCACCCCGCCGCGTTTTGCAAACGGATTCTGCCACCTGTTGAGATCAGCCGTCTGCGCAGGCGGCGGGAGCGGGGCGGGCGCGACCGGCTGCTCGCCGCGCAATCCCTTCAGGATGCGTTCCGGTGTGAAGGGCAATTCGCGGAAGCGGACGCCGGTCGCGTCGTAGATCGCATTGGCGATCGCGGCGGCGCTCGGCACCGAGGCGGACTCGCCGACGCCGAGCGGCGGTTGATCCTGCCGCGGCAGCATCAGCACATCGATCTTCGGCAGCTCGGGGAATTTGATGATGGGGTAGGCGCCCCATTCCCGCGCGGTCACCGCGCCGCGCTCGAAGGACACTTCCTCCATCAGCGCGCGGCTGGTCGACTGGATGATGTTGCCTTCGATCTGGTGCCGCACGCCCTCCGGATTGATCATCAATCCGGAATCCTGGCCGGCGACGACGCGTGTCACGCTGACATCGCCGGTCGCCTTGTTGACAGCGACGTCGGCGATCCAGGCCGACCACGCCGCGCCGTAACCGGGAAACTTGCTGTGCACGTAGAGCGCATAGGCAAAGCCGCGACCGCGCACGATATCGCCATCCGCCTCCGGCTCTTTCCACACCGGGCGCGGCGTCCAGCCGGCGCGCTCGGCAACGGCATTGACGAGATCGATCGCGCGCTTGTCCCTGAGATAGCGCAGCCGGTATTCGATCGGATCGACCTTCGCCTCCGCCGCAAGCTCGTCGATGTAGGATTCATGCGCAAAGGTATTCGGCAGCGCCGAGACGCCGCGAAACCAGGACGCGCGCACGATCGGCGGCATGTCGTTGGCGATCACGCGCATGTTCTCGTAGTCGTAGGGCGGGATCGCGGTGCGGTCGCCCATCTCGAACACCGCGGCTTCAGGCGCGATCCGCCCTGTGAGCAGCAGTGCCAATGTCGGCGCGCCGTTCGAGGGATAGCGCGTGGCAAAATCGTAAGCGGCGACGCTGCCGTCGGCGTTGAGCCCGCCATTGACGTCCATCAGCTGCGCGGTGCCCTTCGGTTCCCAGGCATGCTCCTGCTCGCGGGTGAGCTGCACGCGCACCGGACGGCCGACCGCGCGCGACAGCAGCAGCGCATCGGCGGAGACATCGTCGGCGCAGTTGCGACCGTAGCAGCCGGCCGCCTCCATCCGGATCACGTCGATCTCGGACTCGGGCCGCTGGATCAGCAGCGCGAGGTCGCCGCGCAGGATGTGCGGGTTCTGCGTGCCGGACCAGACCCGGATCGCTCCCTCGCTGCAGTCGGCGACCGCGCAGGACGGACCGATCGAGCCGTGCATCTGGTAGGGCCAGAGATAGCTCCGCTGCATCGGCTTGGCGGCCGCCTTGAGCGCGGCGTCGACGTCGCCCTTGTCGATCAGTTGGCGCGGCGTCGAGGGATTGGCGCGCAGCGCCTTCTCCACGTCGGCAAGATCGGTCAGCGCCGGTCCGGGCTTCCAGCTCACCGTGAGCTGCGCGGCAGCCTTGATCGCATTCTCCTCGCGCTCGGCAACGACGCCGACGAAATCGCCGATCCGCACCACGGCGACGAGGCCTGGAATATCCCGCACCGACGCTTCATCGATCGCGATCAGGCTGGTGCCGACGAACGGGCCGGCATCGACGCCGGCGTAAGGCGGGCGGACGACACGGCCGTGCAGCATGCCGGGCACGCGCACATCGTGGACATAGACGAGCTCGCCGGTAGCCTTCGCCGGCACGTCGACGCGCGGCACCGACTTACCGACGACCGAATAGGCGCTCACCGCCTTGACCGGAACCTCGTCGGCGAGATCGAGCCGGATGGTCTCGTCCGCGATCAACTCGCCATAGCTGATGCTGCGGTTGTCGTGACCGCGGATCAGGCCGTCCTCGATCGTGAGGTCAACAGCCGGCAGCTCAAGCCGCTCGGCCGCGCGTGCGACCAAGAAGTGCCGCGCTTGCGCGGCGGCCTTGCGCAGGGGAACGGCGGTGATCTGGATGGTCTCGCTCGCGATCGTCGCGCCCTGGTTCGGCACCACGGCGGTGTCGCCGAGGATCACGACGACGCGGGCAAAGGAGACGTCGAGCTCTTCGGCAACGATCTGTCCGAGCGCGGTGCGGATGCCGGTGCCGAGATCGACATGGCCGTTGTATGCGTTGACCGTGCCGTCGGCCGTGATGGTGATGAAGGTCTCGGACGCGCCTTCCGCGCCCAGCACCGCGGGGCGGACGACCGACAGCGAGCCGCGCTGGCGTTGCTCGGGAGCCCGTGCGTCGACCATCAATCGCGCGCCTCGAGCGCGTGGCCGGCCGCACGCATCGCGGCGCGGATGATCTCGATATGCGCGCCGCAGCGGCAGAGGTTGTAGCGCAGCGCTTCCAGCACCTCGTGCTCGGACGGATTGGGATTGCGCGTCAGCAAGGCCTTGGTGGTGATGATCATGCCGTTGAGGCAATAGCCGCATTGCGCGGCCTGTTCGTGGATGAAGGCATCTTGCACCGGATCGGGATGCTCGCGGCTGCCGAGGCCTTCGAGCGTGACGATGTTGCGGTCCGCACAGCCTTCGATCGGAAGCACGCAGGCACGCGCAGCGACGCCGTCGATCAGCACCGCGCAGGCGCCGCACTCGCCGAGCCCGCAGCCGTATTTCGGTCCGTTCAATTCGAGGTCGTTGCGCAGCACGTAAAGCAATGCGGTGTCGGGAGCGGCGTCGACATCATGATTCCTGCCGTTCACGGTCAGGCGCATTGCCCCGGTTCTCCCTGATGTTTTGCGCTGCAACGCCAGCGTCGGATCGCCGGCGAGGATAACGTTTGTATACAAACGTGCAAGCGGCGGCATGCCGCGCTGCAGCGCGTGCCAGCTTTATGAACAGGGTGCGCAAGCGAAGGGCAGGGTTTGATTGCAAAGGCCGCTTGACAGCTCCCGGGCTCGCGCGCAGGATCATTCGTATACGAACGATATGCATGGGAGGCGGAAGCGCAGTATGATCGACCGCCGCCACAAGTCCAGGCTTGGTCACGATGGCTGACACAATGACCGTCGCCGCCGGCGACAAGATCCGCTGCGATGCCTGTCCGGTGATGTGTTACATCAAGCCGGGCGCGGCCGGCGCCTGCGACCGCTATGCCAATCATGACGGCACGCTGGTGCGCGTCGATCCGCACGTCGTGCTGGAGCGCACCGTGTCGCATGGCGGCAAGCTGGTTCCGTTCCAGGTGGGCGGCGACTGGGACGGCAAGATCGTCCGCCAGCCCGAACTGTTCGTCACCGCGATCGGCGCAGGAACAACCTATCCGGATTACAAGCCGGCGCCCTTCATCGTGTCGTCGGAGGTCGACGGCGTCGACATGGTCACCGTGGTGACTGAAGGCATTTTCTCGTATTGCGGCGTCAAGGTGAAGATCGACACCGACCGCTACCTCGGCCCGGAAACCGCGACCGTGCGCGCGGACGGTGAGGCGGTCGGCCATGTCACGACCAGCGAATATGGCTCGCAGATGCTCTCGCTCGGCGGGGTGCATCATTTGACCGGCGGCTCCAAGAAGGAAGGCCGCGTCACCTGCGACACGCTGATGGATCTCTCCAACTGCAAGGCGGTCGAGTTGACCATCGACGGCGGCGCCACCGTCGTGGTGCAGGCCGGCAGGCCGCCGATCGTCAATGGTGTGGCAGAAGAGCGCATGCGGGTCGGCTGTGGCTCGGCGACGATCGGCATGTTCGCCAAGCAATGGCACGGCAAGGTCGATGAGGTCGTGGTGGTCGACGATCACATCACCGGCGTGCTCAGCGAGCACCAGGCCGGCAAGCTGCTCGACATCGCCGACACCGGGATCAAGATGAAGGGGCGGCGCTCGACGCCGGGCCGCTATTTCCAGGTCGCCGATCCCGGCACCGGATGGGGCGGCACCAACATCTCCGATCCGCTGTCGATCCTCGGCCCCTTCAATGCCAAGGAGGCGCGGCCGGGGCTCACCATGCTGATGGTCTCGACCACCGGCGAGCATGCGTCCTATTACGTGCTCGACGAGGCGTTGAAGCCGGTCGAGACCGAGATGCCCGCCGATCTCAGATTTTCGGTCCAGCGCATCCAGGAGAATTGCGAGCCGGCGCTGTGCACCGTGCTGTTCATGGGCGGCGCGGGCGGATCGTTGCGCGCCGGCGTCACCGATAATCCGGTGCGGCTGACCCGTTCGGTCAAGGACGCGCTGACGCGGGTGACCAGCGGCGGCGCGCCGGTCTATGTCTGGCCGGGCGGGGGCATTACCTACATGGTCGATGTCACGCAGATGCCGGCCGGTGCCTTCGGCTATGTGCCGACCCCGGCACTGGTGGCGCCGATTGAATTCACGATGCGCAGGTCCGATTATGCGGCGCTGGGCGGTCACATGGACTATGTCCGGCCGCTGTCGTCACTGCGGGACAGCGCTGAGGTCCGGCCGATGCCCGGGCGGCGCGCATGACTAGGCTTCCGCAAATCGCGCTTCTTCCTGACGGCAAGCGGCTGCATTTGCAGGACGGTCCGATTGATCTGGTCATCGAGGCGAAGGGCAGGGACGACGACGTCAGCGCCGCCTATCGAGCGGCGGCCGAGCGCTTCACCGGTTTGCTCGACGAGCTATGCGCGGAACTCACCGAGCTGCGCAGTGCAGCCGATCCGCATCGTTGCGTGTTGAGAGGCGTGGTCGCGCGGCGCATGCATGCGGCGGTCGCGCCGTTTGCCGCCGATTGCTTCATCACGCCGATGGCAGCGGTCGCGGGCTCGGTCGCCGAGGAAATTTTGGGCGCGATGCTTGAGGCCGCGCCGCTCGATCGCGCCTATGTCAACAATGGCGGCGACATTGCCCTGCATCTCGGCGACGGCGAACAATTCGCCGTCGGCCTGATGGATCGGCCGGACCGCCACGGCGTGATGCGCGCCATGACGGTCGATGCCGAGATGCCGGTTCGCGGCATCGCGACCAGCGGCCGGCACGGCCGCAGCTTTTCGCTCGGCATCGCCGATGCCGTCACCGTACTGGCGCGGACGGCGTCGCAGGCGGATGCCGCGGCGACCGTGATCGCCAATGCGGTCGATCTGCCCAATCATCCCGCGATTCTGCGCGTTCCAGCGAACGAACTGCAACCGGACAGTGATCTCGGCGCACGGCTGGTGACGCGCGATGTCGGGCGGCTGGCGGAACACGAGGTCGAGCAGGCACTCGAGGCGGGGGCGGCGCGGGCGCGCGACCTCCTGATGTCGGGATTGATCGAGGGCGCGGCATTGCGTCTACTGGGCGAAACGCGGCTTGTCGGTGCAACTGGGATTGGGGCGCCGGCGTCGCACGCGTTTCAGGGACAAACGATAGAACACATGCTGCGGGCATGACTGGAAGCGAGGCAAGATGAGCGCCGTCATTCGCAAGATCGTCACCGTGGTCGAGGAGACCCATCTGGAGATGGGCAAGACCATCGCACCGCCGACAAGGCGTGCCGCCGCCATCGCCGTGATCGAAAACCCCTTTGCCGGCCGCTATGTCGAGGATCTGTCGCCGCTGATCGCGATCGGCGAGGAACTTGGCGAACTGCTCTCGAAGCGGGCCGTCGCCGCGCTCGGCATCGACGGCGCCAAGGCGCACAGCTACGGCAAGGCCGCCGCCGTCGGCGAGAATGGCGAGCTCGAACATGCGGCGGCGATCCTGCATCCGAAGATGGGTGCGCCGGTGCGCAAGGTGCTTTCGAAAGGCGCGGCGCTGATCCCCTCGTCGAAAAAGCGCTCGGGGCCCGGCACCACGCTGGATATTCCGCTCGGGCACAAGGACGCGGCTTTCGTGCGCAGCCATTTCGACGGTATGGAAGTGCAGATCAACGACGCGCCGCGGGCCAACGAGATCATGGTCGCGGTCGCGGTGACCGACAGCGGGCGGCCGCTGCCGCGCGTCGGCGGGCTGACGGTCGGCGAGATCAAGGGCGAAGACGGATTGCGATAATCTCTTTGAAGAAAAACTGGAGGACGGGATGCGTGGTTATTTCATAGGGGCGGGATTGGCGATCGCGGTCGCGACCATGGCAACGAGCGCCATGACAACGCAGGCCTTGGCGCAGAGCGAAATCAAGATCGGCGAGATCAACAGTTACTCGCTGCTGCCGGCGTTCACCGAGCCCTATCGCAAGGGCTGGCAGCTCGCGGTGGAAGAGATCAATGCCGCCGGCGGCATTGGCGGCAAGAAGCTCGTTGTCGTTTCCAAGGACGACGGCGGCAAGCCTGCGGATGCGCAGACCGCGGCGAACGAGCTGGTGTCGAGCGAGAACGTCGCGATGCTCACCGGCACGTTCCTCTCCAATATCGGCCTTGCGGTTTCTGACTTCGCCAACCAGAAGAAGGTGTTTTTCCTTGCGGCTGAGCCTTTGACCGACGCGATCACGTGGTCGAAAGGCAACCGCTACACGTTCCGCCTGCGTCCGTCGAACTACATGCAGGCGGCAATGCTGGTGGAAGAAGCCGCAAAACTGCCTGCAAAACGCTGGGCGACGATCGCGCCGAACTATGAATACGGCCAGTCGGCGGTCGCGGTGTTCAAGAAGCTGATGTCGGCGAAACGGCCTGACATCCAGTGGGTCGACGAGCAGTGGCCGCCACAGGGCAAGATCGACGCCGGCCCAGTGGTGCAGGCGGTTGCCGCGGCGAACCCGGAAGCGATCCTCAACGTCACCTTCGGCGCCGACCTCGTCAAGCTCGTGCGCGAAGGCAACACCCGCGGCCTGTTCAAGGGCCGCACCGTGGTGAGCTTCCTGACCGGCGAGCCGGAATACCTCGATCCGCTCAAGGACGAGACGCCGGAAGGCTGGATCGTCACCGGCTATCCCTGGTACGCGATCAAGACGCCGGAGCATGACGCATTCCTGAAGGCCTACCAGGCCAAGTACAACGACTATCCGCGGCTCGGCTCGATCGTCGGCTACCAGACCATTAAGGCGGCGGCGGCGATCCTCGCCAAGGCCGGCTCGAGCGATCCAGAGAAGCTGATCGCGGCGGCGGAAGGCATCTCGATGCCGTCGCCGTTCGGCGAGATCACCTTCCGCAAGATCGATCACCAGTCGACGCTGGGCGCCTTCACCGGCAAGACTGCGCTGAAGGACGGCAAGGGCATCATGGTCGACACCGCCTATCGCAAGGGCTCGGACTATCTGCCCAGCGATGCCGAGATCGAGAAGCTGCGGCCGAAGGATTGAACTGCAACCTTCTCCCTCGCCCCGCTCTTGCGGGGAGAGACTTGAACTTCTCCCTCTCCCCGTTCTTACGGGGAGAGGGGTGGGGTGAGGGGCTATTTCCGCGAACGAGCGCGCGGAGAGTCCCCCTCACCCGAATTCAAGCTGGCGCTTGAATTCGACCTCTCCCCGCAGGCGGGGCGAGGTGAACGGAAACTCCAACGCGGACCGCCCATGGCCTTCTACGTCGTCCAGTTCCTGACCGGTCTTGCCAGCGCGGCGTCGCTGTTCCTGGTCGCTTCGGGTCTGTCGATCATCTTCGGCGTGACGCGGATCGTGAATTTCGCGCATGGCGCGTTCTACATGCTCGGCGCCTATGTCGCCTTTACCCTGACCGAGCGCTTCTCGGGCGCGTTCGGGTTCTGGGGCGGCATCGTCGTTGCCGCGCTGGCCGTGGCCGCCATCGGCGTGCTGGTCGAGATGGTGCTGCTGCGCCGGATCTACCATTCGCCGGAGCTGTTCCAGTTGCTCGCCACCTTCGGCCTGACGCTGATGGTCGAGGATCTCGTGGTGCTGATCTGGGGCCCGGACGATCTGGTCGGCCGTCGCGCGCCCGGCTTCAAGGGCGCGATCGATTTCTTCGGCCAGAATATTCCAAGCTATGATCTGTTCCTGATCGTGCTCGGGCCGGTCGTGCTCGGCGTGCTCTGGCTGTTGTTCCAGCGCACCCGCTGGGGCGTGCTGGTGCGCGCGGCGACGCAGGACCGCGACATGGTCGCGGCGCTCGGCGTCAATCAGAAATGGCTGTTCACCAGCGTGTTCGCGCTCGGCGTCTTCCTCGCCGCGCTCGGCGGCGCGCTGCAGATTCCGCGCGATGCGGTCAATCATGCGATGGATCTGCGCGTCATCGTCGAGGTCTTCGTCGTGGTCGTGATCGGCGGCCTCGGCAGCATCATCGGTGCGTTCGTCGCGGCGGTGCTGGTGTCGGAGCTCAACGCCTTCGGCATCCTGATCTTCCCGAAGATCTCCATCATCCTGGTGTTCCTGGTGATGGCGGTGGTGCTGATCGTCCGGCCGTGGGGGCTGTTCGGCAAGCCGGAGGCGCCGGCACGGCGCACGCCGGGGCTGACCGTCAATCCGTGGCGGCCGCTGACGATGAACGAGCGGTTGGCCGCGATTGCCGTGCTCGTGCTCGCCGCCGCGCTGCCGTTCGTCGCCGGCAATTACGTGCTCACGGTCGGCTCGGAGATCGCGATCTTCGTGATCTTCGCGGCCAGCCTGCACTTTCTGATGTCGGTCGGTGGGCTCGCGTCGTTCGGCCACGCCGCCTATTTCGGCCTCGGCGCCTATGGCGTAGCGCTGCTCGCCAAGATGGCCGGCCTGCCGATGATCGCCTGCCTGCTGCTCGGGCCGCTGCTCGGGCTCGCCGGCGCCGCCGTGTTCGGCTTCTTCGCGGTGCAGCTCGCCGGGGTCTATTTCGCGATGCTGACCTTGGCCTTTGCCCAGATCGTCTGGTCGATCGCGTTCCAGTGGGTGTCGGTCACCGGCGGCGATAACGGCATCCTCGGGGTCTGGCCGGAAAAATGGGCGGCGAGCCCGTCGCATTTCTACTGGCTGTCGCTCGGCATCGCCGCGCTCGCGGTGGTGATCCTCCGCATCATCGTGTTCTCGCCGTTCGGCTTTGCGCTGCGCGCGACGCGCGATTCGCCGCTGCGGAGCGAAGCCATCGGCATCGACGGCAAGCGCATCCAGTGGACCGCCTTCGTGATCGCGGGCACAGTCGCCGGCCTGGCCGGCGCGCTGTTCGCCTATCTCAAGGGCAGCGTGTTCCCCGACAATATGGGCATCTCGCTGTCGGTCGATGCGCTGGTCATGGTGCTGCTCGGCGGCGTCGAGACGGTGTCGGGCGCGGTGGTCGGCGCCATCGTCTACAAGGCGCTCAACATCTGGCTGGTCAGCCAGACCGATTGGTCAAAACTCGTGCTCGGCGCTTTCGTGGTGCTGATCGTGGTCGCGTTCCCGAAGGGCATCGTCGGCACGCTGGAAGCCTTCATGCATCGCCGGCGCAAATCCTCGTCGTCGGTATCGCCCCTGCTGACCTCCCGCATCGAGAGCGCCGAATGAGCATGGTTCCCACATTGCTGTCGGTCGAGGGGCTGACCAAATCCTATGGCGGCGTGCATGCCGTGCGCGGCGTCTCCTTCGAGCTGGGTGCCGGCGAGATTTTGGCGCTGATCGGGCCGAACGGCGCGGGCAAGAGCACCTGCTTCGACATGCTCAACGGCCAGAACATTCCCGACAGCGGCCGCATTCGCGTGCTGGGCGCGGAGACCACGGGCAAGAAGCCGCGCGTGATCTGGCGCATGGGCGTCGGCCGCACCTTCCAGATCGCGGCGACATTCCCCACCATGACGGTACGCGAAAACGTGCAGGTCACGCTGGTCTCGCATGGCGGGCAATTGTTCAACCTGTGGGCCTCGACCGCCCGCCACGCGCGCGACGAGGCCGGGCGGCTGCTCGATCTGGTCGGCATGGGTGCCTATGTGGAGCGGCCCTGCGGCGAGCTCGCCTATGGCGACGTCAAGCGGCTCGAGCTTGCGATCGCGCTCGCCAACCAGCCGAAGCTGCTCTTGATGGACGAGCCGACCGCCGGCATGGCGCCGCGCGAGCGCGTCGAGCTGATGCGGCTGACGGCTCGGATCGCGCGCGAGCAGTCGATCGGCGTGCTGTTCACCGAGCACGACATGGACGTGGTGTTCGAGCATGCCGACCGCATCCTGGTGCTGAACCGCGGCAGCCTGATCGCCGAAGGTTCGCCCGAAGAGGTGCGCGGCAATGCCCAGGTGCGGGCGATCTATCTCGGCGAGGGCCTCGTCTACGATGCGCGGCACCGCGAGGGAGCATCGGCATGAAGCTGACGGTAAAGGATCTCAACAGCTTCTACGGCCCGGCGCATATCCTGTTCGACATCGCACTCGAGGTCGGCGAGGGCGAGGTGGTCGCCTTGCTCGGGCGCAACGGCGCCGGCAAATCGACCACGTTCCGCTCCATCGTCGGCCTGGTCGAGAACCGCTCCGGCCGCGTGATGTTCGAGGGCCGGGACGTCTCCGATTTGCCGACGCATGCGATCGTGCGGGGCGGGCTCGGCTATGTCCCGGAGGAGCGGCGCATCTTCACGGATTTGACGGTCGAGGAGAATCTTGAGGTCGGCCGTCAGCCGAAGCGGGCAGGCGCGCCGCAATGGGATCGCGAAAAACTGTTCAAGCTATTCCCGAACCTCGGCGAGATGCGCGGCCGGCCCGGCGGACGCATGAGCGGCGGCGAGCAGCAGATGCTGACGATCGCGCGCACGCTGATGGGCAATCCGTCGCTGGTGCTGCTCGATGAGCCCTCGGAGGGGCTGTCGCCGAAAATCGTCGAGCAGATGGTCGATGCGATCCTGGCGATGAAGAAAGAGGGCGTTAGCATCGTCGTCTCCGAGCAGAATTTGCATTTCGCCCGGCTGATCTCGGATCGCGCCTATATCATCGAGCGCGGCCGGATCTGTTTCGGCGGCACTATGGCGGAGCTCGATGCGCGTCCGGATATCCGGGACGCGCATCTGTCGCTGTAAGGGCGGAGTGGACAATGGCGAGGAGTGCGGCACCGAAGCGAAACGGGAAGGCGACGAAGCCGGGATATGTGCTGGACGAGCAGATCGGCTTCATCCTGCGCCAGGTGTCGCAGCGCCACGCCGTGATCTTCGCCCGCGAGATCGGCATCAATCTGACGCCGACACAGTGGGCGGCGCTGTCGAAGCTGTCCGAGGTCGGCGCCTGCTCGCAGAACCAGCTCGGGCGGCTGACCTCGATGGACGTTGCGACCATCAAGGGCGTGATCGATCGCCTGACCGCGCGCGGCCTGACCGAGACCTCGCCGGATCCCGACGACGGCCGCCGTCTACTGGTGAGCCTGACGCGCGCCGGCCAGCAGATGGCCGACAAGGCCGCGCCCAATGCGCTGGTGATCTCCAGGGAGACGCTGGCGCCGCTCGATGCCAAGGAGCGCGAGACGCTGATCGCGCTGCTCGGCAAGCTCCGCTGACGCAAATCTAACACCGTCACCCTGAGGAGGTCGCGAAGCGACCGTCTCGAAGGGTCGACGGCCCGGCTTTCGCCGCGCAGATATCGCCGGGCCGTTCACCCTTCGAGGCACGCTGCGCGTGCACCTCAGGATGACGGGTCACTCATGGCGCATTACCTCGCAACCTTACCTACGGGCAGCGTGCCGCGCCCGCACTACGTTGCAAGACCAAGCACCAGCGCAACGACACCCACCAGCACCAGGCTGAGGGCCCAAACCGTGTCCAGATTGAACCAGCTCCGGGATACGAATTTGAGGCCGAGGTAGCGGTAGACCAGCCACGCCAGGCATCCGCCGGCCGCGATCATCGCGCCGGCATGGACGACGGAGACCAGTACGGCCATCGTGAGGCTGGTATCGATCAGGCTGTTGGCAGCCGCATGGCCTTGGTCCGCTTCAGCCTCGCGGCACAGCCCCAGATAGATCGGCACCAGCATCAGCGCCGCGCCATGCGCGATCGCCACGGCGAACGACCACAAAGCGAGTTGCGTCGGCGGTATCCGCGCCAGGGCGCGCGGATGGCGTCGGTCGATCAGCCGGTAGACGCCGAACAGGATGACGAGCAGGCTCGCGCCGATCCGGATCGTGCGCTGCCATTCGACGAGGGTGATCAAGAGCGCGAACGGAAGGATCACCAGCAGCATCGCCAGCAAATGACCGATCGCGAGCGGGCCAAGCGCGGTCACCAGCGCGCGCGAACTCCTCTGCATCAATCCCGCAGAAACCGCGAGCGGCCAGCCCATGCCCGGGTTGATCCCGTGGTAGAGGCCGCTCGCAATGACCGCCAGCCACAGCCAGGCCGGAGTCCAGTCGGCCGGGCTCACGTCAAGGCCTTTTCCGTTCCGATCGAATCGGAACGGGCTCTGGATTCTTGTTTTGACGCGTTGTCTTCACGCGAACCGGTACCCACTTCGCTCGAAAACGCTCTAGACCGATGGATAGCAGAACGAGTCGGTGGAGCAGTCACCGCCATCGAGCCGGATCTGGTGCGCCCGGTAGCCGTCGGGGAAGCTGACCCAGTAGTCCTTCGCCAGTTCGAGCCCTCCGCCCGGGCTTGCATTCGCCATCACCTCGGCGCCGGGAATGCCTTCTGGATAGAACTGGTTGTCCCAGGTCGAGTAGAGCGAATTGGTCCAGTACACCCGCTTGCCGTCGCGGCTGATCTCGACCATCTGCGGCCCGCCGGCAAAGGCCTGTCCGTTCGGGTGAGGCGCACGATGAACGATGCCGCCGATGCGGACCGATCCGGCGAGCTTCGGCTTGCGCGGATCGCTGACGTCGTATTGGCGCATCTCGCCGGTGCCCCAGCAGGCGACGTAGAGAAACTTGTCGTCCATCGACAAGTCGATATCGGTCACCAGCGGAGGTACGGCGCCGAAACCCTGCAGCAGCGGCGGCAGCTGGTCCTTCGATGCAGGCTCGGGCGGGATCGTCACCGTCTTCTCGATGTGAAACTTGCCGCCCTCGCGCCACCAGGTCCAGATCGAACCCTCGAGGTTCGTGGTATCGACCACGACGCCAACGAAGCCGTGTTCGCGAACCGGATCATGCGCCGGACGCACCTCCAGCGCCATCTGATGATTGGCGCCGAGGTCGATGGTCTGGACATTGCGTCGGGCGCGCAGGTCCCAGAAATGCAGCCGATGGCCGTATTTGTTCGACAGCAGGTCTTCCGGCACGATGCCGTTCTCGAACTGCGGCGGCAAGGCCCACTCGCTGCTCACCATGTAGTCGCGCGGCAGATTCCACCAGAAGTCATAATGCTTGGTCTGCGGCCCACGATCGATCTCCCACCGGCCGAGCACCTCGAATGTCTCGCAGTCCATGATGAAGATGCCGGGCGGGCCGTCGGTGCCGTCCTTGCCACTCCCGCCGAGCGTGCTGACATAGATGCCTTCCGGCCCGCAGTGGATGGTGTGCGGTCGCGAATAGCCGGTCTTCTTGAAGATTTCCTCCGGCTCGATGATCTTGTGGATCTTCGCTTGCGTCGGGTCCGGCTTGGTGTCGACGATATAGATCCGGGAGGATCGCATGCCGGGGATGATGAGGTAGCGACGCTCGAGGAAGGCGTGTCCGGCCAGCGGGGACAGCGCCGACGAGCAGGCGTTCCAGCCGAAATGGTGGAACTCGTCGCCCTTGTTGGGCATCGTCACCGTATGGACGATCTTGCTGTAGGTCGGAGAGCCGGGCTTGACGTCGATCACCGCGAGTGCGTCCGGCTTTGAAAAATCCGGACTGAGCAGCACGGTGTAGGCAAAGCTCTCGGCCGGCGCTTCCATCGCGAGCTTCGGCGACGCGTGGAACGTAGGATCTGGCCTCATCGTCATCGGCTGCCTCCTGATTGCCTGGTGTAGATCAACACGGCATGGCGGCACGCAGCAGCAAGAACTATCCGGATCGAAAATGCCTCTTGCGAGTGCCGCCGGCTAAGGTTCGCTTGCGGTCAGGATACACCGCAATGGTGACAGGTGAAAACAAGGTTCGGTTACGCAGGCGGCGCGGCAAAGCCGCGCGCCGCCGGGCGCGCGATCTGGCAGCCCGCTCAAGGGGTTGAGCAAGCGATCCAGCACGATCACCCTGAGAGCAAGTAAATGTATGACTGACGAGTGGCACCAAACGTTCAGCGCCGTCCCGGCCTTCGCCGGGGCGACACCGGATATGTTGCACCGCTGTTCACCCCGTTACCTCCGCGCAACGGCTTTGGTGCACGTCACTTCGCCACCACCTCCGGCACCTTGCCCGCGGGCGGCGTGTTGCGGCTGCGCTGGGTGCGGACGATGCCGTCGATGATGGTCATGCCGATGCCCGGGAGATCGCCGAGCTGAACGCTCTCCAGGATGTTCTTGCCCGGCGAATGCTGTGCCTTATCCATCAGCACGAAATCGGCCGAGCGGCCGACCTCGATCAGGCCGCAATCGAGCTCGCGCATCCGCGCGGTGTTGCCGGTCGCCAGGCAGAACGCCAGCTCGGCCGGGAGCTCGCCGAGCGAGGACAATAGCGAAACCATCCGCAAGATGCCGAGCGGCTGCACGCCGGAGCCGGCGGGCGCGTCGGTGCCGAGGATAACGCGGTGCAGATCGCCCATCTCGCGCGCGGTGCGCAGCGTGAACAGCGCCGAGCGCTCATTGCCGTTATGCACCAGCTCGAGCCCGCGCTTGCAGCCCTCGCAGATGCAGCGGATCTGGTCGTCGGGCAGGGCGGTGTGGCCGCCATTGATATGGCCGACCACGTCGGTGTCGGCCTCCAGCACCACGTCCTTGTCGATCAGTCCGGAGCCCGGGATCGACGGGCCGCCGGTGTGGATCGTGCTCTGAATGCCGTATTTGCGCGCCCAGCCGACCATCTTGCGCGCGGTCGGTCCGTCCTTGACGCCGCCAAGCCCGACCTCGCCGAGCAGCTTGACGCCGGCGGCGGCCATTTCCTTGAAGTCGTCCTCCACCATCTCGCATTCGATCACGGGCGCGCCGGCATGCACCTTCACGCCGCCCGGTCGCAGCGTCCAGAACGCGCGTTGCGCGAAGATCGCCATCGCCTTCAACCCGACGACGTCGCGCGGCCGCCCGGGCATGTGCACTTCGCCGGCGGAGATCATGGTGGTGACGCCGCCATGCAGGTAGCTGTCGATCCAGTTGATCTGGTTCTGCCGCGGCGTCCAGTCGCCGGCGACGGGGTGGACGTGGCTGTCGATCAGCCCGGGCGCGACCGTCGTGCCGTTGGCATCGACGATGGTGGTGGCGCCTTCGGTGTCGACGTCCTTGAGGCGGCCGATCGCCGATATCTTGCCGTTCTCGGCGACGATGGTATCGGCATCCAGGATCGGCTTTTCCAGGGCCCCCGACAGCAACAGCCCGATATTGCGGATCACCAGCTTGCTCGGACCGGTCGCCTGGGGTGCATCGTGCGCCATGGTTTTTCCTTTTGGTTCAACGCCTTCGCCGGCCATTGTGCCCGTGGCTTGACGGCCGGATCAAGCTGGATTATTCATTTGTATACGAACGATCGTGTACAAATGATTTTGCCGCCAATCCGGCCCGCGCGTCAAGGAAACTGACGATGAGCAATTTCAACCAGGAAAGCGTCCTCAGCGTTCACCACTGGACCGACACGCTGTTCTCCTTCAAAACCACGCGCAATCCGTCGTTCCGCTTCCGCAACGGCGAGTTCACCATGATCGGGCTCAAGATCGGCGAGAAGCCGCTGCTGCGGGCCTACAGCGTCGCCAGCGCGAACTACGAGGACACGCTGGAGTTCTTCTCGATCAAGGTTCCGGACGGCCCGCTGACCTCGCGCCTCCAGCACCTCAAGGAAGGCGACGAGATCATCGTCAGCCGCAAGGCGACCGGCACGCTGGTCATCGACAACCTCGAGGATGGTCGCAACCTCTATCTGGTCGGCACCGGCACCGGCCTCGCGCCGTTCCTCAGCGTGATCAAGGATCCCGAGACCTATGACCGGTTCGAGAAGGTCGTGCTGCTGCACGGCTGCCGCCGCGTCAAGGAGCTCGCCTATGGCGAGATGATCACCGAGAAGCTGCCGCAGGACGAACTGATCGGCGAATTGGTGCGCGACCAGCTGATCTACTACCCGACCGTGACGCGCGATCCGTTCCGCAACCGCGGCCGCATCACCGACCTCATCACCTCGGGCAAGCTGTTCACCGACATCGGCCTGCCGGCGCTCGATGCCGCCCATGACCGCGTCATGATCTGCGGTTCGCCCGCGCTGGTCGCCGACACCCGCACGCTGCTGAACGGCCGCGGCTTCGTCGAAGGCAATCACGGCGAGCCCGCGCAGTTCGTGGTCGAGAAGGCGTTCGCCGAGCGCTGAAGCCCGCACATTTCGCCGTCATTGCGAGCGAGGCGAAGCAATCCATTGCTACCCAGCGCACGGAGGGATGGATTGCTTCGTCGCTCCGCTCCTTGCAATGACGCGGATGGAGCTGTGTAGTCAAGGCCTGACCGCCGGCGTCTCGATCGGCATGCCGCGCGCCCGCGCCATCAGATAGAGCTCGAGCTCGACCAGCTCGGGCGAGCCGTAATCATAAGCCTGCGCGCGGATGCCGGTGATGCAGGCGCGCAGCCGTCGCTGCAGCGATCCGAGCGCCTGCCATTCCAGCCGGTACAGCGGATAGCCGGTCGGCTGCCCTTGCGTGATCGCGCTGCCCGCGAGCTTCTTGTCCCAGTTATCATCGTGGCAGTTGGTGCAGCCGAGATTGAGCTGGCCCTGTCGTTGCATGAACAGCGCGTGGCCCTGTTCGACGAACGGCGCGAGCTCCGGATCGCCGCCGGCCGTAATCGGCATGCCGCGCGATTGCCGTGCGACATAGGCGGTCAGCGCCAGCAGCTCGCGGCTTTCATAGGCGAAAGGCGAGGCCTGCTGGTGGTCGGTGCGGCAGAGGTTGATCCGTCCCTCGAGGTCGACCGGCTTGCCTTGCGCCTTGTCGAAGGCCGGGTAGCGCGCCGCGACGCCCTTCATGCTGACGCGCGCATCATTGTGGCAGTCGGCGCAGGCCTTGTTTGCGGCGCCGGCCTTGCGCGTCCACAAGGCCTCGCCGTCGAGCACGGACAGCATGCCGGGATTGGCGGTGTCCTCGTCCTGCATCGCCTTGCTGTCGGCGCTCATGAAGCTGTAGCCGGAGCGGCGTTCGGATCGCGGGATCTCGGTCGCGAGCGCGGCGCCCGCCATCGCCGCCAGCAGCGCGATGCAGACCGCAATCCTCATTCGACCGTGATCGAAGCCCGCGCGGTCTCCGAAAACCCTTTGTCGCCGATCCATTCGAATTCGAACTTGCCGCTCTCGGTCACCGTGGTGAAGAAGGTGATGAACGGATTGGCCGCGATCGCAGGATAAAGATCGGCGCGGAACACTTCCTTGCCGTTGAAGCGGCAAGTGAAGCTCGTGATGATGTCGCGCGGCACCACGCTGCCCGAGGCCGTGTGGCGGTAGCCGGTCTCCATGATGTGCGACATCAGCGTCTTGATCTCGATGACGCTGCCGCGCTTGGCCTTGGCCGGGACATTGATCAGGGCCGACGGCATCAGATCGCCTCCTCGGTGCAGGCAGCGAGCGTCACCACGACGTCGGCGGTTGCAGACCAGAACGTGTCGTCAGACAGCCGCGCGATGGCGGTGACCTTCTGGCTGTCGGCGAGGCGGATGCGGGTTGACACCTGGGCGCGCCCGGCGCGCGGCCCGAGATAGAAATTGCCGATGTTCGGCTGCGGGTTCTTCTCGTTGAAGACGTGGATGCTCTTCACATACTCGTCCGCCGTCATCGGGCTGGTGACGCTGACCGTCATCGGCACCGTGTTGCCGTTCTCGACCAGCGGCGGAATGTCGAGCTTGACCTTGCCGGTGTGCACATCGGCCTCGCCGATGACCTTGCGGATCGCGGCCGACAGCATTGCCGGCGTCGCGTCCACGGGGCGCACGATCACCAGCGCGGCGGCGCCGCCAGTCAGGCTCAGAAACGTCCGGCGTGTGGTGTGGTCCGAATTCGCCATCGATTGATTGGTCCTAGTTCCGCAGTGTCGTCAAGTAAGCCACGAGATCCTCGATCTGCTCCGCCGACAGGATCGGCCTGCCGCGCCATGAGGTGCCGACCCGCACGAGCCCTTCGACGCGATAGTAGGACGGCATGATCGTCGCCGCATTGAGATGCGACGCATCGACCAGGCGGAGCCGCAACTGTCCTTCCGACCAGCGGCTGCCGCTTCCGGCGAGGTTTGGCGCGAGGTCGCCCTGGAACGCCTGCTCGGGAAATGGGCCGCTGTGACAGAGGATGCAAGTGGAGGAACGCTCGACGATCAGCCCGCGGCCGCGCGCGACTTCGCCCTTGGTTCCCGTCAGCGATGCTGGAATCTCATCGCCCACGACGGTGTAGGGCCGCAGCTCCTCGGCGCCGGCGGGCAAGCAGGCCGCGAACAGTCCCGCGGCGAGTGTGAGGGCGAGCCTAGCCAAAGGCCTCTCCCGTGATCCTCTTGAACCAGTCGAGCGCCTGATCTGCCTCGCGCTGGCGCACCTCGCGCGGCGCGTCGACCGGGCTCGTGGTGACCTCCGCCTCGGCGTACTGATCTTCCTTCGGCTGATAGATGCCGTTCAGCGAGAAGGCGTAGCCCGGCGCGACCGTGTTGTAGCAGGCACCATCCAGCCGCGGCGTCTCCGGTGCCTTGCCGGCAAGCGCGCTCACGATCGCGGCCGCGCAGGCGCGGCCTTGCGCTGCCGCCGCCGAGGCGGATTTCGGGATGCCGCCGGCGATCGCGGCATCACCGATGACGTGGATGTTGGGCACGAGCTTTGAAGCAAATGTGACGGGATCGATCGGGCACCAGCCGGTGTGGTCGGCGGCTCTGGCGATGTCAGCAATGCGGCCGGCCCTTTGCGGCGGGATCACATTGGCGACCGCGGCGGTATAGTTGCCGAAGTCGGTGACGATCTCATTCGTCGCCGGATCGACCGACGTCACCCGTCCGCCCTGCGACAGCGCGATCCGTTCGATCATGCCGGGATAGAGCTCCGTCCAGGCCTTCTCGAACAGCTTCTGCTGCGAGTAATTGTCCTTGGCGTCGAGCACCAGGATCTTCGACTTCGGCTTGTTCGTCTTCAGATAATGCGCGATCAGGCTGGCGCGCTCGTAAGGGGCGGGCGGACAGCGCAGCGGCGCAGCCGGGACCGCGATCACGACGAGGCCGCCATCGTCCATGGCTTCAAGCTGCTTGCGCAGCAGCATGGTTTGCTCGCCGGCCTTCCAGGCGTGCGGCATCTTCTCGGCCGCTGCCTCGTCATAGCCGGAGAGGGCGTCGAAGCGCATGTCGATGCCGGGGGCCAGCACCAGCCGGTCATAGGACAGCGTTGTCCCATCAGCGAGCGCGATGCTGCGCGCCTGCGCGTCGACCTTCGTCGCCGCCTGTGCGGCAATCGTGATGCCGTCGGCCGCAACCTTGTCATAGGTGAATTGCTGCGCGGCAAGCTCGCGCAGACCTGCAATCACCTCGTTGCTGAACGGGCAGGCGGTGAAAGTCCTGTTCGGCTCGATCAGCGTAACCTGAAGCTTGGTGTCGAGCCGCCGCAGCGCCCGCGCGCAGGCCGCGCCGCCGAAGCCGCCGCCGATCACCGCGATGCGCGGCGCCGCCTGCGCCAACGCCGGACGCGCCAAGGCGGCCGCTGCGACGGCAGCGGCGCCACGGATCACATCCCTGCGCGTCTGATGACGCGTGACGGCCATGCACGAGAATCCGAAAAAAGGAGGCGGCGGCCGGTCGGGCCGCCGCTTCCGGTTTGATCAGGCGAAGCTGATGTTCTGGTTGCGCAGCGGGAAGCTGCGGATGCGCTTTCCCGTCGCGGCGAAATAGGCGTTGAGCACCGCCGGCGCCGCAACGCCGATGGTCGGCTCGCCGACGCCGCCCCAGAACCCGCCGCTCGGTACCATCACCGATTCCACCTTCGGCATTTCGTTGATGCGCATCGAGTTGTAGGTGTCGAAATTGGTCTGCTCGATGCGGCCGTCCTTCACGGTGCAGCCGCCGTAGAACAGCGCGCTGAGGCCGTAGACGAAGGAGCCCGCGATCTGCCGCTCGACCTGCGCCGGGTTGACGACATAGCCGGGATCGGTGGAGGCGACGATGCGATGCACCTTGATCTTGCTGCCGTCGGTCACCGAGATCTCGGCGGCGCCGGCAACATAGCTGCCATAGCCCATCACCTGCGCGATGCCGCGATAGACGCCCTGCGGCGCCGGCGTGCCCCAGCCGATCTTCTCGGCCACGGCGTTGAGCACGGCGAGATGCTTGGGGTGCTTGCTCATCAGCTTGCGGCGGAATTCGAGCGGGTTCTGGCCGACCGCCAGCGCCAGCTCGTCCATGAAGCATTCCATGTAGATCGCGTTGTGATTGACGTTGACGCCGCGCCAGAAGCCCGGCGGAACGTGCGGGTTGCGCATCGAATGCTCGACCAGCAGGTTCGGCACCGAATAGCCGATCGCGGCCTCGCCGGCTTGCGCGACGCCCTGGAACGCGGCGGGGTCCATGCCGTTCTGCAGCGCTTCCGGGCGCACCGAGAACAGGATGGATTGACCCGACAGCCGGTAGTGCAGCGCGACCAGGTTGTTGTCGGCATCGAACGCACCGGTCAGCTTGCACTGCGTGATTGGGTGATATTTGCCGTGCTGCATGTCCTCTTCGCGCGACCACAACAGCTTGACCGGCGTGCCCGGCATCTGCTTGGCGATCGCCACCGCCTGCCGCACATAGTCGGTCATGCCGCGCCGGCCGAAGCCGCCGCCGAGCATCAGCTTGTGCACGTCGACCTTCTCCGCCGGCAGGCCGGAGGCCTCGAGCGCCGCCGCGAACGCCGCCTCGCCATTCTGCGTGCCGCACCAGACCTCGCATTTGTCAGGCGTGTAGAGCACGGTGGCGTTCATCGGCTCCATCGTGGCGTGGTTCTGATAGGGATAGCTGTAGACCGCCTCGACCTTCTTGGCAGCGCTGGCGATCGCCGCCTTGGCGTCGCCGTTCTGGTTGCCGACATAGGCCGGCTGCGCATTGTCGAGACCTTCGGCGAGCCATGTCGCGATCGTCTCGCTGGAGACCTTGGCGTTGGGGCCTTCGTCCCAGACAATCGGCAACGCATCCAGCGCGGTCTTGGCGTGCCACCAGGTGTCGGCGACGACGGCAACGGCGCTGTCGCCGACCTGCACCACCTTCTTGACGCCCTTCATGCCAGCGAGCTTGGCCTCGTCAAAGCTCTTCACCTTGCCGCCGAACACCGGGCAATCCTTGATCGCGGCGTTCAGCATGCCCGGCAGCTTGACGTCGATGCCGTAGACCATCTTGCCGGTGGTCTTGTCGACGGTGTCGAGCCGCTTCAGGCCCTTGCCGGCGATGGTCCAGTCCTTCGGGTCCATCAGCTTGACGTCGGCCGGCGGCTCGAGCTTGGCCGCGGCTTCCGCGACCTTGCCGTAGGTCGTCGTCTTGCCCGAGGGCGTGTGGGTGATGACTCCGTTAGAGACCTTGCACTCCGAGGCCGGCACCTTCCACTCGTTGGCTGCGGCCTGGATCAGCATCACGCGCGCGGTGGCGCCGCCCTTGCGGACATAGTCCTGCGAGGTGCGGATGCCGCGGCTGCCACCGGTCGAGAAGTCGCCCCAGGCGCGCTTGCGGGCGACGCTCTGGCCGGGCGTCGGATATTCTGTCGTGACCTTCGACCAGTCGCATTCCAGTTCTTCGGCGACGAGCTGGGCGAGGCCGGTGAGCGTGCCCTGGCCCATTTCGGAGCGGGCGATGCGGATCACCACGGTGTCGTCGGGCCGGATCACGACCCAGGCATTGACCTCGGGCGCGCCGTCGGCTGCGCGCACCACGGAGGGGCCGCCGAACGGCAGATCGAGGCCGAGCGCGAGGCCGGCGCCGGCGGTTGCGGTGCCGATCACGAAGGCGCGGCGATTGAGCTTTGGCATGACGTGCTGGTTCATCGCTGCGTCCTTATGCGTTCGCGGCAGCATGGATCGCCTCGCGCACCTGCTGGAAGGTGCCGCAGCGGCAGATATTGGTGATGGCGTCGTTGATGTCGTCGTCGGTCGGCTTCGGATTGTCCTTCAAGAGCGCCGCGACGGCCATGATCATGCCGCTCTGGCAATAGCCGCATTGCGGCACGTCGCTGGCGATCCAGGCGAGCTGCACCTTGTGCATCACGCCGCCCGCCGCGAGACCCTCGATCGTGGTGATCTCCTTGCCGGCCGCTTCGCTCACCGTGACGCCGCAGGAGCGCATCGCGACGCCGTCGATATGCACGGTGCAGGCGCCGCATTGGGCAATGCCGCAACCGTATTTGGTCCCCGTCAGTCCGACGTTCTCTCTGATAGCCCACAACAGTGGCGTATCGTCCTCGACGTCTACAGTGATTGTCTTGCCGTTAATTTTGAGGTTTGCCATCGCGATCCCCTGAATGGTCCGATCCTCCGACCGGACTGCAGAGCGATGTTGGCCTTGAAACTGGAACGGTTCAAATCAAGAAAATGCGCTCGCAGCGCGAAAGAAAGTTGATGCTGTGGTGATTGGCCGCGGACTGTGCGCGCCGCATACCTGTCATGACTTTTGCGGTGAAGCGACGGCCAAACGCAGGAAGCTCATGACGCTGCCGAGCGCGGCAAATCCGGAACCCAACGCCAGCGCTACCGTCGCACCCTCGCGGTCGGCCAGCGCGAAGCAGAGCGCGGCGAGGGCGGCGCCGGTGGTCTGCCCGGTCAGCCGCGCGGTCGCGACGATGCCGCTGGCGCTGCCGCTGCGATGCGACGGCGCGCTCGACATAATCGCCTTCATGTTCGGGGTCTGGAAGAAGCCGAAGCCGATGCCGCAGATCATCGTGCGCCAGACAATGTTGGCGACGCTGGGCTCGGCCGGCAGGGTCGCGAGCAGCACCATGCCAAGCCCGAGCAGCAGCATGCCGATGCCGCCGAGAATGCCGGCCGGATAGCGGTCCGACAACCGTCCGCCGATCGGTGCCATGAAGGCAACCACCAGCGGCCAGGGCGTCATGAAGAAGCCGGTCTCGACCTGCGAGCGGTGCAATATGTCCTCGAAGTAGAACGGCAGCGAAACGAAGGCGAGGCCCTGCACAGCGAATGAGCAGACCGCGGTCGCGGCCGACAGCGCGAAGATCGGCCGCCGGAACAGGTCGATCGGCAGCATCGGCGCCGGATGATCGGCATGCCGCCGGGTCAGGATCCATCCGAACAGGACGGCGCCGACAAGCTCGGCGATGACAAGCGCCGGCGCGGCCTTGTGCGCGGCGCTGCCGATGCCGATGATGAAGAGGCCGAGACAGGCGCAGGCCAGCGCCGCGCCGGCGAAATCGAAGGCGTGGGTGGCGCGCGGCGTCGTCGGCAGCGTCTTCATGCCGATCAGCAACGCGACGACGCCGAAGGGAATGTTGACGGCGAACAGCCAGGGCCATGGGCCGAGCGCGAGGATTCCGGAGGCGATGGTCGGCCCCAGCGTGAAGGCGGTCGCGACCACGAGCGCATTGTGGCCGAAGCCGCGGCCGAGCATCCGGCTCGGATAGACGAAGCGCACCAGCGCGGTGTTGACGCTCATCAGGCCGCTGGCGCCGAGCCCCTGCAAGGTGCGCGCGACCAAGAGGCTCGGCAGCGACCATGCCAGGGCGCAGCCGAGTGACGCCAATGTGAATAGCAGGAGGCCCCCGAGATAGATTCGCTGATGGCCGACGATCTCGCCGAGCGCGCCGAGCGGCAGCAGTGTCGCGACCAGCGCGATCTGATAGACGTTGACGACCCAGACCACTTCCGCAGGGCTGACATGCAGATCGCTCGCGATCGCCGGCAGCGCGATATTGGCGATCGCGGTATCGAGCGAGGCCATCGCCAGCGCCGTGAAGATCGCGGCCACCGCCCAGCGGCGGCGTTCCCAAGGCAATCCATCGGTGATCGGCGTCGCTGCCGCGGTGGTCGGGGTCTTCTCGAGCATGCCTGAAAATGTCTCCGGGACCGCCATGTACTACGCCGGCATCCCGTTCCCCAGCCGCGCCATTGCATGATGCGTATGCGAAGCGGCCTTGCCGGAAGCGTCAAAAGTCCGGCCGCGGACCGAACAGATATCCCTCGATGGCGCGCAGCACCCGGCGGCTGGCCGCAGCCTGCGAGAGGTCGTTTTGAAGCGCGTGGTCGACCATGGCGCGGCTGATCACGATCAAATCCTCGACGGCGTCATCGTCGACTGGCCTTGCGATCTCACGACGATGCCGCGCCAGCAGGGCGGCGACCAGTTCCTTCAATTCGCCGGTCGCTGACGTGCCCGATGACGCCGGGCGCAGGCGATCCTCCTCGGCCTCCAGAATGCGATTGAGCCCGGCGCGCTCGGCATGCGCCTCGAGCTGGGCCCGAACGATCAGGCTGAGCGATACCGTCAGGCTCTTGCCCTCGGATGCCGCGACCGCATCCCGTACTTTCGCCAGCAGCGCGTCCTCGAACCTCGTGATCAAAGCCAGCGTCAGCGCGTCCTTGTTCGGGAAGTACTGGTACACCGAGCCGATGCTGATCCCGCCGCGCTCGGCGACCGCATTGGTGTTGTAGCCCTCGAGCCCACGCGCCTCCAGAACGCGAGCCGCCGCTTCCAGAATCACCGCCACGGTTTCCCGCGAACGCTGCTGAAGCGGCTGTTTCCGGGCCTTTGTACGCCGCTTCGGCGGCATGGCGGGCATCTCCCAAAACGCGAGTAGTGGAATATGAGCAATTACTCACATTATGGCGTGAAAGGAGAACCGATCAATGGTGACACTGCAAACGACCTCGTCTCCCGTGCTTCCCGAGCACGAGGACGATCCGCACAGGTTTCATATCTTCGTCATGGTCAAGACCACGCGGCACTGGCTCGATCTGAAGACCGAGCAGCGCCTCGCCTTCCTGCACGAGGAGGTCATTCCTTTGCTCAAGCGCCGTCCGGAGCTGAAGGTGCGCTGGTTCGAGCCGGAGGCCTTCTCGACCAGGGCGACCGACGTCATGATCTGCGAGACCGATGACCTCTCGGCCTGGGCGTGGTTCTGCGACCACCTGCGCGAGACGAGATTCTGGGACCACTATTTCGAAGTGCTCGACATCATGCCGGCACTCGAAGGGAATTACCTTGCCTAGGATGCCAACGCCAGCCCGGATCGTTCCGGGCCGGCGTCCCGGCAGCCTGTGGCGACGCAACTGCGTCCCATCCACGTCTGTCATCGCCCGGCTCGATGTTCAGCCCGGACAGATCACTGACGGGTGTTCGGAGACATAGCTGACACATCAACATTGGCTGGATTGGTCCGTCAATGCCTTGGAGTGAGGTGTCAGTGATGGATCACCCGCTTTCGCTTGCGCGGGTGATGACACCGAGTGGCTGTTTTGACATCTCGAATTCCGCCCCACCCGCATCGTCGTCCCGGCGCAGGCCGGGACCCATAACCACCGATGCTGCTTGTCGGGCGTGCTGGAACGACGAGTCCCGTTCAAGACATCCGCCGCGGAGTATGGGTCCCGGCCTTCGCCGGGACGACGGCGGTGGATGCAGCGCGCGAACGCGATCAATCGATTTCGTGTTCCCATGGTGCGTCACAGAAACGCGCCGAAGCGACTTTCGGATAGCTTGCGTCACAGTCGCGATCGACTACGTTGGTATACAAGCAGGCCCGGCGTCAGATCGGGCCGCAAGAGGGAACGCGCATTGCACGGACAGGCCGACCGGCGCAGCGAAGCCATGCGAAGCGCCAGCGAGGGAACTCGCCGCCGCGCGTTCACCGGCCTCTGGGTCGCGGCATTGCTGGCGATCCTGACCTTCCTGGTCATCTATCCCGTCTTCATGCTGCTGCTCGGCGCGCTCACCGACACCAATCCGGTGGTCGACGGCATCCGTCTCAGCCTGAGCCATTTGTCGATCGCCAATTTCCTCGCCGTGCTGGCCAATCCGAACGTCGCCGAAGCGCTGCTCAACACGCTGATTGCCTGCGGCGGCGGCACGGTGATCGCGGTCGCGATCGGGCTGTTGTTCTCCTGGATCGTGGTGCGCACCAACACGCCGTTCAAGGGCTTCATCGCCGCGGCCAGCATCCTGCCGCTGTTCGCGCCGCCGCTGGTCGCGGGGGTGGCCTGGGCCATTCTCGGTTCGCCGAAGACCGGCTTGATCAATACGATGTTCAAGTGGATGGGCTCCGACCTGCGCGTCGATCTCTATTCGATGTGGGGCCTGGTGTTCGTATTCGGCATCTACTACGCGCCCTATGTCTACATGTTCACCTCGTCGGCGCTGCGCAACATGGACCCGAGCCTGGAGGAGGCCGCGGAGATCTCCGGCGCGAGCCCGGTCGCGACCCTGTTCACGGTGACGTTCCCGCTGATCATGCCGGCGATCGTCTCGGGCATGCTGCTGTCGTTCATCGTGATGCTCGGCATCTACGGCATCCCCGCCGTGCTCGGCGCGCCGACCAACCTGAACGTGCTCACCACTTACATCTTCAAGCTCACCAACTGGTCGCCGCCGCTCTACAACACCGCGGCTGCGGTCGCGATCATCCTGATGGTTGTCACGGGGCTGCTGGTCTATCTGCAGCAGAAATTGCTGAGCGGACGCAGCTACACCACTGTCGCGGGCAAGGCGTTCCGGCCGCGCAGCCTCGATCTCGGCCCATGGCGCTGGCTCACCTTCGCGATCGGGATCGTCTACCTTCTCATCGTCGTGGTGCTGCCGTCGCTGGCGCTGATCGTCGCGGCGTTCCGCAAGTTCATGTTCATCCGCGACGTCGCGAGCCTGTTCGACATGCGGCAATATTCGCTGACGCATTTCGAGAGCATCTTCGACAATCCGTTGACGATGCGCTCGATCTACAATGCGGTCGAGGTCGGCGTCATCACGGCTGTTGTCGGCGGCGCGCTCGCCTTTGCGATCGGCTACACCATCCATCGCGCCCGCGTCAGCGGACGCGGCGCCATCGACCTGATCTCGACCCTGCCGGTCGCGATCCCCGGGCTGGTGGTCGGCGTCGCCTATCTCTGGGCCTGGATCGGCGTGCCGAGCGGGCTCTACGGCACGATCTGGATTCTCGCGCTGGCCTTCATTGCGCGCTTCATGCCGGACACCGTGAAGGCGCTGTCGACCTCGTTCCTGCAGATCCACCGCGAGCTCGAGGAGGCCGCCTGGGTCTGCGGCAAGGGCATGCTCGGCACCATCAGGACGATCGTGTTGCCGCTGGCGCGGCCGGGCGTGCTGGCGTCGATGACGCTGCTGTTCGTGCTGGCGATCCGCGAGCTCGGCTCGTCGCTGTTCCTCTACACCAGCAACACCATGGTGATGTCGGTGCTGCTGCTCGACTATTACGAAGGCGGCAATATCGGCAAGACCGCGGCCTTCAGCCTGGTGCAGACCGTGCTGCTCGGTGTTCTGATCGGCGGCGCCAACTGGCTGTCGCGCGGATCGGCGCAGGGCAACGTGGCGCGGACCGGATAACAACGAATAAGGGGAGGATTGCGATGGATAGACGAACCTTCACCACACTGGCCTTGGCAAGCGTGGCGACGCTTGCATTGGCGCCTGCGGCACAGGCGCAGGAGTTCGGCTCGGCGGAGTTGATCGCGGCGGCCAAGTCCGAAGGCAAGCTCGTCTACTACACCGCGAACTTCGCCGAGATCGAGCAGCAGGTCATCAAGGCCTTCAACAAGCGCTTTCCCGAGATCAAGGTCGAGATGGTCCGTGCGCCCGGCGGCCAGCTGATCACCCGCGTCAAGACGGAGGCTGCGGCCGGCAAGTTGATCGCCGATGTCATCGACCATTCCGACCGCGCGCTGATGCAGCCGCTGGAAGACCTGTTCCAGGATTACGCGCCGCCGAACGCGGCCGATTACGATCCGCACGCGCTGATCTCGCCGAAATACTGGCCGCGCGCGACGATCGCCTGGTCGATCGCCTACAACACCGAGCTGGTGAAGGACCCGCCGAAATCCTGGATGGACCTGACCAAGCCGCAATACGACAAGCTGATCGGGCAGGTATTCGCACAGTCCGGCGGCACCACCTGGACGCGGATCATGTTCGAGCGCCAGGTGCTCGGCGAAGACTACTGGGCAAAGCAGGCGGCGACCCATCCGGTGCTGTATCCCTCCGGCGCACCGACGGCCGATGCGCTGGTGCGCGGCGAGATCGCGATCGCGCCGCTGCTCTACAACGTGATCTACCAGAAGAAGAAGGACGGCGCGCCGATCGAGATCTTCTTTCCGCCTGAAGGTGCCCCGGTCAATCCCTACGCGACCGGCATTCCGAAGACGGCGGCCCATCCCAATGCAGCAAAGCTGTTCCTGAACTGGTGTCTGTCCAAGGAAGGACAGACCTTCATGATCAAGGAGCTCGGCAATCTCACATCCCTGAAGGCGCCGCCGGCATATCCGGAGGGGTTCGATCCAAAGGTGGTCAAGCTCTGGTATCCGAAGTTCGACGAGTATGTGAAGCTGCATGCGGCGTGGGTCGCGGACTGGGACAAGACGTTTGGCTACCGGCAATAGGCTGATGGTGCAGCGATGACGGCGACGCTCGAAGTCACCGGTCTCAGGAAGCAGTTCTCGATCGGCCGCCCGGCCATCGACGGCGTCAGCTTTGGCGTGCCGGCCGGCGAGATCGTGGTGCTGCTGGGGCCGTCCGGCTGCGGCAAGACCACGACGCTGCGCTGCGTCGCCGGGCTAGAGCATCCGACCGGTGGCGAGATCAGCATTTCCGGGCGGGTGGTCTCCTCGCCGGCAAGCGGCATCCTCGTGCCGCCGCGTTCGCGCGATCTCGGCATGGTGTTCCAGTCCTATGCGGTGTGGCCGCATATGACGGTGCGGCAGAACGTGATCTATCCGCTGAAGCACCGCAAGATCGGGCGCACCGATGCTGCCCGCATGGTCGAGGAGGCGCTGGCGCTGGTCGGACTGTCCGACTATGCCGACCGGCCGGTGGTGGCGCTGTCGGGCGGCCAGATGCAGCGCGTCGCGCTGGCGCGCAGCATGGTGTACCGGCCGCAACTCCTCCTGCTCGACGAGCCGCTGTCGAACCTCGATGCCAAACTGCGCCTGCGGCTGCGCGACGACCTTCGCGTCATCCTCAAGCAGACCGGGATGACCGCGCTCTACGTCACCCATGACCAGGCCGAGGCGGTCGTGCTCGGCGACCGGATCGGGGTGATGCGCGACGGCAAGCTGCTGCAGATGGACACGCCCGACGTGATCTACAACCGTCCGGCCGATCTGTTCGTCGCCAATTTCACCGGCGCCACCAACGAACTCGCGGGCACGCTCGTCACATGCAATGGCCGCTATGGGGTGGTCGATTTCGGTGACGGCCGGCAGGGGGAGGTCGCGCTGTGCCAGGCGCTCAAGCCCGACGAGAAAGTGCGGATCGCGCTGCGGCCCGAGAACATCGCGATCGGCCGGCCCGACGGCGCCAACACGTTCTCGGCAAAGGTGCTCGACCGCAGATATCAGGGCACCCAGACCGCCTACGGCATCGAGCTGTTCGGCAAACGGCTGGAAGCGATCGAGCTCGGCACCGCCGCGCGCCATCAGGTCGGCGTCGAGGCACAGGTCGCGTTGCCGCGCGAATGCCTGTGGGCCTATCGCGACAGCGGGCCGGCATCGCATGAGTAGAGCGTGGTATTGTCGCGTCGAGGGCGAAGGGGCTGGGCTCCCTCGCCCTGCTCTTCGCGGGGAGAGGGTGGGGTGAGGAGCTGCTTCCGCGAATACAGTGATAGTTGCGTTTGCGAAGGCTCCCCTCACCCGGAACCCATCTAACGATGCGTTCCGACCTCTCCCCGCACGCGGGGGCGAGGTGAAGCGGCGGCCGTCGCGTGGCGCGATGGCAGGCAGCCCGTGCCGCCAGCGCGCCGCCTAACCTTCCTCCACCAGAGCGCGGATGCTGCGGGCGAGTCCGAGGATGCGCGGGCCGCATTCGCGCTCGATCTGCTCGGCGCTGAAGCGGAAGGAAGGGACGCCGCAATTGACCGACAGGCATTCGCCGGTCGGCGTGCGATAGAGCGGGGCGGCGACGCCGAAGATCTCGCGCCGCCATTCGCCGAGCGAGACGGCAAAACCGCGCTCGCGGCACAATTCGATGTCGGGCAAGGTGCGCTTCTGCACGTAGTCGAACTCGTCGGGGCGCTCGGCCTTGACGCGCGCGACATAGGCGCCGAGCTCGTCCTCGGTGAACAGCGACAGCAGGGCGCGCCCGACCGCGGTCGGCGCCAGCGTGCTGACAAAGCCGACGTCTGGCACGTGCGGCGCCGTATCCGTCGTGCGCAACGTCTCGACATAAATGAAGTCGATCCCGAACGGCATCGCGATCGACACCGTGCCGCCGGCATAGGTCGCGAAGTCGCGCATCAGCGGACGTGCCAGCTGACGTACCTTCAGCGCGGACAACACAGGATAGGCGGCGGCGAGCGCGCCCAGCCCAAGCACGAAGCGGCCCTTGGTGTCGCGCCTGAGATAGCCGAGCTGCTCGAGCGTGTAGGTCAGCCGCGACACCGTCGGTCGCGACAGGCCGGTATGCAACGCGAGTTCGGCATTCGACAGCGAGCCGGGATGACGGCGAAACGCCGCCAGCACGTCGAGGCCATGCGCCAGGGTGGTTGCAAAGGACGGATCCGCCTGAACCTCGGCAGGGGAAGATGCTGTCATACGGAATATTGGTCTCAGATGGTCGGATTTGTCAATATATCGGAATGAATTTGCAAATCGTATCGATATCGGTTTATCTGCCGAGAATAAGGACCGCTGGAGCGAGGCGCCCTCCGATGACGATGACCGAGCAAGCCCGAGACGCAAAGCCCGCCGCGATCGACAAGGCGCGGCTGCGCCTGAAGTATCAGGAGGAGCGCAACAAGCGGCTGCGTCCCGACGGCAATGACCAGTATCTCCAGATCAAGGGCCAGCTCGCGCATTATCTCGACCATCCCTACACGCCGGTCGTTGAGCGCGCGCCGAAGACCGATCACGTCACCTTCGCCTTTATCGGCGGCGGCTTCGCCGGGCTCGCCACCGCGGCGCGGCTGACCGAGGCCGGGATCACGGACGTCCGCATTGTCGAGAAGGGCGGCGATTTCGGCGGCACCTGGTACTGGAACAGGTATCCCGGCGCGCAGTGCGATACGGCGTCGATGGTCTACATGCCGCTGCTCGAAGAGACCGGCCATATGCCCTCCGAGAAATACGCGCATGCGCCCGAGATCCTCGCGCATTGCCAGCGGATAGGCAGGCAATTCAATCTCTACGACAACGCGCTGTTCCACACCGAGGTGACGAGCCTCGATTGGGACGCCGCGCGATCGCGCTGGATCATCCGCACCACGAGGGGCGACGCGTTCACCGCGCAATATGTCGGCATCGGCACCGGCCCGCTGCACGTGCCGAAACTGCCCGGCATACCCGGCATCGAGCGCTTCAAGGGCCACTCGTTCCACACCAGCCGCTGGGATTACGACTACACCGGCGGTGACCCCAAA
This sequence comes from Bradyrhizobium australafricanum, assembly GCF_020329495.1. NCBI lineage: Bacteria > Pseudomonadati > Pseudomonadota > Alphaproteobacteria > Hyphomicrobiales > Nitrobacteraceae > Bradyrhizobium > Bradyrhizobium australafricanum. The sequence continues at coordinate 60,585 of NZ_JAGKJL010000006.1, read as the reverse complement.
GGCGCGCTGATGGACAAGCTTGCCGACAAGCGCGTCGGCATCATCGGCACCGGCGCGACCTCGGTGCAGTGCATTCCGCACCTCGCCCGCGCCTGCAAGGAGCTCTACGTATTCCAGCGCACGCCATCGTCGGTCGACGTGCGCGGCAATGGGCCGATCGATCCCGACTGGTTTGCCGAGATCGCGACGCCGGGCTGGCAACAGCGCTGGCTGGAGAATTTCACCGCCAACCAGGCCGGCGGATCGGCCGAGGAGGATCTGGTGCAGGACGGCTGGACCGACCTGTCGAAGCGGATCCGCGCCAAGATCATGCTGCTGCCGCGCGAGCAGCGAAGCGTGGAGAACATGCGGGCCGCGTTCGAGGATTCTGACTTCGAGAAGATGGAGGAAATCCGCAACCGGGTCGACACCATCGTCCGCGATGCCGACACTGCCAGGAATCTCAAGGCCTGGTACGGCCAGCTCTGCAAGCGGCCATGCTTCCACGACGCCTATCTGCAGGCGTTCAATACGCCGGGCACCCATCTGGTCGATACCGACGGCAAGGGCGTCGAGGAGATCACCGAGAACGGGATCGTCGTTGCGGGCAAGGAATATCAGCTCGACTGCATCATCTATGCGTCCGGTTTTGAGGTCGGTACCGAGTACAAGCGGCGCGCGGGCTTCGATCTGACCGGCCGCGACGGCATCAAGCTATCGGAGCACTGGGCCGAGGGCATGCGTACCAAGCACGGCATCCACGTGCACGGCTTCCCCAACGTGTTCTTCGTGCAGCCGACCCAGGGCGCCAATCTGATCTCCAACGTGCCGCACAATCTGACCGAAGCGGCGCGGACCATCGCGCTGATGGTCGGCCACGCGCGGGACAACGGCTTCATGGAAATCGAGGTCGGCAAGGAAGCCGAGGATCGCTGGGTCGAGCTGCTGCTGACTGGCGTCGGCCGGATGATCGGCGGGCCGGATTGCACGCCCGGCTACTACAACAATGAGGGCCGTGAGCCCGGTCCCGCGGCCAAGCTCAGTGTCGGCCATCCCGCGGGCGCGCTGGCCTACTTCAAATATATCGACGGCTGGCGCCGCAGCGGCCAGTTCGAGGGCGTGCAATTCCGCTGAGGGAAGCGCGATCGGAACCGATTTCCGCCAATCGAGGGAGTGCTTGAGTATGGCCCAGACAACCGCAAGCGAAACGTCGCACGAAGGTCCGAAGGCGGCATCCGCGCCGGTCATCGCGCAGCACGCGGCGACGCTGAAGGCGCTGCCGTTCGCCGACACCAGGGACTTCGACGACGCCGCGCGCGGCTTCCTCGGCACCATCGAGAACGCACGCGTCATCTCGGCCCAGGGCAGGGTGGTCTGGAGTCTCGAGCCTTACGGATTCCTGTCCGAGGAGAAGGCGCCCGCGACCGTCGATCCGAGCCTGTGGCGGCAGTCGCGGCTCAACATGCATCACGGCCTGTTCGAGGTGGTGCCGGGTGTCTACCAGGTGCGCGGCCTCGACATCGCCAACATGACCCTGATCGAGGGCGACAGGGGCGTCATCGTGGTCGACACGCTGACCTCGATCGAGGGCGCGCGCGCCGCGATGGAATTGTACTTCCGGCACCGCGGCAAGCGGCCGGTCGCCGCCGTCATCTTCACGCACACCCACACCGACCATTGGGGTGGCGCCCGCGGTGTGCTCGACGATGCCATGCTGGCGGCGGGCGTGCCGATCATCGCGCCGAATTTCTTCATGGAGCACGCGGTCTCCGAGAACATCATCGCGGGGCCGGCGATGCTGCGCCGTGCGCAATACCAGTTCGGGCCGTTCCTCGCCAAGGGCGTGCGCGGCCATGTCGACTGCGGCCTCGGCAAGACCATGGCGGCGGGCGGCGTGGCGCTGCTGCGGCCGACCGATTTGATCATCGCGACCGGCGACAAGCGCGTGATCGACGGCGTCGAGTTCGAATTCCAGATGGCGCCGAACAGCGAGGCGCCGGCGGAGATGCATTTCTTCATCCCGCGCTACAAGCTGTTGAATCTCGCGGAGAACTGCACGCACAATTTCCACAATCTGCTGCCGTTCCGCGGCGCCGATGTGCGCGATGCGCTGGCCTGGTCGAAATATCTCGGCGAGGCGCTGCAGATGTGGGGCGGCAAGGCGGAAGCGATGTGCGGCCAGCACCACTGGCCGGTGTGGGGGCGGGAGCGGATCGACACCATGATCCGCGAGCAGCGCGACCTCTACAAATACGCCCATGACCAGACCATCCGTCTGATGAACCATGGGCTCAATGCAGCCGAGATCGCCGAGACGATCCGGCTGCCGCAGAGCCTGGAGGGCGCCTGGCACGGCCGCGGCTATTACGGCCACATCAGGCACAATGTGAAGGCGATCTACCAGAAATATCTCGGCTGGTACGATGCCAATCCGGTCAACCTCGATCCGCTGCCGCCGGTCGAGGCCGGCAAGAAATATGTCGAGTATATGGGCGGCGCCGACGCGATCCTGAAACGCGCCGCGGCGGATTTTGCCAAGGGCGAATTCCGTTTCGTGGCGCAGGCCGTCAGCCATCTCGTGTTCGCCGAGCCTGATAATCAGGCCGCGCGTTCGCTCCTCGCCGACACGTTCGAGCAGCTCGGCTATGCCGCGGAAAGCTCGACCTGGCGCAACGCCTATCTGTTCGGCGCGCAGGAACTGCGGCAGGGCATGCCGAAGACGCCGCCGCGCTCGCCGATGCCGCGCGAGACGCTAGCCGCGCTGCGCACCGAGCAGCTTTGGGACGTGCTCGGCATCCGCCTCAACGGCCCCAAGGCCGAGGGCAAGCGCATCGTGCTGAACTGGAGCTTCACCGATACCGGCGAGACCTTCGTGCTCAATCTCGAGAATTCAGCCCTGACCTACGTTGGGGATGCGCAGGCGGCCGATGCGCATGCGAGCTTCACGCTGGCGCGCAGCGTGCTCGACGAGGTCATCGCCAAGCTGACCACGTTCCTGGACGCCGTCGATGCCGGCAGGATCAAGGCATCCGGCGAGCCGCAGCGGCTCGATGAATTGATGGCGCTGATGGACGAATTCCCGCGGATGTTCGAGATTGTCGAGCCGAAGCGGACGGCGGTGACGTAGAGCCACGCACGCGGAATTTACAAACCGTCACCCTGAGGAGCGCGGAACGCGCGTCTCGAAGGGTCAACGGCCCGGCTGGTGGCCGATTCATCCTTCGAGACGCCGCTACGCGGCTCCTCAGGATGACGGGTTGGCAGACGATGCCTCAAATCCCGAGATACGCCGCCTGCACCTGCTTGTTGCCCGCGAGCTCGGCGCTGGTGCCCTGCATGATCACGTTGCCGCTCTCCAGCACATAGGCGCGCTGCACCAGCGACAGCGCGCGGCTGACATTCTGCTCGACCAAGAGGATCGCGGTGCCCATCTTGTGGATATCGCCGATCTTCTCGAAGGTCACGTCGGTCATCACCGGGGCGAGGCCGAGCGAGGGCTCGTCCAGCATCAGAAGACGGGGCTTCAGCATCAGCCCGCGGCCGACCGCGACCATCTGCTGCTCGCCGCCGCTCATGGTGCCGGCGAGCTGTTTCCTGCGGTCGGCGAGCCGCGGGAAGATGCTGTAGACGAGCTCCATCGTGCGCGCCCGATCCGCCTTGGCCTTCGGCGTGTAGGCGCCGATCTCGAGATTCTCCTGCACCGTCATTTCCGGGAACACCTGGCGGCCTTCCGGGACATGCGCGATGCCGAGCTCGGGAATCCGGTAGGGCGGCAGCGTGGCGAGGTCGACGCCGTCGAACGTGACCTTGCCGCCGAACAGCTTGACGAGGCCGGAGACGGCGCGCAGCGTCGTGCTCTTGCCGGCACCGTTGGCACCTAACAGGCCGACGGCTTCGCCCTCGCCAATGGAGATGCTGACATCGGTGATGGCAGGGACCGAGCCGTAGCTGGCGCTGACGCGCGAGAGCTCAAGCATGGGCGTCTCCCTGCGCCGGCGGATGCACATAGGAGCCGAGATAGGCGCGGATCACTTCCGGATTCTCCACGATCTCCTTCGGCGCGCCCTCGGCGATCTTCTGGCCGTGGTCGAGCACCACGATGTGGCGAGCCACCGCCATGATCGCGCGCATCACATGCTCGACGATCACGATGGTGAGGCCGCTGGCGGAGAGCTTCTTCACCAGCGCCACCGCCTGGTCGGTCTCGGCCGGGTTGAGTCCGGCCATCACCTCGTCGAGCAGCAGGATCTTTGGCTGCGTTGCCAGCGCGCGGGCCATTTCCAGCCGGCGCTGGTCGATTGTGGTGAGGTCCTTGGCCGGGGTCTGCTCTTTGGCGGAGAGGCCGACGAACTCGATCGCCTCGAGCGCCTTGTTGCGCGCGGCCGCGATATGCCGGTCGCGCAGGAACGCGCCGGTCATCACATTGGCGAGCACGGTCATCGCGCCGAACGGCTTTGCCACCTGGAAGGTGCGGGCAAGGCCCCGCGCGCAGACATCATGCGGCTTGAGCCCCACGATCTCGTGACCGAAGGCGAGCACCGAGCCGGAATCCGGTCGATGAAATCCCGTGATCAAATGAAAGCTCGTGGTCTTGCCGGCGCCGTTCGGCCCGATCAGCGCGACCGTCTCGTTCTCCTGCACCGTGAAGCTGACGTCCTGCACGGCGCGCAGGCCGCCAAAGCGCTTGCTGAGACCCTTGATGACGAGTGCGTCTGCCATCGCGACGACCTCAGGCGCGCGCCGGCTTGCGCCGGGCGGTGCGGTGATAGATGTCGGTCGCGAACCCGATCAGTCCGGTCGGCCGCCACAGGATGACAGCCATCAGGATCAGGCTGTAGACCGTGAGCTGGATGCCGCCGACCGAGCTGCCGAGCCAGCTTTGCAGCAGCGCCGACGTGGTCTCCAGCAGCACGGTGCCGATCACCGGTCCCCACAGCGTGCCGATGCCGCCGACGATCGACACCAGCGCCGCCTCGATCGAGACGTTGAAGCTGAACGCGGTCGCGGGATCGATGAAGTAGATGTATTGCGTGTAGAAGGTGCCGGCGAGCGCGGTCAGGAACGCGCTGATCATGTAGATGTCGCGCTTGACCTTCGGCGCGTTGACACCGACCGCCTCGGCGGCGTCCTCATCCTCGCCGATCGCGACGAGATAGTAGCCGATCCAGGATTTTTCGATTCTGTGGGTGATCCACAGCCCGACCACGAGCAGGCCGAGCACGACGTAATAGTACGACGACTTCTCCTCGAACTGCATCATCAGCGGCGCGCTGCCGAGGTTCGGGATCGTGGTGCCTTCGGCGCCCCAGGCGAAGTCGCGGAACTTGAGGAAGATCAACATCAGCACCTGGGCGGTCGCGATGGTGGCGATGGTGAAATAGGGGCCGCGCAGGCGGAAGCAGAGCCAGCCGATCGGCAGGCTTGCGAGCATCGCGACCACGCCGCCCGCGATCATCCCGATCCAGGGCGAGATGCCGTAGTTCACCTGCATGATGGTGGAGGTGTAGGCGCCGAGCCCGAAATAGGCGGCGTGGCCGAGCGACAGCTGCTTGGCGTAGCCGCCCATCAGGTTCCAGGCGACGCCGATGAAGGAGAACAGCAGGATGCGGATGAAGATGTCGATCGCGAACGATGAGGTGACGAGCTGGGGCAAGGCGAGCATGACGACCGCCCCGATCGCGAGCCACAGCCATTTGAAGTTGCTGGACGTCTGCATCACCGGCCCCTCCTGGCGCCGAGCCCGCTCGGCCTGAACGCGAGCGTCAGCAGCAGCAGCGCGAACACCACGATCAAGCCGGAATCGGCGCCGACGAACTGGATGCCGAGCGATTCCGCGACGCCCATCATCAGGCTTGCGATCAGCGCGCCCATCACATTGCCGAGCGTGCCCATCACGACCGCGACGAACGCCATCAGAACGAACACCTGGCCGACGAATGGATAGGCTGAATAGAACGGCATCAGCAGCGAGCCGGCGGCGCCCGCGAGCGCCAGCGCGGTGCCGAACGCGACCGCGAACACGCGGTTCGGATTGATCCCCATCAGCATCGCGACGTCGCGGTTCTGCGATGCGGCGCGCATCGCGCGGCCGAGATCGGTGGTGTGCAGGAATACCCACAGCAGCCCGCTCAGCGCCATCGCGACCGCGAAGGCGATCAGTTTCGCCACCGGGATGTACAGCCCGCCGATATGCCACGCCGCATCCGAATAGGACGTGTGGACTGTGTGGTAATTGGCGCTGAACAACATCAGCGAGAGATTGAGCAGCAACAGCGACAGCGCGAAGGTCAGGAAGATCTGCGGCATGTCGTTCGGCCCCAGCACCCTGCGGATCAGGAAATGCTGGATCAGGACGCCGGCGAGGAACAGCACCGGCATCGAGACCACGAGCGAAACCAGCGGATCGATGCCGAACTGGGTGGCGAGGAAGAACGAGATATACATCCCGATCATCACGAACTCGCCCTGGGCGAAGTTGACGATCTTGACCACGCCGAAGATCAGCGTGACGCCGATGCTGACAAGCGCATAGATGCCGCCGATGAGCAGGCCGTTGATCACGGCCTGGGCCAGTGTCTCCCACATGCGATGCGACCGCGGCTCAGGTCTTCATCAGCGGGGCGCGGGCGTCTTCCTTCGGGAAGACGCTGACGAGATCGGTGTTCTGCCACTGCACGCCGACCGGGCGGCCGTAGACGTTCTTGCCGTCCGGCCCGAACTTCACCTTGCCGCCCGGCGCCATCGCAGCGAAGCCCGAGGAAACATCGAGCGTCGAGAGCGCCTCGCGCACCTTCTTGGGATCGGCGGAGGCGGCGCGCTCCAGCGCGTCGGCCAGCATGAAGGTCTGCGCGACCAGGCCGCCAGCATATTCGAACGCGAACTCGCCGGTGCGCTTCTTGAATTCGACATTGACCTTCTGCGCGTCGTCGCTGACGTCGTGGTTCCAGTGCGCAACGCCCTGCAGGCCCTCGGCGGCATTGCCGACATTCTTGTAGAAGTCCGGCATCACGAAGCCGCCGGAGCCGCCGTTGATCGCAATGTTGAGCCCGACCTGCTTCACGGTGCGCACGATCAGGATGAGGTCGTTGAGATAGGACAGTGAGAACAGCGTGTTGGCGCCGGAGGCCTTGACCTTGTTGATCAGCGGGCTCGCGTCGGTGAAGCCGGCCGAATAGGGCTCGAACATCACGATCTCGACGCCTTCGCCCGGCGCCAGCTCCTTCAGCCCGTTCGAGGTCGAGGTGCCGAACGCGGTGTTCTCGAAAATGACGGCGACCTTGGCCTGCTCGCTGACCAGCTTGGCCATCTGCAGCTGCGCCTTGGCAAACTGCGAGGCGCGCGCGAACGGCGTGAAGGTGTAGGTGCGCCCCTTGTTGAGCTGATCGGAGCTCGATCCGGTGATGATCGGGACCTTCGCCCGTTCGCAGACTTCGCTCGCGATCAAGGTCAGCGCGCTGGCATAGCAGCCATGGATCGCCGACAGCTTGTTGCCCGTGATCAGGCGGTCGGTCTCGGTGCGCGTCACCGTGGTGTCGCTCTGCACGTCCGAGACGATGAGGTTGAGCTTGGCGCCGCCGAGCGACTTGATGCCGCCGGCCTCGTTGACCATGTCGACCGCGAGCTTGGCCGCAGCCACGCAGCCGACGCCGATCTGCGCCATGCTGCCGGTGGTCGGATAGAGCGCGCCGATGTTGATCGGATCGGCCGCCCAGCCGCGCAGCGGAACGGCGCCGAACGCGCCTGCCGCCATCACGCCGCCGGTCTTGGCGAGGAATTTGCGACGGTTCAGCTTGTTTTGTGAGGCTCTGGTCGGTGCGGCATTATTAATGGCCGACGGCTTGCGGTCCCCTGTCATGGCGTTCCCCCTGCGCGATCACGGCACGGTTGCTCCGTCCGCTCGCTTATTATTTTTTGCTCAAGCGCGGCGCATAAGAGCACGTAATTCGGCATTCGCAAAGGCGATATCAGCCGAACTGATGGGGAAACATGTCGTCGCTGGTGCGTCGCAGCAATCGTGCGACGCGGGCATGCGTAGTGTTTTGCTGCGTGAGAGTTGCCGCCGCGCACGACGGTATTATTGACAATCGAACGACCCGACGGACCGGCACGGATGGTGCCGGCCGGCCCGCCGGATCATTCGATCGGCCGCTGCAACTGCTACTCCGCGCTCGCCACCAGCTTGAAGCGCGGCTCGGCTTCCATCAGGCCGCGGAAGGCGGCGAGATAGTCGAGCGCCATGCGCCGCGCGGTGAAGCGGGTCTCGAACTGCTTGCGGATCGCGTCGCGATTGAGCGTTCCTAGGCGGCCGACGGAGGAGATCGCACTGATCTCGTCCTCGACGATGAAGCCGGTCAGGCCATCCTCGATGATCTCCGGCACCGAGCCGCGGTTATAGGCGATGACGGGCGTGCCGCAGGCCATCGCTTCGATCATCACTAGGCCGAACGGCTCCGGCCAGTCGATCGGAACCAGGAGCCCGATCGCGCCGCTGAGAAAATCCGGCTTCTCGCGGTCGCTGATTTCGCCGATGAACTCGACCAACGGGTTGCTGGTGATCAGCGGCTTGATCAACTCATCGTAATATTCCTGGTCGGCACGATCGACCTTAGCCGCGATCCTCAGCGGAATGCCGCAGCGGGTTGCGATCTTGATCGCGCGATCGACGCCTTTCTCCGGCGCGATGCGCCCGAGTACCGCGAGATAGGACGGCTTCGCCGGTTGCGGCGTCAGCAGATTCTCCGGTAGGCCGTGATGGATGGTGCGCACCCAATGCGCCTGCGGCACCGGCCGCCGCTGTGCGTTGGAGATCGAGATCACCGGAATCTTCGAGAAGGTGTTGAAGACCGGCTGATGTTCCGGCAGGTCGAGCCGTCCGTGCAAGGTGGTGACGAACGGCGTCGGCTGCCGCGCGAACAGCGACCACGGATAATAGTCGAGATGGCAGTGCAGGAAGTCGAACTCCTCGTCGTCGGCCTTCTGCCGCACGCGTTCCAGCATCACCATGTGGAGCGCATTGGGATCGCGGACCGAGCCGTCGAGCCGCAGTGCCTTCGGCCAGGTCGCATCGAGCTTCGCGGAGGTTTGAGAATCGCCACTGGCGAACAACGTCACGTCATGTCCAAGTGTTACAAGTTCTTCGGTCAGCCAGTGCACGACCCGTTCGGTGCCGCCGTAGAGCTTGGGGGGAACAGCCTCCGTCAGCGGGGCAACCTGCGCGATGCGCATCTCTCCGTCTCCTGTTTGTAATGTGGAATGAACTACCCTCAGCCCTCAGATGGCACCGACATGCCAAAGACGGGAACGTTCTCGCACGTGCGAGGTTCCTTAGATGTGGGAGATCTGCCGCTTCTTTCTTCCATCACACTGTGGTCTTGCTGATGCCATCACGCTCCAACACGGTTTTGCCTATGCCAGCGTTGCAAAATTGTTGCGCAGTGATGGCTGCATCAAGGAATCCCACCGCCGCCCTTCACGTCATCGTGCGCGAGAGCTTCGACTAGAATTTTCTCGTTCACCTTCAACAGCTTTGCAGGACGTCATGGACCATCTGTCAGGATACGCGCATCGTCCGTTTCCCTTTGTGTTGCGCTATCTGCGCCGGCGTCTGCCGTCGCATGTTGTGATTTTGTCAGCCGTTGTTGCGGCGGTTGCCTGCTCGGTAGGCACGCAATACGGCGTGAAGAATCTGGTCGATGCGCTGTCGGCAGGGCCGTCGGCCGCGAACGGCGTATGGCTGGCATTCGCTCTGCTCATGTCACTGATTGCAGCCGACAACTTCCTGTGGCGGATCGCGAGCTGGACCGCGAGCTACACCTTTGTCAGCGTCACCGGCGATCTTCGCCGCGACATGTTCCGCCATCTCACCGGCCACGCGCCGAGCTATTTCACGGACCGGCTGCCGGGCATGCTGACCAGCCGGATCACGGCGACCTCGAACGCGGTGTTCACCGTCGAGAATATGTTCGTATGGAACGTGTTGCCGCCCTGCATCGCGACCTTCGCGGCGATCGCCCTGGTTGGAACAGTCAGCGTGACAATGTCAGCAGTGCTGATCTTGATCGCGGGAACCATGGTGGTGGCCATGTTCCGCATCGCCGCCGCCGGCCGGCCGCTGCATGACGATTTCGCCAACAGGGCTGCTGCCGTGGACGGCGAAATGGTCGACGTCATCAACAACCTGCCGCTGGTACGCGCGTTCTGCGGCCTCGGCTATGAGCACGAACGCTTCGACGCGACCGTCAATCGGGAACTCGTCGCGCGTGGCCGTTCCCTGCGCTACCTCGAGAAGCTTCGTCTCATTCACGCCGGCGTGACCGTCATCCTGACGATCGCGATGCTGGCCTGGGCGCTCAGTCTCTGGCAGCAGGGCGCGGCGACCACCGGCGACGTGGTGCTGGTCTGCACGCTCGGCATCTCGATCCTCAGCGCCACCCGCGATCTCGCGGTCGCGCTGGTCGACGTCACCCAGCATGTCGCGCGCCTGACCGAGGCGCTGGCGACGCTGTTGCAGCCGCACGAGCTGAAGGACCATCCGGAGGCCGAGGCGCTGGTGAAGAGCGGCGCCGCGATCGCCTTCAACAATGTCTCGTTCCGCTATCCCGGCGGCCTGCAGGTGTTCGAGCGCTTCAGCCTGCGCATCCAGCCCGGCCAGCGGGTCGGCCTGGTCGGCCACTCCGGTGGCGGCAAGTCAACACTGTTTACCCTTCTGCAGCGCTTCTACGACGTTGAGCAGGGCAACATCACCGTCGACGGCCAGGACATCTCGCGCGTCACCCAGCAGAGCCTGCGCGCGGCAATCTCGGTAGTGCCGCAGGATATCTCGCTGTTCCACCGTTCGATCCTGGAGAACATCCGCTACGGCCGGCCGGACGCCACCGACGACGAGGTGCTGCGGGCGGCGATCGCGGCGCGCTGCGACTTCATCGAGAGCTTGCCCGAGGGCATGAACACCATCGTCGGCGATCGCGGCGTCAAGGTCTCCGGCGGCCAGCGCCAGCGCATCGCGATCGCACGCGCCTTCCTGAAGGACGCGCCGATCCTGCTGCTCGATGAGGCCACCGCGGCGCTCGATGCCGACTCCGAGGAGGCGATCCGCGAGGCGTTGTCGCGGCTGATGCGCGGGCGTACCGTGGTCGCGATCGCGCACCGACTCGCGACGCTGCGCAGCTTCGACCGCGTGCTTGTGCTGCAGGGCGGCCGGATCGTCGAGGACGGTCCGCCCGATATCCTCGTGAAGGGAAGGGGCCCCTACCGCGACCTGGTCGCGCGTGAGATGGGCCGCCTTTCCACCAGCGCGGCCTGACCCCGCGTCGTCAAGTGCGTTTGTGCGTTCCGGTGCGTTCGTTCGAACCAGGATACGGGCCAAGCAAAGTCGCCAGAGGTTCAGATGGCAGCTGACGTCGTTACGCAGATCATCACCGCTCGCATCACGGAGCACGTCGCCGAATCGCCGTTCTACATTCCGATGACCGGGCCCGCGGCGCGGCCGCGGCGCTCGCTCAAGCATGACGACACCTTCATCGTGCTCGATAGCCATGGCGACATCGGCGCCTCGGCCGGCGGGCCGGACGGCCTGTTCAACGCCGACACCCGCTACCTGGCGCGGCTGGAAATGGTGCTGGAGGACGTGCAGCCGCTCCTGCTCGGCTCCAACATGCGCGACGACAATTCGGCGCTGACGGTCGACCTCACCAATTCCGACGTCTATCGCGACGACCGTCTGACCCTGCCGAAGGACACGCTGCACATCGTGCGCTCGATCTTCCTGTGGCGCGGCACGGCCTATCAGCGCATCGGCCTGCAGAATCACGGCGACCATGCCGCGAGCTTCGATCTCACGCTGCTGTTCGACAACGACTTTGCTGATCTGTTCGAGGTGCGCGGCGAGCGCCGGCCGCGGCGGGGCATCGGTTCGAGCAAGCTGCTCGGCCCGACCGACGTGGTGCTGGAATATTGCGGCCTCGACGAGCAGACGCGGATCACCGCGCTGCATTTCGATCCGCGGCCGACGCGGCTGTCGGTCAACGCGGCGACCTATCATTTCGATCTCGATCCGGGGCAGGTCACGTCGCTGTTCGTCGCGGTCTCCTGCAACAAGCCGATCATGCAGAAGCCGGTGCCGTTCTTCCGCGGCCTGCTGGCGCATCGCCGCGAGATGCGGACGTCGTCGGCCGGCGCGGCCAGCATCGAGACCTCGAACAACATCTTCAACGAGGTGCTGTGCCAGGCGATGGCCGACCTCAACATGCTGATGACCGAGACGCCGCAGGGCCGTTACCCCTATGCCGGCATTCCCTGGTATTCGACGACGTTTGGCCGCGACGGACTGATCACCGCGTTGCAGATGCTGTGGGTCGATCCGCGGATCGCCAAGGGCGTGCTGAAGCGGCTCGCGCTGTTCCAGGCCAAGGCGGTCGATCCGCTGGCCGATGCCGCGCCGGGCAAGATCCTGCATGAGATGCGCGGCGGCGAAATGGCCGCGCTTCGTGAGGTGCCGTTCGCGCATTATTACGGCAGCGTCGATTCGACTCCGCTGTTCGTGCTGCTCGCCGGGCTCTATCTGGAGCGCACCGGCGATTTGGACACTCTGCGCGAGCTGTGGCCCGCGGTCGAGGCCGGCCTGCAATGGATCGACGGCCCGGGCGATCCCGACCGTGACGGCTTCGTCGAATATCAGCGCGCCACCGAAGAGGGGCTTCGCAATCAAGGCTGGAAGGATTCGTTCGACGCCATCTTCCACGCAGACGGTACGCTTGCCGAGGGCAATATCGCGCTGGCGGAAGTGCAGGGCTATGTGTTTGCCGGCAAGCAGCTTGCCGCGCGCGCGGCGCGCAAACTCGGCTTTGCCGACAAGGCTGCGAAGCTGGAAGCCGAGGCCGAGCGGCTGCGCGAGCGGTTCGAGGAAGCATTCTGGTGCGAGGAGATCGGCACCTATGCGGTCGCGCTCGACGGCGCCAAGCAGCCGTGCAAGGTGCGCACCTCGAATGCCGGCCAGACATTGTTTTCCGGCATGGTGCGGGAAGACCGCGCGCGACGGGTCGCCGCCGACCTGATGAGTCAGAAGTTCTTTTCGGGCTGGGGCATCCGCACCGTCGCCGCGGGCGAAGTGCGCTACAACCCGATGTCCTATCACGACGGCTCGATCTGGCCGCATGACAATGCGCTGATCGCGCTCGGATTTGCCCGCTACGGCCTCAAGCATTCGGTCGCGCATCTGTTCAAGGGCCTGTTCGACGCCGCCAGCTATATGGAACTGCGGCGACTGCCGGAGCTGTTCTGCGGCTTCCGCCGCGAGCGCCGGCGCGGCCCGGTGCTCTATCCCGTGGCCTGTGCACCGCAGGCCTGGGCGAGCGCGACGCCGTTCACGCTGCTAGAGGCTGCGCTTGGCCTCGAGTTCGACACCGCGCGCGGCGAGATTCGTTTGCGCGATCCGCGGCTGCCGGAGTTCCTCAACGACGTGGTGCTGCGCGACCTCAGGCTCGGCGCTTCCAGTGTCGATCTGAGGCTGCGCCGCCATGACGACGAGGTGTCGCTGGAAGTGTTGCGCACACGCGGCCAGATCCAGGTGTCGATCGTACTGACGCATTGAGCGTCGTCGCGCGGCATGCGTGCGCCGGAAATCGCGGGGAGAGTAAGATGCGTCCGAGGATTACGATGATGCTGGTCGCAGCGGCGCTGCTGACATGCGCGGGTGCCCGCGCCGCCGACGACGAAGCGCCGGCGCCTGCACCATCGCCGCCGGCAGCGCAGGCGCCGCCAGCAACCCCAGCAACTCCTGCGCCGCCGGCAGCCCAGGCGCCGCCAGCAGCCTCCGCGGCGCCGAAGGAGCAGGCGAAGGAGCCCTCAAAGGAATCGTCCAAGGAACCATCCAAGGAACCGTCGCCGCCGCCGTCGGTGACCGTGATCGGCGCGCGCGATGCGCACGGCATTCTCGGGCGCGATGTTCGTAGTTCCGCCAATGAGAACATGGGCCGTATCGTCGACGTCATTGTCGACCGCGACGGCAAGGTCCGCGCCGCAGTGATCGATTTCGGCGGCTTCCTCGGCGTTGGCAGCCGCAAGATCGTGGTCGATTGGAACGCGCTGCGTTTCGCCGGTGTTTCCAGCAAGAGCGACAGCATCACGCTGGACCTCAACAAGCAGCAGGTGAGCGCTGCGCCCGAGTACAAGGAAGATACGCCGCTGATCGTGCTGGGCGCAGCGGGAAGCCTGCATCCATGGGATTACGAACATTAGGGGGGTAGAGCTGGTCGCGCGTCCGAACTCTTCTTTAGAGACGGTTGGCGACGATCGTGGCGAGCGATCAGCCGGCAGCACCAACGTTGTGTCAATTGTCCCCGATCAGCCCACTCCGGAGGAACCGCGCGGACCGTCGCGGGAAAGCCAGCGCGGCCTCGACTGGTTCATCTTCTTCCTGGCCGACGTGCAGACCGGCTTCGGCCCGTTCGTCGCGGTCTACCTGACGACGCAGAAATGGACCCAGGTCGAGATCGGCTTCGTGCTCTCGATCGGCGGCATTATCGGCCTCTTGGGCCAGATGCCCGGCGGGGCGATCGTCGATGCGGCGCGCTCGGAGCGGGTCGTTGCGGGCTGTGCGGTGGCCGCGATCGGCGCCAGCGCGCTAGCCTACGCGCTCTGGCCGATCTTTCCCGTGGTGACGCTCGCCGCAACGCTGCACGCGCTCGCGAGCTGCGTGCTTGGTCCGGCGATCGCCGCGATCAGCCTCGGCCTGGTCGGGCCGCTTGCGATCGGCGAGCGGCTCGGCCGCAATGCACGCTTCGCCTCGCTCGGCAGCGGCTCGGCCGCAGCACTGATGGGCGCCTGCGGCTATCTGCTGTCGAGCCGCTCGGTGTTCCTCGTCACCTTCATTCTGGCGATCCCGACGCTGTTGTCGCTGGCCCGGATCCGCGAGCGCGAGATCGACATCGCGCAGGCCCATGGCGAGGTGAAACGGGAAGTCCCCGACAAGCGCGCCACCAGCGTCGTCAGCCTGGTGCGGCAGCGGCCGCTCCTGATCTTCGCCGGCGCGATGATGCTGTTCCAGCTCGCCAATGCCGCGATGCTGCCCTTGATGGCGGGCGTGGTGACGACACGGTCGAGCCAATGGGCGCCGGTCCTGATCGCGGCCTGCATCATTGTGCCGCAGGCGATCGTCGCGCTGTCCTCGCCGTCGGTCGGCCGCAAGGCCCAGGCCTGGGGGCGGCGGCCGCTGCTGTTGATCGCGTTCGCCGCGCTGGCGATTCGCGGCCTGTTGTTCGCGACGGTGCGCGACCCTTATGTGCTGGTCATGGTGCAGATTTTCGACGGCATTACCGCGGCGATCTTCAGCGTAATGGTGCCGCTGATCGTGGCCGACATCGCCTTCGGCAGCGGCCATTTCAACCTGGCGCAGGGCATTGTCGGCACCGCAGTCGGCATTGGCGCGTCGCTCAGCACGGTGCTGGCCGGCTATGTCAGCGACAAGCTCGGCAGCAGCACCGCCTTCGTGGGGCTGGCCGGGATCGCCGCATTCGGGCTGTTCGTGATCTGGCTGGTGATGCCGGAGACGCGGCGGACGGCATGATGGCAGGGCGCAACCGCGGCACCACAGGCTGCCACCGACCAGACCCGGGATGCGGCTACCGGTCGGTTTTGCTGCGCGGCACCCTTTCTCCTGCATGTGCCGTCATATATGAGTGAATACATAAGTGATTTGCTGCTGGAACGAGTCCGATGGTCCCCAGGAGCGAGTTCGCGCGTTGGACCGTGGCGGCGATTAATCAATCCAAAATCGCGGTCTGGTACGGGATTGACGCAGCGCGGGCAGGCATTTCGACCGAGGAGCGGCATGGCACATCGAAGGACGACGGCGCAAACCACCGGAGCGATGCGGCGTTGGGGCCAACCCGCCTTTGTGACTTTCGCAGCGATGGTCACACTTGCGTCACTGACCGGCGGCGTCGCGGCGAAAGAGCAGCGTCCCGCGGCAGCCGTCGAGGCGACCGCGCCGCGCACCGCTGGCGAGCCGATCATGGCGATCGTGTCGATCAAGGCCCAGAAGGTGACGCTCTACGACGCCGAGGGCTGGATCCACCGTGCGCCGGTGTCGAGCGGCGTCAAGGGACGCGAGACGCCGGCCGGCGTCTTTGCGCTGATCGAGAAGGACAAGGACCACCACTCGACCCTCTATGACGATGCCTGGATGCCCAACATGCAGCGCATCACCTGGAACGGCATCGCGCTGCATGGCGGACCGCTGCCGGGATATGCGGCCTCCCACGGCTGCGTGCGGATGCCCTACGATTTTGCCGAGAAGCTGTTCGACAAGACCCGGATCGGGATGCGGGTGATCATCGCGCCGAACGATCCGGCCCCGGTCGATTTCACCCATCCGGCGCTGTTCGTGCCGAACGCGCAAGCCATTGCGGCAGCTCCGGCGCGCGCCGAGAAGCTCAGCCGCGAGGCCGCGGATGCCGCCAAGGCGGCCGACGAGGCGAAGAAGGCTTCGATAGCCGCGACCAAGGAAGCCGCACTGTTCACGCCGGCGTCGCTGCGCAAATTGCAACAGATCAAGACCCGTGCCGACGCGGCGGTTGCGTTGGCCGACAAGACGCTCGCCGCGGCCAAGACCGACCAGGCCAAGGCGCGCGCCGAGGATCTGAAGCAGAAGGCGGTGGCCAAGGCCGCGGAAGCGACCGCGCAGTTCGAGGCCGCGCAGGGCGACGCCAAGCCGAAGCTCGACGCCGCAGCCGCCGCCAAGGACGCCGCCAAGGCGGCCGAGACCAAGAAAGCCGATACCCAGAAGGCGGCGACCGAGGCCAAGCTCGCGCTGGAGCCGGTCTCCGTCTACATCAGCCGCGCGACGCAAAAGCTCTACGTTCGGCGCAACACCCACAAGCCGTGGGCTGATGGCGGCGAGGTGTTCGACTCGAGCATCGAGGTTCCCGTCACCATTCGCGATCCGGACAAACCGATCGGCACGCACATCTATACGGCGATGGCGCGCAACGACGCGGGCGGCCTGCGCTGGACCGAGGTGTCGATCGACGACGGCGACAACGCCAGGAACGCGCTCGACCGTGTCACCATCCCGCAGGATGTGCTGGATCGCATCGCGCCGACTGCCGTTGCGCGCTCTTCGATCATCATCTCGGACGAGCCGTTGAGCGCCGAGACCAACTATCGCACCGAGTTCGTCGCCGTTCTGAGCAACCAGCCCCAGGGTGGTTTCATCACGCGCAAGCCGACCCGGCCCATGATGACCGACGACATGGTTGCGAGCAGGGACGACGACGGTTTCGGCTTCTTCTCTCAGCGCAGCTGGAATCCCCAATCGGGCACCCAATACGGCACCCCGTATGGCAGTCCCCAATACAGCAATCCCCAGTACGGCAATCCCCAGATTTACGGCAATCCGCAAGCGGCCAATCCGCGCCGGCGCGGCGGCCAGTACTTCTGGCAATCGCAACAGGACTGGTAGCGGAGCGTCGAGGACGCAGGCCGCAACGAGCGGCCGCGGCGTCAGATCGGCATTGCAGCGTTGGGCGGCGGCGTGATGCCGCCGCCCAATCGCATTGTGCGGTTGCCCGTCTTACGGGCGAGCTTCCAGGATCAGGTTGAACGGCGTCTCCGCGGCGCGGCGGAACCGCGAGAAGCCGCCCTGGCGCGCCACCTCGCGCAGTCTCGCCTCTCCGGCCTGCGCGCCGAGCGCGAGCCCGACCTCCTGGTCCAGCGACGCCGGCGTGCAGATCATCGTCGAGGCGGCGTAGTAGACGCGCCCGATCGGATTGAGGTTGTCCTCCAGCCGGTCGTTGGCGAACGGCTCGATCAGCATGCAGGTGCCGTCGTCGGCGAGGGTGGAGCGGGTGTGCTTGAGGGCGCCGACCGGATCGCCCATGTCGTGCAGGCAGTCGAAGAAGCATACGAGGTCATAGCCCTTGGCCGGGAATGTCTTGGCGGAATGCGTTTCGAAATGAACGCGGTCCGACAATCCCGCCTCCCGCGCGGACTTCCGCGCCGCCTCGATCGAGCCCTCGTGATAATCGAAGCCGTAGAAGGTTGATTTTGGAAACGCTTCCGCCATCAGTCGTGTCGAGACGCCGTGCCCGCAGCCGACGTCGGCGACGACAGCGCCTTTCTTCAGCTTGTCGACAACGCCCTCGAGCGCCGGCAGCCATTCCTGCACCAGATAGTGCTTGTAGCTGGTGCGGAAGAAGCGGGCGGTGCCGCAGAACAGGCACTCGCTGCGCCTGTTCCAGCCGACGCCCTTGCCGGTCTTGAAGGCGTCGGTAATTTTCGGCTCATCGAGAAAGGTCGCGCCGACCAGGCTTCCGACGGCGCCGAGGAAGACCGGGCTGTCCTCGTCGGCCAGCGCGAGCGCCTGCTCGGGCAGCATCGAGAATTTTCCGGATGCCTTGTCGTACTCGATGTAGCCGGAGGCCGCCTGCGCCGACAGCCACTCCTGGATGTAGCGCTCGGCCGTTCCCGTTGCCTTGGCCAGGGCCGCGGCATTCATCGGCCCGCCCTGCGCGAGGGCCCTGTACAGCCCGAGCTTGTCGCCCAGCAGCATCAACGAGGCATTCATCGCCGCGCCGACATCGCCGATCATCTTTCCCATGAATGAATTGAGGCGCTCTTCGTTGACGTCCATGATGTTCCTCCATCGCAATCGCGTTTGGCCAAAAGTCATCATTCGCAATTTCACGCATGCGTCGTCGTCCAGCCGTGTGGCGACGTGATCGCCTGAAAGGTTCGGTGCAATGACCCGATTGTTACCGGGCCGGTGGGATCCCACAGCCGCCGGGCTCCACAAGCCCGCGAGGCGGGCCGCCTATGCCATCACGCGCGGCATGACCAGCCTTTTGTACAGCGCACCATAGCAGGCGGCCGACAGGTCCCAGCTGTAGGACTTGGCCATCGCGCTGGAGCGCATGGCGTTAAGCCGGTCCTTGGCGCGGTAGGCGTCGAAGGCGCGCCTGACGCCGCCGAGGAAGGATTCCGCCGACGGCTGCGCGAACAGGAAGCCGGTCTCGCCGTCGGCGATGGTTTCCGCAAGCCCGCCGGTCTGGTGGCCGATCGGCAGCGAGCCGAAGCGCTGCGCATACATCTGGCTGAGGCCGCAGGGCTCGAAGCGCGACGGCATCAGGGTGAAATCGCTGCCGGCGAAGATCCGGCGCGCCTGCCCATCGTTGAAACCGATGATCACCCCGATCGCATCGGGCCGGCGGCGATGCGCGGCCACCAGCGCATCCTCGATGGCGGGCTCGCCGCTGCCGGTGACGACGATCTGTCCGCCGTCCCTGATGATCTCGTCGGCGGCGGATAGCACGAGGTCGACGCCCTTCTGATGCACGAGGCGTGCGACGAGGCCAAAGATCGGCCCGCGCGAGACCGCAAGCCCGAACTGGCGGCGGACATAGTCGGCGTTGGCCTGCTTGCCCTTCCAGTCGCCGGAGCCGAACGGCTGTGCGAGCTGCGCGCAATGGCGCGGATCCCAACTCTCGTCGATGCCGTTCAGGATGCCGGTCAGCTGGTCGGCGTCGGAGCGCACGCGGAGCAGGCCTTCCAGACCGCAGCCGAGCTCCGCGGTTGTGATCTCCCTGGCGTAGGTCGCGCTGACCGTAGTCAGATGCGAGGCGTAGACGAGGCCGCCCTTGAGGAAGGAGAGCTTGTCGTAGAACTCCAGCCCGTCGATGTGGAACGAGCTTTCCGGTGCGCCGATCCGCCGCAGCGAGTCCTTCGGAAACAGGCCCTGATAGGCGAGATTGTGGATGGTCAGGATCGATGGAATCCGCGCGCCGCGCCAGGCGAGATAGGCCGGTGTGAGCGCGGCCTGCCAATCGTTGGCGTGTACGAGGTCCGCTGCCCAATTCTTGTCCAGCATCCCGGCTGCAAGTTCGGCAGCGGCGGAGGCAAAGCGGCCGAAGCGGATGTCGTTGTCGGGCCAGTCGCGGCCGGACTCATCGCCATAGGGATTGCCCGGCCTTTCGTAGAGTTGCGGGCACAGCAGCACGTAGACCGGAAGTCCGTCCCTGGTCGACGCACGCCCGAGCGTGCAGGCCGGCATCTCGGCGAGCGCTCGGCATTGCCCAACGATTTCAATATGCGTGAACTGTTCGACCACATCCCGGTAGCCGGGAAGCATGATCCTGACGTCGCTCCACGGGCGGAGCGCCCGTGGAAGGGCGGCGGAAACGGCGGCGAGCCCGCCCACGCGGACGAAATCGTCCATCTCCGTCGTGACGAATAAGACCTTCAACAAGCGCCCTCGTTCCAGCCCGTGACATGGCTATGCAAGATCGGGTCCAATCTGCCTTTGAGTAAAATGCAAGACGGCCCGCGCTCCCGGTCTGGACGAGACGCTTTCCCGCCAGGGCGGCTCACTTTAGGGTCACGCGACGCCGAACAACCAATGACGAAGGTGGAGGAAGCTTTGCCGACGACCATAGCCGCTGACGATGAGGGGAATTTGACACGGAGCTTCGACGGCCTTCGCGTGCTCGATTTTTCGACCACGATCGCCGGACCTCATTGCACGCGGATGCTCGCCGACATGGGCGCCGAGGTAATCAAGATCGAGCCCGCCGAGGGCGAGACGATGCGAACGCGGCCGCCGGTGCGCAACAATTGCTCGACGGCGTTCGGCCAGCTCAATATCGGCAAGAACAGCCTGGTGCTCGACCTGAAGTCGCCGGCCGGCGTCGAAGCCGTGCGCCGGCTGATCGCCACCGCCGACGTGCTGGTGGAGAATTTCCGTCCCGGCGTGATGCGGCGGCTGAAGCTCGATTACGCCTCTGTCCGCGACATCAATCCGAAGCTGATCTTTTGCTCGATCTCCGGCTACGGCCAGACTGGCCCATCGGCGGAATTGCCGGCCTATGCGCCGGTGATCCATGCCGCCTCGGGCTACGAGATGGCGCATCTCGCCTACCAGCCGGGCCGCAGCCGGCCGGACTATTGCGGCATCTACCACGCCGATGTGCTGACCGGCGTTTACGCCTTCGGTGCGATCTCGGCGGCGCTCTATCAGCGCGCCGCCAGCGGCAAGGGCCAGCATATCGACGTCTCGATGCTGGAATCGATGCTGAGCCTGACCCTGAACGAGTTGCAATGGTCGCAATTCGAGGTGAAGCAAACCCAGCGCCCGATGTTCGGCCCGATCGAGACCACCGACGGCTACGTGATGGTGGCGATCGCCAGCGAGAAGACGTTCCAGAACCTGATGCAGGTGATCGGCCGTCCCGATTGGGTGTCCGATCCGCGCTTCGCCAAATATGCCGATCGGCGGGAGAACTGGGCGGGCCTAATGGAGGGCGTCGAGGCGTGGTCGCGCTCGGTCAGCACGCAGACCTGTCTTGCCGCGCTCAACGAGTATGGCGTGCCGTCATCGGCCTATCGCACCGTGCGCGAGGCGCTCGCCGATCCGCAAATCGCCCATCGCGGCGCGCTGGCCGAGGTTGCGGACGGCGGCGGCAGCTTCAAGGTGCTCAATCTGCCGTTCCGTATGTCCGGCGCTGCGGTCGGTGCGCGCAAGCGGATGTCGACGCTCGGCGAGCACACGCTGTCCTATCTGAAGGAGATCGGGCTCTCCGAGGATCAGATCGCAGGCTTCGCAGCGCAACCGGCAAAGACGGCGCGTCATTAAGCCTGCGGCTTTTCATCCGCATTACGGTCTTGTCGCGCGCGGCGATTCCGGACAATCTGCCGCCCAACAGACGACGATCCGGAACACCGGACGTCGCCCACCTGGGAGGGAGCATTGATGAAGCTGGTTGGGCGCGCGCACGCCGTTGCGCGCATATTTCTTGTGGCGGGATTCAGTGCCGCGGCATTCGCTGCACCGGCCAATGCGCAGAAGCAGGGCGGCACGCTCAACGTTGGCCAGGAACTCGACATTCCCGGCTTCGACCCGCTCAAGGTCGGCGTCTACGACACCTCAGCCAATACCGCGGCGGCCGCAATCTTCGACACGCTGACCACACTCGACGACAAGGGCGAGGTGAAGCCGAAGCTCGCGCTGTCGTCGGAGCATTCGGAAGACTTCAAGACCTGGACCATCAAGCTCCGTCCAGGCGTCAAATTCCATGACGGCACGCCGTTCAACGCGCAGGCTGTGAAGGAGAATTTCGACCGCCAGAAGGATCCCGCCAACAAATGCCGTTGCGCCTTCTACATCACGAACATCATCAGCGTGAACACGGTCGACGACCTGACGGTGGTCTATAATTTCAGCGACCCGGCCGTGAACTTCCCGGCGACGCAGACCATTCAAAGCTCCAACAACGTCATGCAGTCGCCGACCGCATGGAAGACCAAGGGCGACGACTACAACCGCAACCCGGTCGGCACCGGTCCCTACATCCTGAAGTCCTGGACCGCCGGCGACCGCATGGTGCTCGAGAAGAACCCGGACTACTGGAACAAGGGCAAGCCCTATCTCGACCGCATCGTCCTGAAGCCCTTGCCGGATGCACAGTCGCGCTTTGCCTCGCTGCAATCGGGCGAGGCCGACATCATCTGGGACGACGAAGCCGATGCCGACAACATCATCAGGGCGCGCAAGGACACGAGCCTGACCGTGCATACCTATGAAGGCTCGGGGGCTGCAGTCGCTGCCTTCAACACCAAGGTCCCGCCGTTCGACGACGTGCGCGTGCGCCAGGCGCTGGTGATGGCGCTCGACCGTACGAAGATGTCGCAGGCGATTACCAATGGCCTGGCGCGACCGGCCAGCAATCCCTACGGCGACGGGTCCTGGGTGAAGTGCAAGGATGACGGCGCGCTGCCCTACGATGTCGAAAAGGCCAAGGCGTTGATCAAGGATTACGGCAAGCCGGTCGAATTCAAGATGCTGGTCACGGCGACGCCGCGCGGCCGCACCGGCGGCCAGGTGTTGCAGCAATTCTGGAAGCGCATCGGCGCCAACATGGAGATCGAGCAGGTCGATCAGGCGACCATTCCGCCGCGCGCCTTCATGCGCCAGTTCCAGCTCACGCCGTGGCGCATCGTCGATCTCGCCGATCCCGATCCGCAGATGTACGCCAATTTCCACACCGGCAGCCCGGTGGCGCTCGCGAACTACTCCAATCCGGAGCTGGACCGGTTGCTGGAGCATGCGCGGACCACGGCCGACGTCGCCCAGCGCACCGAGGACTATTGCGCGATCAGCCGCCTGATCAACAAGGAAGCAATCTGGTTCTGGACTTTCCAGAACACCTACTACGCAATCTCGAGCGCGAAGGTGAAGGGCGTGCCGAAGATGTTCAACGGGGTGCTCGACGTCTCCGACGCCTGGAAGGAATAGCCTTTCATGCTGTTCTTCGTCGCGCGCAGGCTCCTGTACCTGGTACCGGTGCTGATCGCGGTCTCGGTCCTGACTTTCGTGATCGCCTCGCTGTTGCCCGGCGATCTGGCCTATGTGATCCTCGGCGACCAGGCGACGCCGGAGAACGTCGCGGCCCTGCGTCACGACATGGGGCTCGATCAGCCGATCTGGCTGCGCTACCTCGGCTGGCTGTGGCACATCCTGCAGGGTGACTTCGGACGATCCTTCCGCACCGGGCAGACGGTGCTGCAGGCTGTCAGCGACCGCGTCCCGGTCTCGTTCGAGCTGATGATCCTGGCCGAGCTGATCGGGCTCGCGATCGGCGTGCCGCTGGCGATCGCCTGCGCGGCCAAGGCCGGCAGCGCGTTCGACCGCTTCATGACCGGCTCGGCCTTCGGCATGCTGTCGGTGCCGACCTTCCTGTCCGCGATCCTCTTGATCTATCTGTTTGCGGTAGAGCTGCGCCTGCTGCCGGCGACCGGCTATGTGCCGTTCACCGAGGACCCGGTCGCCAATTTGCGCTTCATGGTGCTGCCGGCGCTGACGCTCGGGCTTGCGGAATGGCCGGGCATCATGCGCGTGCTGCGCTCCGACATGATCGCGGCGCTGCAGGAGGACTACATCGCGCTCGCCAAGGCGAAGGGCCTCAAGCCGTCGCGCATCCTGTTCGTGCACGCACTGAAGCCGTCGTCGCTGACGCTCGTCACCATCACCGGCATCAATATCGGCCGCCTGATCGGTGGCGCCGTCATCGTCGAGTCGATCTTCGCCTTGCCGGGGATCGGCCGCCTCCTGGTCGGCGCGATCTATACCCGCGATCTGATCATCCTGCAGGGCGTGGTGCTGCTGGTTGCCGCGGGCTTCGTGATCATGAATTTCATCGTCGACATGCTCTACGCCCTTCTCGATCCGAGGATTCGCCATGGCCACGCTTGAGCTCAGCCTCGAGGAAGAGGCCGGTGCGACGCCGGCCCGGCGCCGCCGCGGGCTCGGCATGCTGTTCTGGATCGCGATCGGCTGGATGGCGCTGGTGTTCACGGTCGCGATCTTTGCCGACCTGCTGCCGCTGCCGAGCCCGACCGACATGGACATGCTGGAGCGGCGGGCGCCGATCTCCGCCGAGCATTGGCTCGGCACCGACGGTCTCGGCCGTGACGAGCTGTCGCGGTTGATCTATGGCGCGCGCATCTCGCTGATCGTCGGCCTCTGCGCACCGATGATCGGTGTCACCATCGGCGGCGCGCTCGGCATGCTCGCGGGCTATTTCCGCGGCCGGTTCGAATCCTTCGTCGTCGGCAGCATGGACGTGCTGCTGGCGTTCCCGCCGCTGATCCTGGCGCTTGCGGTCACCGCCTATCTCGGCCAGTCGATCTTCAATCTGACCTGCATCCTCGGCGTGCTCGGCATTCCCGCCTTCATGCGGGTGGCGCGGGCGGCGACCTTGTCGCTGGCGCGGCGCGAATTCGTCATCGCGGCGCAGGCGCTCGGCGCAACGCATGCGCGCATCCTGCTGCGCGAGCTGCTGCCCAATGTGATGCTGCCGCTGCTCGCCTTCTTCCTGCTCGGCGTCGCCGTCACAATCGTGGTCGAGGGCTCGCTGTCCTTTCTCGGCCTCGGCGTGCCGCCGCCGATCTCGAGCTGGGGCAGCATGATCGGGGAGGGCCGTGAGAGCCTCGAGGTGGCGCCGCGGCTCGCCTTCATTCCGGCGATCGCGATGTTCCTGACCGTGCTCTCGTTCAACCTGATCGGCGATACGATGCGCGCGCTGACCGATCCCAGGCAGGGGGCGCTATGAGCCGGACGCTGCTCTCGGTCGAGAATGCGGTGGTCGACCTGCCGACGCCGCGCGGCAATCTGCGGGCGGTGGATCATGTCGATCTCGCCGTCGGTGCCGGCAGGACGCTCGGCATCGTCGGCGAGTCCGGGTGCGGCAAGACCATGCTGTCGCGCGCGATCCTGCAGCTGTTGCCCAAGAAGGCGAAACTGTCCGGCCGCGTGATGTTCGACGGGCAGGACCTGACGAAACTCCCGGCCGAGAAATTGCGCAAGCTGCGCGGCCGCTCGCTCGCGGTTGTGTTCCAGGACCCGATGACCTCGCTCAATCCGGTGCTGACCATCGGCACCCAGCTGATCGAGACCATTGTGGAACATCTCGAGCTCGATCTTGCGGAGGCCCGGCAGCGCAGCATCGAACTGTTGGCGGCGGTCGGCATTCCCGCGCCCGAGCAGCGCCTCGTGCAATATCCGCACCAGCTCTCCGGTGGCATGCGCCAGCGCGTCGCGATCGCGGTGGCACTGTCCTGCGAGCCACAGCTCCTGATCGCGGACGAGCCGACCACCGCGCTCGACGTCACGATCCAGGCGCAGATCCTCGATCTCCTGGCGCGCGAGCAGCAGCGCCGTCACATGGCGATGATCATCATCACGCATGACCTCGGCGTGGTCGCCGGCCGCACCGACGAGGTCGCGGTGATGTATGCCGGGCGCGTCGTCGAACGCGCGCCGACGCCGGCCTTGTTCAAGCAGATGCGGATGCCCTACACCGAGGCGCTGCTCGCCGCGTTGCCGAAGCTCGACGTCGCGCCGCATACGCCGCTGCCGGCGATTTCCGGGCGGCCGCCCGATCCGACCCGGCCGCTCAAGGGCTGCTCGTTCTCGCCGCGCTGCCGCTATTCCGCGGAGCGCTGCGGCGCGGAGAAGCCGCAGCTCAGCCGGGCCGAAACGCCGGAGCATCTCTACGCCTGCTTCCATCCGATCACCGCGGGGATCCGCGCATGATGCTGCAGGCAGCACCCGATCCGCTGATGAAGGTGGAAAACCTCGTCGTCGAATATTCGGTGGGAGGCAAGACCATCCATGCCGTTTCCGATGTCAGTCTCGAGATCGCGCGCGGCGAGACGCTGGGGCTGGTCGGCGAATCCGGCTGCGGCAAGTCCACCCTCGGCCGCGCGGTGCTGCAATTGCGCCAGGCCGTCTCCGGCAAGGTGCTGTTCGACGGGCACGATCTGACCACGCTGAAGGGCGAGCCACTGCGCAAGATGCGCCGGCGCGTGCAGCTGATCTTCCAGGACCCGATTGCCTCGCTCAATCCGCGGCGGCGGATTGGCGACATCGTCGCCGAGCCGCTGGCGATCGCGGGCGTCAAGGATCCCGAGGAACGCCGACGGCGCGTCAGTGACGTGCTGTCGGCGGTCGGCCTCGATCCGGCGCTGGTGAGCGGACGCTTGCCGCATGAATTCTCCGGCGGACAATGCCAGCGCATCTGCATCGCCCGCTCGCTGGTGCTCAATCCGGAATTCGTGATCTGCGACGAGCCGGTGTCCGCGCTCGATGTCTCGATCCGCGCCCAGATCCTCAATCTGCTGGAGGAGATGAAGGCGCGCTACGGCCTGACCCTGCTGTTCATCGCCCACGACCTCGCCGTGGTGAAGGCGGTCTCAGATCGCGTCGCGGTGATGTATCTCGGCCGGCTCTGCGAGGTCGGCCCGTCGGAGCAGTTGTTTGCACGGCCGGCGCATCCCTATACCGCGCTGCTGATCGAGGCGATCCCGGTGCCGGATCCGGATGTCCGCCCGACCCAGAGCGTTCCGGTCGGCGAGCCGCCGTCGCCGATCGCGCCGCCCTCCGGCTGCCGTTTCCGCACCCGCTGCCCCCGGGCCGACACGCGCTGCGCCAGCGAAGTGCCAGAACTGCGTGTGGTTGCGCCCGGCCAGTTCGCGGCTTGCCATCATCCCCTGATCTAAATATCCGGAGGCCGACACCGCGTTTGTCCCGGACGGGCAGGCGTGGCAAGGTCCGCCGCAAGAACAAGCTACGGGAGAACAGCGATGAAGAGTTTCCAGGTCGTCGATTTCAACGCCCCCTTGAAGGAGGTCGATCAGCCGACGCCGCAGCCGTCCGGCACGCAGGTGCTGATCAAGGTCAAGGCCGCCGGCGTCTGCCACAGCGATCTGCACATCTGGGAGGGCGGCTATGATCTCGGCCACGGCCGCAAGCCGCTGTCGCTGAAGGATCGCGGCGTCTCGCTGCCGCGCACGATGGGCCATGAGACGGTCGGCGAGATCGTGGCCTTCGGGCCCGACGTCAAGGACGCCGACAAGGGCGGCCTCAAGGTCGGCGATGTCGCGCTGGCCTATCCCTGGCTCGGCTGCGGCAAGTGCCCGACCTGCCTCGGCGGCGACGAGAACATGTGCGCAATCAAGCCGAATGCGCTCGGTGTCTATTGCGACGGCGGCTACGCCGACCACATGACGGTGCCGCATCCGAAGTATCTGCTCAACCTCAAGGGGCTCGATCCCGTCACGGCCGCGCCCTATGCCTGCTCCGGTGTCACGACCTACAGCGCGCTGAAGAAGGTCGAGAAGGATCTCGACACACCGATCGTGATCTTCGGCGCCGGCGGTCTCGGGCTGATGGCGCTCTCGCTGCTGAAGGCGATGGGCGGCAAGGGCGCGATCGTGGTCGATATCGACGCCAGGAAGCGCGAGGCGGCCGAGGCCGCGGGTGCGCTCGCGACCGTCGACGGCAAGGCGCCCGACGCGCTGGAACAGCTCGTCAAGAAGGCCGGCCAGCCGATCCGTGCCGCGATCGATCTGGTCGGCAACGCGCAGACCTCGCAGCTCGGCTTCGACTGCCTGACCAAGGGCGGCAAGCTCGTGATCGTCGGCCTGTTCGGCGGCGGCGCGCCCTGGGCGCTGCCGCTGATCCCGATCAAGGCGGTCACCATCCAGGGCAGCTATGTCGGCAATCTGCGCGAGACCCAGGAGCTGCTCGACCTCGTGCGGACCAAGAAGATTCCGGCGATCCCGGTCACGCCGATGCCGCTGGCAAAGGCGAACGAGGCGCTGACAAATCTGCAGAAGGGCCAGCTGGTCGGCCGCGCGGTGCTGACGCCGTAGATCAACTCACCGTCATTCCGGGATGGTGCGCAGCACCAGACCCGGAATCTCGAGATTCCGGGTTCGATGCTCCGCATCGCCCCGGAATGACTGTTGTGTTCCGGAGAATCCCATGTCCGCCAACGACCCACTCCACATCGCCGTCCTCGGTGGCGACGGCATCGGCCCCGAAGTGATGGCGCCGGCACTCGACGTGCTGCGCAAGATCGAGGCGTCGGCCGGTCTCAAATTCCGCTTCACCGAGGCGCCGGCCGGCGCGGGCCATTACAAGGAAACCGGCAAGTCGATGCCGGAGAGCACGATCCGGCTGTGCGAGGAGGCCGACGCGATCCTGCTCGGCGCCTGCGGCCTGCCGTCGGTGCGCTACCCCGACAACACCGAGATCGCGCCGCAGATCGAGTTGCGCATGATCTTCGATCTCTATGCCGGCGTGCGGCCCGCGCGGTTGATCCCCGGTGTATCGAGCACGATCGTCGGCGCCGACCAGAAGGGTATCGACCTCGTCGTGATCCGGGAATCGACCGAGGGGCTGTTCGCCTCGATGGGCAAGGGCGTCGTCACCGACAGCGAGGCGCGCGAGACGATGGTGATCACGCGCCACACCTCCGAGCGGCTGTTCGAGTTCTCGTTCCGGCTCGCCGAACGCCGCAAGGCGCGCGGCAAGGTCAATGGCGGGCTGACCTGCGTCGACAAGGCGAACGTGTTCAAGGCGTTCGCATTCTTCCGGAACATCTTCGACGAGACTGCGAGGCGTCATCCCGACGTCAGGGCTGACCACCTCTACATCGATGCGACCGCGGCTGCGCTGGTGAAGCGTCCGTGGGACTTCGACGTCATGGTGACCGAGAACATGTTCGGCGACATCCTGTCCGATCTCGCCGCCGGTCTGATCGGCGGCATGGGCATGGCGCCGTCAGCCGACATCGGTGACCGCTACGCGGTGTTTCAGCCGTGTCATGGCACGGCGCCCGACATCATGGGGCAGGGCAAGGCCAATCCGACCGCGATGATCCTGTCGGCCGCGATGATGCTGGACTGGCTCGCCGACAAGCATGGACTCGAAAGCGCCGCCGAGGCCGGCGAGCGGATCGAGCGCGCGGTCGACAAGGTCTACGCCGACGGCATCAAGCCGTTTGAGTTCGGCGGCAGCAACGGCACGACCGATGTCGCGAAGGCGGTGCTGGCAGCGCTCTAGCGCGGAAGGGTGAGGGGGCCGAAGCCCCCTCGCTGATGATTAGCGATGGTGTCCGCCGTGGTGTCCGCCGCCGTGATGGCCACCATGATGTCCGCCGTGATGAGGGCGGTGCCCGTAATGATGCGGGCGATGGTGGAATTGCGGACGATGATGCCATCCGTGATGGCGCGGTCCGTAGTAGCCGTATGCGCCCGGTCGCCAATAGCAGCGGCCCCAGCGATCGCAGACCTGACGCACCTTGTCGACATTGGACGTTTCGCCCGCGATGTGACCGGCTTGCGGAAGCCCGTTGGGCATCGCGGATGCCGCGCCGGACATCAACGCTGCGCTTCCAAGCGCGGCGAGTCCAATAACGGCAAGCTTGATATTCATCGAGATCTCCTTGGTTGAAGCCTGAGAACGTCCATGCGGGCCACTTCGTTGCTGCGACAAAAAAGACAGGCTCGTGCACTTGGTTCTGGCGGCGCCGGTTCAACTGAGGAAATGCGGGAGTTATGAGGTCGCCTGATGTGCGGGCGACAATTGGCCGCGCGACAGAATAGCGACGCATTGCGCGCGCATGCGCTGCGCGAGATGGGCAGTCGAAGCGCGAGCTGAAAAGAGCGACGCGCATGCGCGGCTACCTGCGCGAAGATCATGCTCACGTGGAGCGGTGAGATCATGGCGCGATGCTCGTCGCCGCTTCAAGACCGTGCATCCGGCGGGTATTGAAGCTATCCGCCTGGATCACAAAATCTTGAAAGACAGAAGCGCCTCAAGAAAAAGCGCCGCCATCGGCGATGGCAGCGCTTCGACGTCTTCCTGGCCCGACCGGCGTGTGCAGCCGCAGCGGCCGGTGACCGGCCGTTGCGGTGTGGTGGGATCGCGTTCGCGGTGACGCGACCCGATCTGCGCTCAGTCTTCGTTGGCGGCGATCGATTCCATCAGCGACACCAGCTGACGTTGCACCGTCTGATCCTTGATCTTGCTGTAGGCGCGCAGCAACCGGAGGCTGAACGCGCTGTCGAGGAACAGCAGGCTCTCGACTTCGCGCGCCTTATTGTCGCCGTCGTAGAAGAAGGTGACCGGCACATCCAGCGCGGTCGCGATCTGTTGAAGGCGGGCAGCGCCGACACGGTTGACGCCCTTCTCGTACTTTTGAACCTGCTGGAAGCTGACGCCAAGCTTGTCGCCGAGTTCGGCCTGCGAGATCTTTTGCTCGACACGGCGTAGGCGAATCCGCTTGCCCAACTCAATGTCCGGCTTGCCGGCACTGCGCTGCTTCATCTTCTTTGCTGCTGATCTGTTCATTCTTGTGACCCGTCCTTCAAATCGAGAATCCCTGGCCCGGCTGGGTCAGGGACACGTTCATGATGTACCGCGTTAAGCTCGAGTGGATCGCCAGTTCGTCTGAACTACGAAATCCAGGAAGATCGCGGGATGGTATCCAAACGCAAACGCGCAAGGAAACACCCTAGTACCGACTCGGTCGACTACCTGAAGTCGACCGCGCCAAGGTGTCTGTCGACACCCCGCCCTCTACATTTGGCAAAATATTGACCAAACCACAACTAGCGCGAGTTTGATCGACACAGATTTTGCGCACATGCATAATAGGCGTCAATGCACAGCGCCCGTAGTTCTACGGGCCACTATATTGTACGGGCGTCGTTGCACGGATGCAACCCCAGCTAGTGCAGCCTGAGGTCGAGAAGGGGCCGG
This sequence comes from Bradyrhizobium australafricanum, assembly GCF_020329495.1. Lineage (NCBI taxonomy): Bacteria > Pseudomonadati > Pseudomonadota > Alphaproteobacteria > Hyphomicrobiales > Nitrobacteraceae > Bradyrhizobium > Bradyrhizobium australafricanum. Next base: position 29,510 of record NZ_JAGKJL010000006.1, on the reverse strand, counting down.
CGGGTGCTTGACTGAATCATCCGATTTGCAAGAGTTTGACGTAAGTCCAAGTCAGGCTTTCGGAATGTTGCTGGACAATTGCCCAAAAGTTCTCAATCATCTGGAACAAATGTGTGCCTACGACAAGCCGGCGAACTCTGGCGGGAGGGGCCAATGAAGCGAAAGAGGGGAACGCCTCGACTCTACCTCGCGGCTTCGGGAGTTGAAGATATGCCGGTCGCAAACACGGAAGAACGGTTGCTGGCGCTGCTCGCAACGCTGGAGGAATGTCAGGCGTTCCTGACCGACCGGGCGAACACGGAGACGGCACGGCTGTTGTCCCTTGCCATCCTCGAGCTTCGGATGGAGCTCCACAAGGTGACGGATTCCGAGCTGAAGGCCCTCTGTGACATGATCGCTTCGGATGAGCCCGTGCTGGAACAATCGACGACCCGGCAACTGCCGCCGTATTTGAGGCTGATCAAGTAAGTCACGCCCCGCGCTACGCGCGGGACGCTGCTCGGCTTGGGACGCGCGGCTCAGCCCGCAGTCACGTCAACCGCCTCGGCGCCTTCGAGCACGCGACGGGCCTTGTCGCGGTCGAGGTCACCTTCCCATGCCGCGACCACGACGGTGGCGACGCAGTTGCCGATCAAATTGCCGACTGCGCGCGCCATGCCGATGAACCAGTCGACCGAGAGCACCAGCACGAGGCCAATCGCCGGGATGCTCGGCACGGCGTTGAGCGTCGCCGCCAGGATGACGATCGCCGAGCCGGGCACGCCATGCGCACCCTTCGAGGTGATCAGCGACACGCCGAGCACCAGCATCAGGTCGCCGAACGACAGCGGCGTTTTGGTCGCCTGCGCGATGAACACGACCGCGAGCGTCAGGTAGATCGAGAAGGCATCGAGGTTGAAGGAATAGCCGGTCGGGATCACGAGGCCGACCACCGAATCCTTGACGCCGAAACGCTCCAGCTTGCGCATCACCTGCGGCAGCACCGCGTCGGACGATGCCGTGGCGACCACGATCATCAGCTCCTCGCGCAGGTAGCCGAGGAACTTGAGAATGTTGATGCCGGCGAGCGCCATCACGGCGCCGAGCACGCCGAGCACGAAGATCGCGACCGACACGTAGAACAGCGCGACCAGCGATAGCAGCTGCTTCAGCGAACCGACGCCGTATTTGCCGACCGTATAGGCGACGGCGCCGAGCACGCCGATCGGAGCGAAGCGCACGATCAGGCCCATGGCGCGGAACAGCACGGTCGAGACCGCGTCGATGAAGGAGGAGATCTTCTCGCCCTTCTCGCCGCCGACCAGTGCCAGGCTGACGCCGAAGATGATGGCGAAGAACAAGACCTGCAGCACGTCGTTGCGCGACAGCGCGTCGAACGAGGTGGTCGGGATGATGTTGAGCAGGAAGCTGCCGATGCCTTCGCCCTTCAGCTTCTGCGCGTTGCTGGCATAGTTGCCGAGCGCCTTGGCATCCAACGTCGCGGTGTCGATGTTCATGCCGTGGCCGGGGCCGAACAGATAGGCGAGCAGCAGGCCGACCACGAGCGCAACCGTCGTCATCGCCTCGAAATAGACCAGCGCCTTGACGCCGACCCGGCCGACCTTCTTGAGGTCGCCGGCACCCGCAATGCCGTGCACGACGACGCAGAACACGATCGGCGCCACGATCATCGAGATCAGCTTCAGGAAGGCATCGCTGAATATCTTCAACCCGATCGCGAAATCGGGCGCGGCCATGCCGATGACGATGCCGAGCAGCAGCGCGACAAGCACCTGCACGAACAGTGATGTGTAAAGCGGCTTGCGCGCAACTGTCGCTTCCGCTGCGATGGTCGACATGACTTCTCCCTGTTTCTGGCCGGCCGAACCCGCCAATCATAGCAACTTGCGTGCCAAGATGTCGCAGGATCGGGCACTCCTGCCGGGTCAGCCGTCGATTTCGAGGGTGCTGGTCACGGTGTAGACGACGCCGTGGGGCAGGAAATCCACGGTGGCCTCGCCGCCGAGCTGGTCGCGGGCACTGCGCTCGATCAGCCGTGAGCCGAAGCCGCGCTGGACCGGCGCGGTGACCTGTGGGCCGCCGGTTTCGGTCCAGATCATCCGCAGCTTCGGTTCGGAGCTCTCGTTGAGGATTTCCCAGTCCAGCGTCACCGTGCCGGTGTCGTTGGACAGTGCGCCATATTTGGCGGCGTTGGTCGCCATCTCGTGCAGGATCATCGACAGCACCAGAGCAAGCCGGGGCGACAGCGGCGCGCGGGGGCCGAACATCCTGACCCGCTCGGAGGTGTTCAAGAGATAGGGCCGCAGCACGCGGCTGACCACGTCCTGGAAGTCGGAGCTCTGCCATTTGTCGGTCGAGAGCAGATTATGCGCCTCGGCCAGCGCGCCGAGCCGCCCCTCGAACTTGTCGCGCTCGGTGCGGCTTGCGCTGCGGAAGGTCTGCGTGGCGATCGATTGCAGGATCGCCAGTGTGTTCTTGACGCGGTGGTTGAGCTCTTCGATCAGCAGGTCGTGCAGCATCTCGCCGCGCGCGATCGTGGTTGCCATCCGCACCGCAAAGCCGAGCCCGACCAGCAGCAGGACGCCGCCGATCACGCTGGTGATCGCCAGCGAGCGCCACAGCGGCGCCACCAGCGAGTTCTCCGCGATCCCCGCGGCGACGGTCCAGCCGGTGACGCGCGACCGGGTGAAACCGGTGATCAGCGCAACGCCTTCCAGCGAGACGGTCGGCAGCGTCGCCTCGCCGCGGCGGAACATCTCGGCGAACAGCGATGGCGAGGCGCGCTGGCCGATGGTCGCCTGCGGATTTGGCACCCGCGCCAGGTTGACGCCGTCGCTGTCGAAGATCGAGATGGTCCAGTCCTGGTTGAGGCGCTGCTTCTCGATGATGGCCTGGAACACCTCGATCGGCGGGCTGAAGGAGATGTCGTAGAGCACCTCGCCGTCGCGCATCACCGGTACCTCGACAGTGATGATCAGCCGCTGCTTCACCGCGCCGAAGAACAGGTTGGAGTATTGCGGCTGCCGCGTCGCGAACACCTTCTCGAGGATCTCGAGATTGTTGCGCGGCGGCAGGCTCGCGGTATCCGGCGTCAGCGAGGAGAACACCTGGCGTCCGGCGCGGTCCGCCACCAGCACCACGCCGTCCTTGCCGTACTGGTCGATGAAGCCGACCGCGACGCGGCGGAAATTGTCGAAGTCGCTGTTGCGCAGCGAATTGGTCAGGGCCAGCACCTGCAGACCGCCGGTCATGCGCTGCATTTCCGCATCGAGCAGCAGGCGGATGCTGCGCGCCGTCTCCAGCACGCGCTGCGTGGCCGCCTGGCGATCCCGCTGATAATTGTGGAAGACGATCCCGACCGCGAAGATGATCAGCGGCAACATCGTTCCCGCGACCAGAAGCGCGAGACGGACTGGCAATGTCAGTTTCGGCACGAAGTCCCCGGGTCGGTGCCCATTCGCTGCGAGCTTAGGGGAGGCGGGAAAAATTCGCCAAAGGAAATAGTTTTATATCAGAAAGGTTCCGCGGCGCTTTGAGCATGATCCCTCGCGACAAACGCGGAACGCGTTCGCGCGGAGATCATGCTCAAACGAGGTGTGCGCCGCGGAATGACGTCATGTCAGAGATTGCTCTCGGTGATCGCGGCGTAGACCATGGTGCGCAGCTCGCGCCGCAGCGGATAGGCGCTCGACGGCAGCACCTGGGTCATGAAAATCGTGATCAGCTCCTCGGCCGGGTCGATGAAGAACGACGTCGTCGCGGCGCCGCCCCAGTTGAATTCGCCCGGGCTGCCGGCGATCAGCGTCTGCGACGGGTGCATGGTGACGGCGAAGCCGAGGCCGAAGCCGATGCCGTTATAGGCGGCTTCGGCGAACATCGAGCGCGACATCGCCGGCAGGTCGACCCCGCCGGGCAGATGGTTCGAGGTCATCAGCTTCAACGTCTTCGGGCCGAGCAGCCTGACGCCGCCGAGCTCGCCGCCATTGAGCAGGGCCCGGCAGAAGGTCAGGTAGTCGGCCGCGGTCGAGCACAGTCCGCCGCCGCCCGAGATCAGCGAAGGCGGCGCCAGGAAGGAGCTGGTGGTCGGATCGTCCTGCAGCGTCAGTGTGCCCTTGCGCTCGGCGGCGAGCGGGTTAAAGCCGCCCTGCGGATCGGCTGAATAGCAGGCGGCAAACCGATGCGCCTTGTCGGCCGGTACGAAGAAATCCGTGTCGTTCATGCCGAGCGGCTTGAAGATGCGCTCCTTCAGGAATTGCTCGAACGGCACACCTGAGATCTTGCCGACGAGATAGCCGAGCACGTCGGTCGAGACCGAGTAGTTCCAGGCTTCGCCCGGGGAGAACTCCAGCGGGATCTTCGCCAGGTCCTCGATCATGCCGTCGAGCGTGCCGGCCTTGATGACCTCGCCGATCTTCTTCTCGCGATAGGCCGCGTCGACATTGGAGCGCTGCTGGAAGCCGTAAGTGAGGCCCGAGGTGTGGCGCAAGAGGTCGACGATCTGCATCGGCCGCGTCGGTGGGCGGGTCAGGAAGGCGGGCGCGGTGCCGGCGACGAATACGCCGAGGTTCTTCCATTCCGGAATATATTTCGCGACCGGCTCGTCGAGCGCGACCTTGCCTTCCTCGACCAGCATCATGAAGGCGACCGATGTGATCGGCTTGGTCATCGAATAGATGCGGAAGATGGTGTCGTCCTTGACCGGCGCCTTGCGCTCGAGATCGGCAAAGCCCTGGACCGTGGAATGCACGATCTTGCCGCGGCGATAGATCAGGACCTGCGTGCCAGGAAAACGGCCGGCATCGATGTAGCGGCTCTTCAGATGCGCTTCGAGGCGGTTGAGGGCAGTGGTCGACATTCCCGCGGATTCGGGCGAGGCAGGCGTGGGGGCTAGCATCAGGCGTTTCTCCGGCTTGCAAGGCAGCCTTGATAGCCGAAAAGTGTCTGCTGCACCAATCCGCTGCCGCTTACCGGCATTGAGCTGGTGGTGTACCGTCGCCCCTGCAATCGCGCCCCCGAAGGGGCCCAAAGTATCTGCCAAGGTATCCGTCAAGGGAAACGCCGAGATGACCCAGTTCAACGAAACCGAGCTCACCGCCGCCGTCATCCGCAGCTTCGACCAGACACCCGATCCGCGGGCCAAGTTCCTGCTGCAGGAATTGGTGAAGTCGCTGCACGATTATGTGCGCAGGACCGATCTCACCTTCGAGGAATGGGACCAGGCGATCGGCTTCCTGACCCGCACCGGGCAGAAGTGCACCGACATCCGCCAGGAGTTCATCCTGCTGTCCGACGTGCTCGGCGTGTCGATGCTGGTCGATGCGGTCAACCATCGCGATCGCGACGGCGCGACCGAGACCACCGTGCTCGGCCCGTTCTATGTCGGCGAGCACAAGGTGAAGCCGCACGGCACCGACATCTCGGCAAGCCTGCCGGGCGAGCGCATGTTCGTGCAGAGCCGCGTCACCGACCTTGACGGCAAGCCGCTGGCCAATGTGCCGGTCGATATCTGGCACGCGGACGATGACGGATTCTATGACTCGCAGAAGCCGAGCTATGCCACCGAAGGTCCGTCGTCGCGGGCGCGCTTCATCACCGATGCCGACGGCCGCTTCTTCTTCCGCACCATCGTGCCGTGCAGCTATCCGATCCCGACCGACGGCCCGGTCGGGCAGATGATCACGCAGACCAACCGTCACCCGATGCGGCCGGCGCATGTGCACTTCCTGGTCAACGCCAAGGGCTACGAGCCTCTGATCACGCATGTCTTCGTCGAGGGCGACAAGTACATCGATTCCGACGTCGTGTTCGGCGTGAAGGATGAATTGATCGCCAAGGTCGAGCGCCGCACCGATCCTGTCATGCCCGATGGCCAGCGATCGGATGGGCCGTGGAGCCTGATGACCTACGAATTCCGTGTGAAGCCCGGCGGCGGAATCGCGCCCGCGCCGCTTGGCACCAAGCTCACCGAAGACGCTTGATCGGTTTCTGAACGCTTCTGCCTAATTCTTGTGCGCCGCACAAGGATTGGGCGAATCGCAAGTTTTGGCAGCGCGCGGAAAATTCGCGCGGGCTGCGACATGTTGCGCAAGGCTTTGCATCAAAATCGATTTTTGCACTGCGGTAGATTGGCACAAGGCTTGAATAATCATTAGCCGACGCCATTGAAGCCGTCCCTCGAGGCTACCCCATCGGATTTCTGACGCCGCCAGACCGGGGCCTTCCCGGTGTACGCCTTTTTGCGCCCTGCGCGCGTCGCCATCCGGAGGACGGCGCTCGACGCACTGACGCAACACCGCAACGCAACGACGCAAAGGACGACCGATGACCAAGCCCACCGACAAGCCGCCAAGCCGCGGCCTCAGCCGCCGTCAGCTTCTGAAGGCAACCAGCGGCGCCGCCGCGCTGCTCGCCGCGGCCAAGCTCAACTTTCCCGCAGGCGCGTTCGCGCAGGGCGCCGGTCCCGAGGTGAAGGGCGCCAAGCTCGGCTTCATTGCGCTGACCGATGCCTCGCCGCTGTTCGTCGCCAAGGAGAAGGGCATCTTCGCCAAATACGGCATGCCCGATGTCGAGGTGCAGAAGCAGGCCTCGTGGGGCACCACGCGCGATAATCTCGTGCTCGGCTCCGAGGGCAACGGCATCGACGGCGCGCATATCCTGACCCCGATGCCGTATCTGATCTCGGCCGGCAAGGTGACGCAGAACAATCAGCCGACGCCGATGTACATCATGGCGCGGCTCAATTTGAACGGCCAGTGCATCTCGGTCGCCAAGGAATATGCCGATCTCAAGGTCGGCATCGACACCGCGCCGTTCAAGGCGGCGCTGGAGAAGAAGAAGGCCTCCGGCAAGGCGGTAAAGGCCGCGATGACCTTCCCCGGCGGTACGCACGACCTCTGGATTCGCTACTGGCTCGCCGCCGGCGGCATCGATCCCGACAAGGACATCGAGACCATCGTGGTGCCGCCGCCGCAGATGGTGGCCAACATGAAGGTCGGCACGATGGACTGCTTCTGCGTCTGCGAGCCGTGGAATCTGCAGCTGATCCATCAGGAGATCGGCTATACCGCGATCACGACCGGCGAGCTCTGGGACAAGCATCCGGAGAAATCGTTCGGCCTGCGCGCCGCCTGGGTCGACAAGAATCCGAAGGCCGCGAAGGCGCTGCTGATGGCTGTCATGGAAGCCCAGCAGTGGTGCGAGAAGGCGGAGAACCGCGCGGAGACCGCGGCGATCTGCGCCAAGCGGCAGTGGATCAACTGCCCGGTCGAGGACATCACCGACCGCATGAAGGGCAAGTTCGACTACGGCACCGGCCGCGTGGTCGAGAATTCGCCGCAGCAGATGCGGTTCTGGAGCGACAACGCCTCCTATCCCTATCAGAGCCACGACCTCTGGTTCCTCACGGAAGACATCCGCTGGGGCAAGTACGAGGCGGGTTTCGACACCAAGGCGCTGATTGCCAAGGTCAACCGCGAGGATCTCTGGAAGGAGGCCGCCAAGGAGCTTGGCGTGTCGGACGTTCCGGCCTCGACCTCGCGCGGCAAGGAGACCTTCTTCGACGGCAAGGTGTTCGATCCCGCCGATCCCGCCGCCTACCTGAAGTCGTTGTCCATCAAGCGTGTTGACGTCTGATTTGAGCGAGCCGCGCGAGGAGCGCGGCTCTCCTTTTTTGACCATGGAGATTTTCGTTCAATGTCGATGCCTGCCATGAAGACCGAAGTGTCGGCGGTCGCGATCCCGCCGGCCGCTGCCGCGGCGCCGGTCGTGACCATGACGCCGAAGCGCGCGCCGCGCGCCGAGGCCTACGCCAGGATGGCGAAGGAGACCGCGGCGCGTGTGGTGCCGCCGCTGATCGTGGTCGCGCTGCTGCTGGTGGTGTGGGAGCTGATCTGCCGGCGCGCCGGCTCCAGCCTGCCGCCGCCGTCGAAAGTGTTCAAAGATACCAAGGAGCTGATCCTCGATCCGTTCTTCGACAATGGCGGCATCGACAAGGGCCTGTTCTGGCATCTCTCCGCCAGCCTGCAGCGCGTCGCCTACGGCTATTCGCTGGCGGCGATTGCGGGCATCGCGCTCGGCACGCTGGTCGGACAGTCGGTCTGGGCGATGCGCGGGCTCGATCCGCTGTTCCAGGTGCTGCGTACCATCCCGCCGCTCGCCTGGCTGCCGCTGTCGCTGGCCGCATTCCGCGACGGCCAGCCCTCGGCGATCTTCGTGATCTTCATCACCTCGGTGTGGCCGATCATCATCAACACCGCGGTCGGCATCCGCAACATCCCGCAGGACTACCGCAACGTCGCGGCCGTCGTGCAGCTCAACCCGCTGGAGTTCTTCACCAAGATCATGATCCCGGCGGCCGCGCCCTACATGTTCACCGGCCTGCGCATCGGCATCGGCCTGTCCTGGCTCGCGATCGTCGCTGCGGAAATGCTGATCGGCGGCGTCGGTATCGGCTTCTTCATCTGGGATGCGTGGAATTCCTCGCATATCAGCGAAATCATCCTGGCACTGTTCTATGTCGGCATCATCGGCTTCGTGCTCGACCGGCTCATTGCGGGCCTCGGCAAAGTGGTGACCCGCGGCACGGCGGCGAACTGAGGAGGAAGTCATGCAGGCCTATCTGAAGCTCGATCACATCGACAAGATTTTCACCCGCGGCAACGCCACCACGGAGGTGCTGAAGGACATCAACCTGACGATCGCGAAGGGCGAATATGTCTCGATCATCGGTCACTCCGGTTGCGGCAAGTCGACACTGCTCAACATCGTCGCCGGCCTCACCGGCGCCACCAATGGCGGCGTGCTGCTGGAGAACCGCGAGGTCAATTCGCCGGGGCCGGATCGGGCCGTGGTGTTCCAGAACCACAGCCTGCTGCCGTGGCTCACCGTCTACGAGAACGTCAAGCTCGGCGTCGACAAGGTGTTTGCAAGGACCAAGAGCAAGGCCGAGCGCGACGCCTGGGTTATGCACAATCTCAGCCTCGTGCAAATGGCGCATGCCAAGGATAAGCGGCCGAGCGAGATCTCGGGCGGCATGAAGCAGCGCGTCGGCATCGCGCGGGCGCTCGCGATGGAGCCGAAAGTGCTGCTGCTGGACGAACCGTTCGGCGCGCTTGACGCGCTGACGCGGGCGCATCTGCAGGATTCGGTGATGGCGTTGCACCAGAAGCTCGGCAACACCATCCTGATGATCACCCACGACGTCGACGAGGCGGTGCTGCTGTCGGACCGCATCGTGATGATGACCAACGGTCCGAGCGCGCGGATCGGCGAGGTGCTCGAGGTGCCGTTGGCGCGGCCGCGCAAGCGGCTCGAGCTCGCGACCAACCAAGGCTACCTGAAGTGCCGGCAGCGCGTGCTCGAATTCCTCTATGAGCGCCACAGCTTCGTCGAGGCGGCGTGATGATCACGTCGACGGCAAGCGTTTCCGCTTTGAACCGGAACGCCGGATACGGCTACCAATGCTCGCGTTTTGAAAAATCGTTTCAGAACTCATTTCATGACCGAGGAGAATTGAGATGAATCCGGCCCAAATCAAGCTGGTTCAGGACAGCTTTGGCAAGGTCGCGCCGATCTCGGAGCAGGCCGCGGTCATTTTCTACGACCGCTTGTTCGAAGTCGCGCCCGCGGTGAAGGCGATGTTTCCGGTCGACATGAAGGAGCAGCGCAAGAAATTGATGACGACGCTTGCCGTCGTCGTGAATGGGCTGAGCAATCTCGACACGATCCTGCCGGCCGCGAGTGCGCTGGCCAAGCGGCATGTCGGCTATGGCGCCAAGCCCGAGCATTATCCGGTGGTCGGCGGCGCGTTGTTGTGGACGCTGGAGAAGGGGCTCGGCGAAGCCTGGACACCTGACGTCGCCGCCGCATGGACCGCGGCCTACGGCACGCTGTCCGGCTACATGATCTCGGAAGCCTATGGCTCGGCGCAGCCGGCCGAATAGCAGGCGGCGACAGACTGAAGCCTTCCACGTCGCTGCAAGAGCCCTTCCGTCGGGCCATCGCGCGGATAGGTGGATTGCTTCGCCGCGCTCGCAATGAAGTACGCAAGCATCTATGGTTCGCCCCGTTCCGCCAACGGGTGAACCAACAATGATGTTCCTGGAAACGCCGCCGAAACTGATTCCGACCGAAATCTTCTCCGCCGTGCCGGCCGAATTCCGCCGCAGGATGGCGAGCGAATGGGCTGACGCCAACCGCCCGGGGGCGGTGACCGACTGCTTCATCGAGGGACCGTCGTTCGATGCCGACGGCAATCTCTACATCGTCGACATTCCGTTTGGCCGCATCTTCAGGATCGCGCCGGACAAGTCATGGTCGCAGGTTGCCGAGTATGACGGCTGGCCGAACGGGCTGAAGATTGATGCGATGGGCCGCATCCTGATCGCCGACTATCGGCACGGCCTGATGGAGCTCGATGCGAGGTCGGGCGAGGTCACGCCGCTGCTGCGCTCGCGCAACTCGGAATCGTTCCGCGGCTGCAACGACCTGCACATCGCCTCGAACGGCGACATCTATTTCACCGATCAGGGCCAGACCGGGCTGCACGATCCGACCGGCCGCGTCTATCGGCTGCGGGTGAACGGAGCGCTCGACTGCCTGATCGACACCGGCATCAGCCCGAACGGCCTGGTGCTCGATCCGCACGAGGCGGTGCTGTTCGTCGCGATGACGCGCGACAATGCGGTCTGGCGCGCGCCGTTCATGAAGGACGGCAGCGTCTCCAAGGTCGGCCGCTTCTGCTCGCTATTCGGCCCGAGCGGACCCGACGGCATGACGATGGACGTCGCCGGTCGGCTGTTCGTCGCGCACGCCTCGCTCGGCCATGTCTTCGTGTTTGCGCCGAACGGCGAGTGCATCGCGCGGATCAAGTCCTGCGCCGGGCCGAGCTGCACCAATGTCGCCATCGGCGGCGCCGACCGCGACCGCCTCTACATCACGGAATCGGTGACTGGCTCGGTGCTGGTCGCCGACATCAGCGGGCTCGGCTAGCTATCTTCCTGACTGTCGACCATCGTTATCGCACCTGCGCGAGTCCCGAAGGATCGACGGCCATCAGGTCGGCCGTTGCCGGGGTCTGGCTGATCAGCGGTCGGAATGCAGCTTCTCGAGAAACTCCTTCACCCCGCTGACGGCGCCGGTATGGGAGGCGACATAGCCGGGAAGGGCGCCCACCGCCTTGTGGAACTCGCTGCTCTTCATGATGTCGAGCACCCGCTGCATCGGCTCGGTCTCGAGGAAGGCGCGCTTGCAGACGAAGAAATAATCTTCCGTGAGCAGGCGGATGAAATCGAGCCCGAACTGCCGCGCCGCGGCCTCGACGCCGAAGCTCGCATCCGCCATGCCGCTCGCGACATAGGCGGCGACCGCCGCATGGGTGAATTCCATGTGCTGGGCGCCGTTGATCCGCCCTTCCGGGATCTTGTGCAGCGCCAGCAATTGATCGAACAGCAGCCGCGTGCCGGAATCGTGGTCGCGGTTGACGAAACGGGCCTTGCGCTCGACCAGGTCCTTCAGCGTCGTGATCTTCAGCGGGTTGCCGCGCTTGACCATCAGGCCCATCTCGCGCGTCACGAAATTGATGACGCGGTCCTCGCGCGGATCGAGCCATTCGCGGCAGGCCTTGATGCCCTGCGCCCGCAATTCGCCGCGCGGCAGGTGCACGCCGGAGAGATCGCAGGCGCCCTGCGCCAGCGAGACTAGCGAGTTCTGGTTGCTGACATAGCGCAGATCGACGCCGACGCCGCCCGCGCGGTCGAGGAACTCGCGCAGTTTGGACACCGCAAAGCCGTGGCTGGCATGGACCCGGATCACCGACGGTCGCTGCTCGAGAAATGGCTTGATCTCGGTGACCAGTTCCTGCGCGAGGTTCTCGAGCTGCAGCCCGAGCCGCGCCTGCATGCGCTCGCCGGCCCACACGAGCTTCTCGCCGAATGGCGTCAGCTTCGAGCCCTTGCCGCGATGGGTCTCAACCAGCGGCACGCCGAAGAACTCGGTCCATTGCTCGATCAGGTTCCAGACATGGCGATAGGACAGCTGCGCATCGCTGGCGGCACTGGTGATCTTCCCGGTCTTCCGGATCTCGTTGAGGATGCCGAGCATCACGACCGCGGTCTGCGGACTATCCTCTTTCCGAAAGCGCCAGACGGTCTCGATCTCGATCTGCAGCATTGTGGTCACAATTTATGAAGTTGACTTCATATCCTGGCATGCCAATAGGCACAAGATATCATATTTACTGCTGACCAAAGCCTCCTAGGTTGAGTGACAACACTAGGAGGAAATATGATGTCCGTTGCATATGACTATGAGCGTGACGCCCGCCGCGCCCCGACCATCAGGGACGAACTGCTGCTGATCGACGGCGCCCGCGTCCGTTCGTTGTCCGGAAATAACTTCAAGTCGCTCAATCCCGCCACCGAGCAGGTGATCGCGACGATTGCCGAAGGCAATGAGGCCGATGTCGATCGTGCCGTGGCGGCTGCCCGCCACGCCTTCGAGGGGCCGTGGCGCACCATGCGCGCGGCCGAACGTGGCCACATTCTGCTCCGATGGGCTGAACTGCTGAAGCAGCATGCCGACGAGATTGTCGCGCTCGAAAGCCTCGATGCCGGCAAGCCGATTGCGGGTGTGCTGCGCCAGGATTTTCCCGCCGCCATCGACACGCTGACCTATTACGCCGGCTGGGCCGACAAGATCAGCGGCGATGTGGTCTCGGCGCGCGACGACGCGCTGACCTATACGGTGCGCGAGCCGGTCGGCGTGGTCGCCGCGATCGTGCCGTGGAATTTCCCGCTGATGATCGGCATGTGGAAGCTCGCGCCGGCGCTCGCCTGCGGCTGCACAGTGGTGATGAAGCCGGCCGAGCTGACCTCGTTGTCGGCGCTGCGCGTCGGCGAGCTTGCGCTCGAGGCCGGTTTGCCGAAGGGCGTGCTCAACATCGTGACCGGGCCCGGCCGCATCGTCGGCGACGCGCTGGTCAATCATCCCGATGTCGACAAGGTGACGTTCACCGGCTCGCCCGGTGTCGGCCGCGGCATCATGAAGGGCGCCGCCGGCAACTTCAAACGGGTCTCGCTCGAGCTCGGCGGCAAGTCCGCCAATGTGATCTTCGACGATGCCAATCTCGAAGCCGCTGCCAAGGCCGCGGCTGCCGGCATCTTCTTCAACGCCGGGCAGGTCTGCTCGGCCGGCTCGCGCGTGCTGGTGCAGGAGAACGCCTATGACGAGGTGGTCGAGCGTCTGGTCGACCGTGCGGAAGCGTTGCGGATCGGCGATCCCGCCGATCGCGCCACCGCGCTCGGGCCAGTCATCTCCGAGAAGCAGATGCGCTCGATCCTCGATTATGTCGAGATCGGCAAGCATGAGGGCGCGCTGCTGGCCACCGGCGGCGAGCGGGTCGGTGACCGCGGCTATTTCATCAGCCCCGCGGTGTTCGCCAACGTCGCGCACGAGATGCGCATCTCGCAGGAGGAGATTTTTGGCCCCGTCGTCAGCGTGATCAAGTTCAAGGACGAGGCCGATGCGCTGCGCATCGCCAACGGCACCGCCTACAGCCTCGCCGCCGGCGTCTGGAGCGCGGATATGGGCCGCGTGCAGCGCTTCGCCAAAAAGGCCCGCGCCGGCACGGTGTGGATCAACACCTATGGCTACACCGATGTGCGGTTGCCGTGGGGCGGCGAGCGCGACTCCGGCCTCGGCCGCGAGCACGGCACCGCCGCGCTCGACAATTTTACCGAGCCGAAGGCGGTGTGGATGAACCTCAACGTTTGACCGCGCGTTGAGAGACGCGAGAGCGCGCGTCACAATACAGCTGTCGTCCCGGCGAAGGCCGCGGACCCATAACCACGAATATCTATTGTTGCGCACGGGTGGAATGACGAGTCCCGCCGACAACGACTGCTGCGGAGTATGGGTCCCGGCCTTCGCCGGGACGACGATGTGGAGACGACGATGTGGAGACATGGTCGTCCGTATGCTTTATCGTCCTGCGCGGAGCCACAAGGGAACACGCGGAACGAGGCGATCGTGCAGACAAAAAAATTCGGCGACAACGGCCCGCAGGTCTCGGTAATCGGGCAGGGCACCTGGTATCTCGATCGCGGTGACCGCAAGGCGGCCGTCGCTGCGCTGAAGCGCGGCATCGATGCCGGCATGACGCATATCGACACCGCCGAGATGTATGGCGACGCCGAGCTCGTGATCGCGGATGCGATGTCCGGCCGGCGCGACGAACTGTTCCTGGTCTCGAAGGTCCTGCCGAGCAACGCCTCGCGGCGCGGCACTATCACCGCCTGCGAGCGCTCGCTGAAGCGGCTGAAGACCGATCGCCTCGATTGCTATCTGTTGCACTGGCGCGGAACCACTCCGCTTGCCGAGACGGTCGCGGCGTTCGACGAATTGATCGCGGCGGGCAAGATCCGGTCCTGGGGCGTCAGTAATTTCGACACCGAGGATCTCGACGAACTGCTCGATGTCGCGGGTGAAGGCAAGATTGCCTGCAACCAGGTGCTCTACCATCTGCAGGAGCGCGCCATCGAGCACGCCGTGATCCCGTGGTGCGAGCAGCACGGCGTCGCCGTCGTCGCCTACTCGCCGTTCGGTCACAATGATTTTCCCTCGCCGTCGAGCAGGGCCGGCTCGGTGCTGCAATCGATCGCGCAGGCGCACAAGGCAACGCCGCGCCAGGTGGCGCTGAGCTTCCTCACGCGGCTGCCGTCCGTGCTCGCGATTCCGAAGGCGTCGAACGCGGAACACGCGGCAGAGAATGCGGCTGCGGGAACTCTGAAGCTGAGCGGCGATGAACTCGCCGCGCTCGATGCCGCGTTCCCGCGCGGGCCGAAGCCACGCTCGCTGCCGATGCTCTGAGCGCGTTCCGCTCCACACAGTTCTTAACAAACTGTTGCAGTTGCGGCGGCACACGGCCTGCGGCGGGCGGTCGCGCGCGCTGGCGCATATCGGAGTCCCGTTTTCGGGCATTGTTCTCGCGGCGGAATTGGCGTTTTGTACGAGGAGCAGATTCCCTTTATTTTGCCTTCGAGATTGCCGTGACACCGCCCCCCGCAGCCGTGGCCGCCAGGCTGGACAGCGTTCCCCTTTCATTGCCCGCAAAGACCGCGCCCGCAGCGACAAGCAAGGCGCCCGCCCGCACCGACCGGCCGTTCAAGGGCATCGCGCTGATCCTGCTGTCGACCGTGTTCCTGGGCACCTCCGACGTCACGGCAAAATATCTCTCCTCCACGCTGCCCTCGATCGAGATCGCCTGGATCCGCTTCCTGGTGTTTGCGATGATCATGACGCCGGCGATGCTGCCAGGCTCGCCGCTGTTCGCGCTGCGCAGCAGCCGTCTCGGCCTGCACGTGCTGCGCGGCGCCGCGCTGCTCGGCTCCTCGTTGATCTTCATCACGGGGCTCGGCTTCCTGCCGATCGCCGAAGCCTCCGCCACCAGCTTCGTCTCGCCGCTGTTCGTCACCGCGCTGTCGATCGCTTTCCTCGGTGAGAGGGTCGGCATGCGACGCTGGATCGCGACCGCGGTCGGCCTCGCCGGCGTGTTCATCATCCTACGGCCGGGCACCAGTGCCTTCCATCCCGCCGCGATCTTTCCGATCGTCTCGGCGCTGGCGTGGGCGGCCACGTTGATCCTGACGCGCATGATGAGCGGCAGCGAGCGCCCGATCACCGTGATGACCTATTCGTCGATCGTCGGCGTCGCCATCGTCAGCGCGCTGGTGCCGTTCGTCTGGGTCACGCCGAGCTGGCACGACATCATGTTCGGCATCCTGATCGGCGTTGCGTCCACCGTCGGACAGTGGATCGTGGTGCTGGCGTTCCGCTATGGCGATGCCTCGGTGCTCGCGCCGTTCTCCTACACGCAGCTGCTGTGGGTCAGCATCCTCGGCTTCATGATCTTCGGCGAAGTGCCCGACCGTTGGACCATTCTCGGCGCCGGCTTCATCGTCGCCTCAGGCCTCTACACCGCGCATCGCGAGCGCGTCCGACGGTCGCAGCTGCTGACCGTGGCCAGCGAGCCGTCGCCGAACGCCTGAGCGTCCGGACGAAATCGTGCGTCGGTTGCGAAGCCGGCTTCAACTAGCGTTGCGCGGGTACAACAGTCGGGACGAAATCTTTGATCTCGGATCGCTGAATCACCGGATTTCGGAAACGATCGGCAACCTCACACTTCGCCGCGTGCTAACCCTAGCCCCAAGAGCGCCGCAGAGCGTTTGGGGGTCGGGTACGTGCATTTTGGTTCGTTCTTTTTCCTGTCAGGCGGTCGGTCGTCTCGCGCTGCGATGGCCTTGGCACTCTGCGCCCTGACCAGCGCAATCGCGTTGCCGACCGGCTCGGCACAAGCGCAAAGCTACACCTGGGGCGGCACGGGCAGCTCGACGAGCACCGATGTCTACGAACTCCCGACCAACTGGTCGACCACGTCGGCCGGCGCGCCGCCGATCCTCCCGAACCAGTCAGCCATTTTCGATTCATCGGGATCGGCGACGGTCACCATCGGGCCGGGCTTGATGCTGCCGGGGTCCTGGACCTTCACCGCCAATTCGCAATCCTACACGATCAATGGCAACCCGGTTGGCTTCAGCCTGTCCGGGCCGACCGGCGGCCTGATCAACCAGGCCAACAACGGCCAGACCATCACGATCAACGCCAACCTCACCGACGGCATTGGCGGTCCGGCGATGGTGCAGCAGCTCGGCAACAGCACGTTGGTGCTCGCGGGCACCAATGCCTACTCCGGCGGCACGCTGATCTCCGCCGGTACCGTGCAGGTGACGAATGCGGATTCGGTCGGCACCGGCACCATCACGCTCAATGGCGGCACGTTCCAGATGCAGTCGCCGACGGTTTCGAGCGTCGCCTTCGCCAACAACATCGCGGTCAATGCGGCCGGCGGCACGGTCGATGCGAACGGCGCCCAGGTCAATCTCCAGGGCGTGATCGCCGACGGCGTCGGCGCCGGGGTTCTGCGCCTGATCGACTCGTCGGCGTCCGCGTTCTCCAATGTGCAGCTCTCCGGCGCCAACACCTATTCCGGCGGCACGCTGGTGGTCGATACGACCGTTGTCGTCAGCAACAACAGTTCGGTCGGGTCAGGCACCGTCACGCTCGACAATGCCTCGTTTCAGGCCGACGGCCTCATCAACCTGACTTTCAGCAACAACTTCAAGATCAACACGTCGGCGATCGGCAGCGCGATCGACGCCAATGGCGTGACGCTCACGATCGCCGGCAACATCGCCGACGGCAACGGCCCCGGCAAGCTGACGGTGCTGGATAATTCAGGCGGCCTCGGCCGCGTCGTGCTGCTCGGCACCAACACCTACACCGGCGGCACCACGATCTGCGATTGCGCGACGTTGCAACTCGGCGACGCCAGCCACACCGCTTCGATCGTCGGCGAGGTCACCGTCGACGGCAAGTTCGACATCGTGAATGCCAACACCGCGGGCATCACCAAGATCGTCAACGACGGCTTCAACGGGATCGCCACCACGACGTTCTACAATTCCACCACGGCGTCGACGGCGACGATCGTCAACCAGAATTTCGGCATCACGGAGTTTCGCGACAGCAGCACCGCTGGCAATGCCACCGTGAGCAACACCAATGGTGCGCTCACAGTGTTCCGCGACACCAGTTCTGCCGGCAACGCCAGGTTCACCAACACCAACGGCGGCACTGTGGTGTTCGGCGACGCGTTTGGTCCTCCCGGCGGCTCCGACACCAGCACGGCCGCCAAGGCCGTGATCGACAACTCCAACGGCGGCGCCGCGGTGTTTCTGGGC
This sequence comes from Bradyrhizobium australafricanum, assembly GCF_020329495.1. NCBI lineage: Bacteria > Pseudomonadati > Pseudomonadota > Alphaproteobacteria > Hyphomicrobiales > Nitrobacteraceae > Bradyrhizobium > Bradyrhizobium australafricanum. The sequence goes on along the minus strand of NZ_JAGKJL010000006.1, from coordinate 11,715 downwards.
CACACCAATGCAGGGCAGGCCACCATCACCAACGGCACCAATGGCGGCTCGACGCAGTTTTTCGAGTCCTCATCTGCGGCTTCGGCAACCATCGTTACGCTCGCGGGCGGTCAGGTCGCCTTTTTTCAGAACAGCACGGCGGCGAACGCCAGTTTCGACAACAGCGGCGTGCTCTATTTCGGATCTGTCGGTATCAACCCGGTGGAGGCGCCGACCGCGGCCAACGCGACGATCGTCAATCGGGCTGGCGGCGTTCTCCAGTTCGATGCCTATGCCACCGCGGGCAATGCGATTATCGACAACCAGGCCGGCAGCCAACACATCTTCACGGCGTTCGCTACCGCGGGCGACGCCACCATTACCACTGAAGCCGGCAGTACCATTAAGTTCTTCAACAACGCGACCGGCGGCAACGCACAGTTCATCACCAACGGCACCGGACTGGTCGATTTCTCGCTCAGCACGGGGCTGAACGGCGACGGGCGCATCACCGCGGGTTCGATCGCAGGCTCCGGCTTCTATTATATCGGCTCAGGCAACACCCTCGCCGTTGGCAGCAATAATCTCTCGACGACGCTCAGCGGCGTGCTTGCCGACTTCGATCCGTTGAACCCATTCCATATCTGTGGCTGTTTCGGCGGCGGTCGCACCGGTCCGGCGAATTTTGAAAAGACCGGCAGCGGCACGCTGACCCTGTCGGGCACCAATACCTACACCGGCACCACCGTCGTCAATGGCGGCATTCTGCAGGTCGACGGCTCGATCGCCTCGTCGAGCCTCACCACGGTGAATGCCGGCGGCGCGCTCTCCGGCATCGGCACCGTCGGCAACACGACGATTGCAAGCGGCGGTATCCTGATGCCCGGCAACGCGACACCAGGCACATCCCTGAACGTGGCGGGCAACCTCGCCTTCCAGTCGGGGGCACTGTACCTCGTCGGGCTCAATTCGACGGCGTCCACCTTGGCCAAGGTGAGCGGCAGTGCGACGCTGGCCGGATCGGTCGGCGTCAGCGTCGCCGCCGGCAGTACGATTGCCAAGCAATACACCATCCTGTCGGCGGCCGGCGGCCGCAACGGCACGTTCGCCGGTATCGATTCAACCGGGCTGCCGTCGAACCTCGTCGCGACGCTCGGCTATGACGCGAGCAACACCTATCTGAACTTCACGCTCGATTACGGCGCGAAGTCGAAGCTGAACGTCAATCAGCAGAACGTCGCCGCCACACTGCAGAACTTCTTCAACGCCAATGGCGGTATCAACGCGGTGTTCGCCGGGCTGTCGCCGGCCGGCTTGACGCAGGCCTCGGGCGAGGGCGCGACCGGTTCGCAGCAGGCGACGTTCAACGCGATGGGCCTGTTCCTCGGTCTGCTGACCGATCCGTTCGTCGCCGGGCGCGATGGTGGGTTTGGCGGCGGCGCGGGGGCGACGCCGTTCGCCGAGGAGAGCATGCCGCTCGCCTATGCGGCGCGCCAGAACGAGCCGCGCGATGCGCTGGCCGCGATCTACACCAAGGCGCCGCCGCGGCTGGTCGATTTCGAGCAGCGCTGGAGCGTATGGGCGGCGGGCTATGGCGGCTCGCAGACCACCAGCGGCAATGCGGTGCTGGGCTCGAACAACACCAGCAGCAGCCTCTATGGCACCGCGGTTGGCGCCGACTACCGCTTCTTGCCGAACACCATTGCCGGCTTTGCGCTCGCCGGCGGCGCGAGCAGCTTCAGGGTCAACGGTCTCGGCTGGGGCCGCTCTGATCTGTTCCAGGCCGGTGCGTTCGTTCGCCACAGCGTCGGCGCGGCGTACTTGAGCGCGGCGCTCGCCTATGGCTGGCAGGATGTCACCACCGATCGCATCGTCGCCGCGGCCGGCGCCGATCATCTGCGCGCCAACTTCAATGCCAATGCCTGGTCGGGCCGGCTCGAGGGCGGCTATCGCACTGCCACGCCGTGGATCGGGCTGACGCCTTATGCGGCGGCGCAGTTCACGAGCTTCGAGCTGCCGGCCTATGCGGAGAGCGTGGTCTCCGGCGGCGGTGCCTTCGCGCTGAATTATGCCGCGAAGAGCGTCACCGGCGTCAGGAGCGAACTCGGTCTGCGCGCCGACAAGTCGTTCGCGGTCGACGGCGGCATCGTGACGCTGCGCGGCCGCGTCGCCTGGGCGCATGACTTCAATCCGGACCGCACCGTTGGTGCGGTGTTCCAGACGCTGCCCGGCGCGGCCTTCGTGGTCAACGGCGCGGCGCAGGCCAGCGACTCGGCGCTGACCACGGCCTCCGCCGAGCTGAAGTGGCGCAACGGCTGGTCGGCGGCTGCGACCTTCGAGGGCGAATTCTCCAACGTGACACAGTCTTACGCCGGCAAGGGCGTTATGCGCTATACGTGGTGACCCTCCGTGCTATAGCCTCCTGCGGCGAAAGCTTGTCCCGGACTTGATCCGCGACAGCATTTCGCGAGACGAAATACGCATCAAAATGAGTGGGACAAAACCCACGCGGGAGGGAATATGCGCGCAGCGATCTTCAGGAACGGCGAGATGGTCGTCGACCGGGTGCCCGAGCCGAAGCCCGGCGCCGGCCAGGTGCTGGTCAAATCGCTCGCCTGCGGCATCTGCGGTTCCGATCTGCACGCACGCAAGCATGCCCACCGCATGGTGGAGCTGAGCAAGTTCCTGCCCGGTCGCACGCCGATGGATCTGTCGCGCGACGTCGTGTTCGGCCATGAGTTCTGCTGCGAGGTCCTCGACTACGGCCCGAACACGACGCGCAAGCTGAAGCCCGGGACGAAAGTGTGCTCGCTGCCGGCGCTGCTGACGCCGGAGGGCCCGAAGGGCATCGGCTATTCCAACGATTATCTCGGCGGCTATGCCGAGCAGATGCTGCTCAGCGAGCCGCTGCTGCTCGAAGTGCCGAACGGGCTAGCGGCCGAGCACGCCGCGCTCACCGAACCGCTTGCGGTCGGCGTGCATGCGGTGGCGATGGCCAACATTAGGGGCGGCGAGGTGCCGCTGGTGATCGGCTGCGGACCGGTCGGGCTGGCGGTGATCGCGGCGCTGAAGATCAGGGGGCTCGGACCGATCGTTGCTGCGGATTATTCGCCGGCGCGGCGACAGCTCGCCGAGAAGATGGGCGCCGATGTGGTGGTCGATCCCGCCAGGACGCAGCCCTATGCGAGCTGGGCCGAGCACGCCCAGATGACCGACGCGGAGAAGGCGGCGCGTCCGCCGCTGCAGGCGCTATTGCCGCCGCTGAAGCCCGCGCTGATCTTCGAATGCGTCGGCGTGCCCGGCGTGCTGCAGCAGGTGTTCGAGGGCGCCCCGCGCAACGCCCGTGTCGTCGTGGTCGGCGTCTGCATGGAGACCGACAAGTCCGAGCCGATGCTCGGCATCATCAAGGAGCTCAACGTCCAATATGTGCTCGGCTACACGCCCGAGGAATTCGCCTATTCGCTGCGCCTGATCGCGGAAGGCCAGGTCGACGCCGCCTCGCTGGTCACCGGCCGCGTCGGCATCGACGGCGTCGCGCAGGCGTTTGCGGATCTCGCCAATCCCGAGGCGCACACCAAGATCCTGGTCGAGCCGTGGCGCTGATTTGGCGTTGAACGCGGCGCTAAACTAACGACGATGGGCGCGGTTTGCATTTCGTGACGCCGAACCTATAGTTCGCTGTCTCTTATCGCACTGACAGCACGCACCTCATGCGAATTTCGATCATCACGGGAGGCGGCTCCGGCATCGGCGCCGCAGTCGCGCGCCGGCTCGCCGGCCCCGCTCAATCCCTGATGCTGCACGGTCAGGGCACCGAGGCCGCCGGCCTCGGGCGGCTGAATTCGGTTGCGGAGGAATGCCGCAGCAAGGGCGCGAAGGTCGAGGTGAGCACCGGCGATCTCGCCAAAGCCGGCGCCGGCACCGCGCTGGTCGCGGCAACGCGCACCGCGTTCGGGCCGATCGACAGCATCGTGCACGCCGCGGGCTTTGCCGACAGGCGCGAGTTCGCCAACCTGCCGCGCGAGGCGCTGGAGCGCGCCTTCGCGGTGATGGCGGCGGCCTTCCATGAAATCGCGGCGGCGGCGCTGTCCGACCTCACGCGCAGCGCGCAAGGCCGCGTCGTCGCGGTATCGAGCTTCGGGCCGCATCGCTTCGTGCCCGGCGCCACCTATCCGGGATCGGCCGCGGCGAAGGCCGCGCTCGAGGTTCTGGTGAAATCGCTCGCGGTCGAGCTTGCAGCATCGGGCGCCACCGCCAACGCCGTGATGCCCGGCTACACCCGCAAGGATCCCGGCCTGTTCGGCGCGCTTGATACCGCGACCTGGGAGCGCGTCGCAAAGGCCAATCCGATGCAGCGGCTGGCCGAGCCCGACGAGGTCGCGGCCGTCGTCGCCTTCCTGCTGTCGCCGGAAGCGAGCCACGTCACCGGCGCGACGCTGCCGGTCGATGGCGGCCTGACCTTGATGTGACGCCATGAGCGAGGGCGAACCAACAGAGCAGGTCGATGTTGCGGTGCTCGGTGCCGGCATGGTCGGCGTCTCGGCGGGCCTCGCCGCGCAACAGCGCGGTCTCTCCGTCATCGTCGTCGATCGCCGCGAGCCCGGCAGCGAAACCTCCTACGGCAATGCCGGCATCATCTCCTCGGGCTCGATCCTGCCGCTCAATACGCCGTCGCTGCTGAAGAACCTGCCGAAATATCTGACCAACGCGCATCCGGCGTTGCGCTGGAACATTGCGTGGGCGCTCGCCAATGCCGGCTGGGTGATGCGCTTCCTCGCGGCGGCAACGCCGTCGCAGACCAAACCGCGCGCCGCCGCGCTGCACGGCCTGATCGGGACCTCGCTGAAGCTGCATCGCGACTGGATCGTGCAGGCCGGCGCCAGCCATCGCATCCGCGAGACCGGCTGGCTCAAGGCCTGGCGCAGCGACGGGCTCGCCGCCGCCCAGGCCGAGCAGGCAGCGCTCGCCGAGTTCGGCATCAGGAGCGAGGTGCTTGATCGCCAGGCGATCTCCGCGCTCGAGCCCAACATCGTCCCTGCCTATAGCGTCGGCCTGCTGCACACGCAGACGGCATCGGTCGATTCACCCGGCGCAGTGGTCAAGGCCTACGCGCAGATGCTCGCCGCTGGTGGTGGCACGATCAGGCAATCCGGGATCCGGCGGATCGAACCGCACGGCGACGGCTGGCGCGTGCAGCTCGCCGACGGCGAGATCGCCGCGCGCCACGTCGTGGTCGCGCTCGGGCCGTGGTCGGCCGAACTGCTGCGGCCGCTCGGCTACCGCGTGCCGCTGGCGTTCGAGCGCGGCTATCACCAGCATTTTGTGCCGAACCCGGCACGCAAATTGCTGCGGCCGATCCATGATGCGGAGGGCGGCTTTCTGATGACGCCGATGGAGCAGGGCGTTCGCGTCACCAGCGGCGTCGAGCTCACCGCGCGCGACGCGCCGTCGAATTTTTCGCAGCTCGAGGCGGTGGTGCCGATGGCGCGCAGCGTAGTCGAATTTGGCGATGCGGTCGGCGAGCGCTGGCGCGGCGCGCGGCCGACGCTGCCCGACAGCCTGCCGATGATCGGCGAGGCGCCGCGACATCGCGGGCTCTGGCTCGCCTTCGGCAACCAGCATATCGGCTTCACCACCGGCCCCGGAACGGGCGCCGCAATTGCGGCGATGATCGCGGGCGATGCGCCGCCGTTCGAGGTGAAGGCATTTTCGCCCGCCCGGTATATCGCGTGACTCGCGCGAGGCCGCCTGCAATGTTTGGCGATCAAGCGCGCGGCAACCGAGGGGCAGGATGAACTACGTCTGGGATTTCGGCATCCTTGCCAAATACAGCCATCTGTTCTGGCTCGGGCTCGGCTGGACCATCGCCTACACCATCGGCACCATCATCCTCGGGACCCTGATCGGCTTGATCGTCGGCATGCTGCGGCTGCGGCGCATTCCGGTGATCGACTGGCTCCTGATCGCCTATATCGAGACATTCCGCTGCACGCCGCTGCTGGTGCAGATCATCTGGTTCTACTACGCGTTTCCGGTCGTGATCGGCGTCAACATCCCGGCGCATGTCGCCGCCGTCAGCGTGCTGTCGCTCTATGGCGGCGCGTTCTATGCCGAGATCGTGCGCGGCTCGATCGAGAGCGTGCCGGTCGGGCAGTGGGACGCCGCGAAGGCGCTCGGCTTCCGCGGCTGGCGCCTGATGCGGCTCGTGATCCTGCCGCAGGCGCTGAAGCCGATGATGGCGCCCTATGTCAACCAGTCGGTCACGCAGCTCAAGAACACCTCGCTGGTCTCGATCATCGCGGTACCCGATCTCGTCTACAACGCGACCTTGATCAACGCCGACACCTACCGGCCGCTCGAGGTCTACACCATCGTGGCGCTGATCTATTTCGCGATCCTGTTCCCCTCGACGCTGGTGGCCAGGCGGTTGGAGCGCGGGCTGACCTACGACAAGGTGTGAGTTGCTTGACCTCTCCCGCTTGCGGAGGAGGTCGGATCGCATCGTTAGATGCGATCCGGGTGGGGGCTCTCTCCATGCATAGGGCGTCGCTTGTGGCGACACCCCCACCCCGGCCCTCCCCCGCAAGCAGGAGAGGGAGATCACTGCCGTCTCGGCAATCGCCTCAGATACTCAACTCCACCGGCACATCCTCGGGCTTGACGCCGGCGAGGCCGAGGCCCTTGACGAACCATTCGCGCATCTGGCCGATGCCACGGTTGTAGTCGATCCACACCGAGAGGAAATCGCGCCAGCGCTTGTCGGCTTCGCGCCGTACCGCCGTGCCGCTCGCGATCGTCACCGATGGCGAGGCCAGGATCTTGTAGGTGCCGAGGTTCGGGTTCTTGGCGATCGCGGTCAGCCCGAGCACCAGCGCGTTGACCACGCAATCGACGCGACCCGACGACATTTCCAGCATCACCTCGTCGCGCGACTTCAGCGACTTGATGGTGGCGTTCGGCGCAAAGCGGCGCGCCACCGCCTCGTTGGCCGAGCCGACGTCGACCGCGATCTTGACCTCGGGCTTGTTGATGTCGGCCCAGGTCTTGGCTTCCAGCCCCTTCTTCAGCATCGCGCCGAACGGATGCGGAAACACCAGATTGGTGAAATCGACCACCAGCGCGCGCTGCGGCGTCGGGTTGAGCGCGAAGCCGAGGTCGATCTTGTTGGCCTGCAGATCAAGGATTGAATTGCCGTAGGTCGACTCGACATATTCCAGCTTGACGTCGAGCAGTTTGGCCAGATCGTTGGCCATCTCGATCGAGAAGCCGGACCAGGTGCCCGAGGCGAGGTCCTTGTTGAAATAGGGCAGCTCGCCCGGCAGCACCGCGATCCGCAGCACCTTGTTGGCCCGGATGCGATCCAGCGTGTTGTCGGCTGGCGTCTGCGCCGAGGCCGGCGTTGCCATCGCGGCCGCGAGCGCCGCGCCGCTGCCGATCCCGAGCGCATAGCGCAGCGCGTCGCGGCGATCTTCGGAGATTTTGATGTCGTCGGATTGAGTCAAGCGGGCCTCCCTGCACCAGATCGGGGGAAGCCTAGCGTCGGTATCCGGTGCCAGCAAGTGCGCGCGCCTGCACCATTGGTAGGCGAGGCGAGGGCGCGGTCGCCTACGTGCCGGACTTCACCTCTCCCGCTTGTGGGGGAGGTCGAATAAGCCGCGAACCGCGCCCTTAGGGGTTAGCAACGATAGGTCATGTTCGCCCCTGTGACCGAAGAAAAGAAAACGGCGGGGAAGCTCAGTTCGGCTACCCAATCGAGCACTTGGTTGTCTGTCTGGGTTTCTGGGCTTGAAAGGTGTGGAAATTGAAAAAGCACCGTCCCGTGAATGTCCAAAAGAACGAGACGATCGATAACCCAAACATCACCGTCGTCGGTCGAGAAAAATTTTGCCAGCAATTCTGCTGTTCCGTCAGAACGAAGCCTGAGAGTGGGGCCGTTGTTCAGGGTGCCGTTCAAGAAGCCGGACAGCTTGCAATCGCCGTAACGAATAGGCGCGCTCCAACTGAGGTCAAGGGTTTGGATAGCATGTGTCGCAACACCCTTATAGCTTTCTGGCTGGTCGGTCGCCGAGCTTTTGCTTTCAAGATGTTCTTTCAACATAGCGTACGCCTCCTTCTAGCCCGCGAATTGCGAGCAACCTCTGGTTTAGAGGGAGGGCGCAAAAGGACCAGTGAGCTGCCTCACAATCTACTATCGCGATTTAGTGATCCTCCCCCGTAAGCGGGGGAGGACAGAGCGTGCTCGTGCCCAGAATCAATATCGTCCGGGCACGTACATCTCCTGCGGGATCGGGCCGCGGTGATAGTCCGGGTTGCGCACGCGCGGCGGCAGCACCACCGGCTGGTGAGTGACCGCCTGATAGGGGATCTGGCTCAAGAGATGCGAGATGCAGTTGAGCCGGGCGCGCTTCTTGTCGACGGCGTCGACGATCCACCATGGCGAGTCGGGCAGGTGGGTGCGTTCCAGCATCGTTTCCTTGGCCTTGGTGTAGAGCTCCCAGCGGGTCCGCGCCTCGACGTCCATCGGGCTCAGCTTCCACTGCTTCAGCGGATCCTGGATCCGCATCGAGAAGCGGAACGCCTGTTCCTCGTCGGTGATCGAGAACCAGTATTTCAGGAGGACGGTGCCGGAGCGGATCAGCATGCGCTCGAACTCCGGCACCGAGTTGAAGAATTCCTCATACTGCTCGTCGCTGCAGAACCCCATCACCTTCTCGACGCCGGCGCGGTTGTACCAGCTGCGGTCGAACAGCACGATCTCGCCGCCGGCCGGCAGATGCGAGACATAGCGCTGGAAGTACCATTGCGTGCGCTCGCGCTCGTTGGGCGCCGGCAACGCCGCGATCCGGCAGACCCGTGGGTTGAGCCGCTGGGTGATGCGCTTGATCACGCCGCCCTTGCCGGCGGAATCGCGGCCCTCGAACAGCACGACGACCTTTTTCTTCTCGTGCTGCACCCAGTCCTGTAGCTTGACCAGTTCGCCCTGCAGCCGCAGCAATTCGCGGAAATAGAACTTGCGGTCGATCGACGGCCCGCCGGCGGCGCCGTCATGGTCGAGCTCGTCGAGCCTCATGTCGTCGAGCTCGAGCTCGAGTTCCTCGTCGAGGCTGTCGGCCATCTCCTGATGGATGCGGGCGCGCAAGGCTTCATCCCGCAAGGCTTCATCCCGCAAGGCTTCATCCCGCAAGGCTTCATCCCGCAAGGCTTCGTCGCGCAAGGCTTCATCCCGGGAGGCTTCGTCGGTGAGGGCGGAGGTCGTCATGAAGGTCCGTCTTTCAGTGTGTTAGATGGATCGGACGGCAGCATTGACGGGCGATGTTACCCCTCTATGACAATGCCGTGACCGCTGTTTCACGCCGCCGGGCGGACTGTGCTAACAAGCCGACAAAACCAAAAAGGGAGATGTGCCGATGATTTCGCTCACGCCAAAAGACGTCCTGCCGGAGGACGGCACCGCCGGCACGCTGGTCGGGCGGGTCTGGCTGCCGCAGGCCGGCGGGCCGGCTGTCGTCGCGGTGCGGGCAGACGGCGTGTTCGACGTCACGGCGCGGTTCCCGACGGTGAGCTCGCTCTGCGAGGAAGGCGATCCCGCGGCCGCGCTGCGCGCCACGCGCGGCGAGCGGATCGGCGATTTCGAGGCGATCCTTGCCAACACCCCGCCCGACGGCCGCGACAAGACCAGGCCGCATCTGCTGGCACCGGTCGATCTCCAGGTGCTGAAGGCCGCCGGCGTCACCTTCGCGATCTCGATGCTGGAGCGCGTGATCGAGGAGCGGGCGCGCGGCAATCCGTCCTCGGCGGACGCGATCCGCAAGGAGGTGGTGCGCCTGGTCGGCGACGATCTCTCCAAGCTGAAGCCCGGCTCCGAGCAGGCGATGAAACTGAAGCAGGTGCTGATCGATCAGAATGCCTGGAGCCAGTATCTCGAGGTCGGCATCGGTCCCGACGCCGAAGTGTTCACCAAGGCGCCGACGCTGTCCTCGGTCGGATCAGGCATGGATGCCGGGCTGCATCCGAAGTCGACCTGGAATAATCCGGAGCCGGAGGTCGTGCTTGTTGTCTCCGCCGCCGGCAAGATCGTCGGCGCCGCGCTGGGCAACGACGTCAATCTGCGCGACTTCGAGGGGCGCTCGGCGCTGTTGCTGTCGAAGGCCAAGGACAACAACGCTTCCTGCGCGATCGGTCCGCTGCTCCGGCTATTCGACCAGACCTTCTCGCTCGACGACGTCAGGAAGATGGATGTCGGCCTGACCGTGACTGGCGCAGACGGCTTCGTGCTCGAGGGCCATTCCTCGATCAGCAAGATCAGCCGCGATCCGACCGACCTGGTCGCCCAGACCATCGGCCCCGTGCATCAATATCCTGATGGATTTGCGCTGTTCCTCGGCACGATGTTCGCGCCGGTCAAGGACCGCGATGCCAAGGGCGAGGGTTTTACCCACAAGCGCGACGACATCGTGACCATCGCCGCGCCGCAGCTCGGCAAGCTGGTCAACCGGATGCGCAATAGCGACGAATGCGAGCCCTGGACCTTCGGCGTCGGTGCGCTGATGAAGAACCTCGCACAGCGCAAGGTGCTGTGAGGATCGGGACGGGACGGCGAGTCCACTACCTCGGCCGCTTCGTCGGCCGTGTGCGGCCTGTCGCGTGGCGGCAGGTCGGCGCCGGGTTGCGCCGACAATCCGGAGACGTTCAGCCGCCTCTCGCAGCGCGTTGAACGACGACGATGGTGACTGTGCCGAAGCGGCGGCGTTGTCGAACATGTTCAGAAACCTGCGCGGCAGATCGACCGTGTGGCGCAACTTCAGCGCGCTAAAACACGCGGAATTTGCCGCTTTTTCCTAGCTTTATGTGAACCAGTTCATCCTCGTTCGCGCCGGTCCACTCCAGCATATCGGCTCGACGCGAACAGAAGGAGTCGCGGACATGAGCGAGCAGCCATCAAACGGAATGCCCGATTGGCTCACCACCGATATGCTGGTCATTGCCGTATCACTGGCCATCATCGTGATTGGGATATGGATCGCGCCGTAGCCTGGTTGTCGCGGCGAGGCCGTCCAGCCGGGCAGGGCGCCAGCGCCAATCACTGAGTTGCCCGACGGCGCAAGCCTCTTTTGCAAAACGGAACGAGATGCAAAGCTCGGACGATTCACACACTCAGTGCCGTCCCTGCGAAAGTGTTTGGTCCCTGCAGATTGGTTGGATGGAATCGGTGTAGAACGAGGCGTGGCCTTTGTTAGGGAGCGCCTCGTGTCATGGAACTGAGCTTGCACGCGAACGCCACGACGACGCCGAAGACACGTGCCTACATCCAGCGCAGCCGGAAGTCGGTCGCTCAGTTGGCGGCCGAATTGGGGGTCAGCGAGACCACGATTTATCGCTGGCGCAGCCGCACGACGGTCGAAGACCGCTCGCACCGGCCGAAGAACCTCACGACCAGCGCCTCTCCGCGGTTGAAGAAAGGGCCGTTTGTGAACTGCGGACGTCGCTCCAATTGCCGCTGGACGACATCGTTGAGGTGATGCGGCGATGCATCAACGCCAAGCTGTCCCGTAGTGCTATTCACCGCTGCCTGCAGCGCAATGGCATCAGCCGGCTTGCCAAGCCTGACAAGCCCAAAGCCGGCGTCTTCGAGAATGCCAGTATCGGCTTCATCCATATCGACGTGAAGTATCTGCCGGCACTGCAGCGCCGCACCAGCTATGCCTTTGTCGCCATCGACCGAGCCACCCGCTACGT
>NZ_JAGKJL010000050.1:0-65641 GCF_020329495.1 Bradyrhizobium australafricanum | reverse complement strand
GCTGATCCGCGATGTCGGGCAGCACGATCTGCTTGCGCCGCGCCAGCGCGTGCTTGTGCGACAGCGCCACCACGGCGGTCTCCTGCAACAGCGGGACAAACTCGATACGGCGGTCGGGCCGCTCCGGCGGGCGCACGAAGGCGAGGTCGAGCGCGCCAGACAGCAGCTTCGGCAGCAGGCGGATGGTCTTCTCCTCGAGCAGTTGCACGGCAACATCAGGATGGGCGGCGCGGAGGTCGCGCAGCAGCGGCGGCAGCAGGCCGGCCGCGGCGCTGTCGATCGCGCCGATCCGGAAGCGGCGCGCCTGTGGCTTGCGCAGCCGACGGCGAAAGCCGTTCTCGATCGCCTCAGCGCGGCCGAGCAGCGCGCGGCCCTCGCGCAGCAGCACAGCGCCGTCCTCGGTCAGCGACACCGCGCGCGTGGTGCGCGCGAACAGCCGCACCCCGAGATCCTCCTCCAGCAGCTTGATGTGGCGGCCGAGCGCCGACGGCATCATCTGCAGGCGCTGCGCCGCGCGGCCGAAATGCAGTTCCTCGGCAGCCGCGACGAAGCAACGAAGCTGGTGCAGTTCCAAGACGTCGCTTCCTTATGCCCTGCGTTCGTCATGGCCGGGCTTGTCCCGGCCATCCCCGTCTTTCTTTGCCGCCAAGACGTGGATGCCCCGCACAAGGCCGGGCATGACGCCAAGTGAGACCGGGTCCGATTATATCATTTTTTTGTATAAACCGGCGTGGGTTGAAGCGAAAGGGCGCGAGCTTCTAGGCTTTCCGATGGCGCGCGACAGGCGCCGTCCCAACAAACAAGACGAACCCGGGGGAAGAAGCCCATGGAAAGCGAGCTTGGCGCGCGCGTATTGCGCAAGATCTCACTGCGCATCGTGCCGTTCATCATGCTGCTGTACTTCGTGGCCTTCATCGACCGCGTCAATATCGGCTTCGCCTCGCTGACCATGAATAAGGACATCGGCTTGTCGCCGACCGTCTATGGCTTCGGCGCCGGTATCTTCTTCTGGGGCTACTTCCTGTTCGAGGTGCCCTCCAACATCATCCTGCACAAGATCGGCGCGCGGATCTGGATCGCGCGGGTAATGATCACCTGGGGCCTGGTCTCGGCGGCGATGGCGCTGGTGCAGGGTGCGACCAGCTTCTACGTGCTGCGCTTCCTGCTCGGCGCCGCCGAAGCCGGCTTCTTCCCCGGCATCATCCTCTATCTGTCCTACTGGTTCCCGGCGCGGCAGCGCGCCGCCGTCACCGCGCTGTTCATGGCGGCGGCGCCGCTCTCGACCGTGCTCGGCTCGCCGCTCTCCGGCGCACTGCTGGAGATGGACGGAATGCTCGGCTTCAAGGGCTGGCAATGGCTGTTCGTGCTGGAGGCCGTGCCCGCCGTGCTGCTGGGCTTCGTCGTGCTGGGCTTCCTGACCGACCGGCCGGGGCAGGCCAGATGGCTGGCCGACGACGAGCGCGCCTGGCTGGTCAAGACCATGAAGGCCGAGAACGACGGCAAGGCCACGACCGCAAGCCACAGCATCTGGCGCGGCCTCGCCGACCCGCGGGTGCTGGCGCTGGCGCTGGTCTATTTCGGCACCTCGGCCGGGCTCTACACACTTGGGGTGTGGGCGCCGCAGATCATCAAGGCGTTCGGCCTGTCGTCGATCCAGGTCGGCTTCCTCAACGCGGTACCGGCGACGGTTGCCGTCATCGCGATGGTGTTGTGGGCGCGGCATTCCGACCGCACCGGCGAGCGCACCTGGCACGTCGTGCTGGCCTGCCTGATGGCCGCGGCGGGACTTGCGCTCGCCGGGCTGTGGACCGGCCTTGCCGCCGTGATCGCGGCGCTGACCCTGGTCAATATCGGCATCTCCTCGTCGAAGCCGCCGCTATGGAGCATGCCGACCATGTTTCTGTCCGGCTCGGCCGCTGCGGCCGGGATCGCCACCATCAACTCGATCGGCAATCTCGGCGGCTTCGTCGGGCCGGCGATGATCGGCTGGATCAAGGAACGCACCGGCAGTTTCGACGGCGGTCTTTATTTCGTCGCCGGCCTCCTGGTGCTCTCGGCCGTACTCACGCTGCTGCTGTCGCGTGCGCAGAGCGCGCCCGCGCAAACCGAACCGCAACCCAATCCCGTGCGAACCCGCTAACCATCGATCGGAGAGATCCCATGCGTATCCATTCCATCGCCGCCATTCCCGCCGACGGCATCGGCCCCGAAGTGATCTCCGCGGGCGTCCGCGTGCTGGAGGCGCTGGCGAAGCGCAGCGGCGACATCAGCTTCAACGTCAAGACTTTCGACTGGGGCTCGGACTATTACAAGAAGCACGGCGTGATGATGCCGGCCGACGGGCTCGCGGAGCTGAAGAACTTCGACGCGATCTATTTCGGCGCGGTCGGCGCGCCCGATGTGCCCGACCACATCACTCTGTGGGGCCTTCGGCTGCCGATCTGCCAGGGCTTTGACCAATACGCCAATGTGCGGCCGACCAAGATCCTGCCCGGCGTCGCGTCGCCGCTGCGTAATGTCGGCGTCGGCGATCTCGACTGGGTGATCGTGCGCGAGAATTCCGAAGGCGAATATGCCGGCATGGGCGGCCGCGCACACAAGGGCCTGCCGGAAGAGGTCGGCACCGAAGTCGCTGTCTTCACCCGGGTCGGCGTGACACGGATCATGCGCTATGCGTTCCAGCTCGCGCAGTCACGGCCGCGCAAATTCCTCACCGTGGTGACCAAGTCGAACGCGCAGCGCCACGGCATGGTGATGTGGGACGAGATCGCCGCCGAAGTGGCGAAGGACTTCCCCGACGTCACCTGGGACAAGATGCTGGTCGACGCCATGACGGTGCGCATGACGCTCAATCCGAAGAGCCTCGACACCATCGTCGCGACCAATCTGCATGCCGATATCCTCTCCGACCTCGCCGGCGCGCTGGCCGGCAGCCTCGGCGTGGCGCCGACCGGCAACATCGACCCGCAGCGCCGCTATCCCTCGATGTTCGAGCCGATCCACGGCTCGGCCTTCGACATCACCGGCAAGGGTATCGCCAACCCGGTCGCGACCTTCTGGACCGGTGCGCAGATGCTGGAGCATCTCGGCGAGAAGGACGCCGCGGCGCGCCTGATGGCCGCGGTCGAGAAGGTGTGCGCGGCCGGCGTGCTGACGCCCGACGTCGGCGGCAAGGCGACGACCAGGGAAGTGACCGACGCGGTGATCGACGCGATCCATGGATCGAATGTGTGAGGGGGCGGTCGCTTCGCATCATGCAGTGAGGCGAGCACGCTAGTAGGGCTCCCTCCCCCCTTGCGGGGGAGGGTTGGGGAGAGGGGCGCACTTGCTCCGCATCCAGTTAGAGCGGCGACACCTGCTGCGCGCTGATGCAACAGCATCATCCAATCTCTGACACCACGCCCGGGGCCACCCCTCTCCCCAACCCTCTCCCGCAAGGGGAGAGGAGCCTGAGAGGGTGCTCACCTCACGAAAACGTCCCCGCCTCCGCGCAATTGGTCAGCCGCGCCGGAACGCCGACGGCGGTGCAGCCGGCGGGCACATCCGTCGTCACCAGCGCGCCGGCGCCGATCCTGGCGAAATCGCCGATGGAGAGATGTCCGATCACCGTGGCACCGGCGCTGAGCAGCACGCCGTGGCCGATCTTCGGCGCGCGGCGCGGATCATCCTGATGCCGCGCGATGGTGACGTTCTGCAAAATCGTGACCTCGTCACCGACCGAGGCCAGCGCGCCGATGATGATGCCGGTGCCGTGATCGAGGAAAACAGCGGTTCCGATCCGGGCCGACGGGTGAATGCTGATCTGCAACTGGTCCGCCGTCGCGCTTTGCATCATGAGCGCAAGGTCGGGGCGGTCCTCGCGCCACAGCCAGTTCGACACCCGCCAGGCCTGCAGCGCGACGAAACCCTTGAAGTTGAGCAGCGGCGGCAGGAAGCCCGTGATCGCGGGATCGCGGCGCACGATGGCCGTGAGATCGGTGGCCGCGGCATCGACCAGCACGGGCTCGGCCGCATAGGCTTCGCGGGCGGTCCGCGCGAACTGCGCGCGATCCTCATCCGCGCGGCTGATATGCCGGCCGATCAGAAAAGCGAGCGCACCGCCGAGGTCGCCCTGATCGAGAATGAAGGCGGCCGACGCCTCGAGGAACGGATCGGCCGCGATCGCCGCCTCCGCCTCGCGCCGGATCGCAAGCCACAGCTCGCCGGCCGTCACTGTCGCTGATCCCGCCATGGTCTTCACCTCATCGTCCGGATCCCAAACGATAGAGTGGGCGTCACCATCCTAAAATGCAAACCGCCCGCTTGCTCATCGCAAACGGGCGGCTCAGGGCCATCAGGTTCTATGGGGGCACATCGCCTGAAGGCTAGCGCTTGCCTCGCGCGATCAGCTCTGCGGCGGCTGGTCGGTCGGCGGGGTCGGACGGGTCTTGTGCTGCGCCATGAAGGCGTCGAACTCTTCCTTGTCCTTGGCGTGACGCAGGCGATCGAGGAAGTTCTTGAACTCGACCTGCTCCTCCTCGAGACGGCGCAGCGTATCCTGGCGGTACTCGTCGAAGGCGCGGTTGCCGCTGGAGGGCGGACCGAAGCCGCCGAACGGGAAGCCGCGGCGCTCCATGCGGCTCTTCATCCGCTCCATCTTGTCCTGCATCCGCTCCATCTTGTTCTGCCAGCGATCCATATCGTTGTGACTCCAACAGGCCATCTTTCTGCTCCCGAGTGTGAAAAAGAGAAGGGCGAGGCCGATCGGCCACCAGATCATGAAGCCAAGGATGATCCCGGCGATCTTCAGGGGATGCCACGGCGTCGCGTAGAAGTAGGGACGGTAGGGCTCTTCGACGGGGCCGCGCCAGCGATTGACATCAGCGGTGTAGGCCATTTCCTTCTCCATCACGGCATCACGCCGTTGTGAATGTAAATAACATTTACATAGGTAGCCGATCCCTCGGGAAAGTCAAGCAGCGCGGGTGACGCACCCCTCGGATTATTTTTGGCTTGGCCGTTGAACCTTATTTCGCCTTGCCCCACGGACCGGCGGGCTTGTCGTCGGCGGCCGCGGTTCCAGGCCGGCGGTCGGTCGGGAAGCCGAGGCCGCGCAGATAGATCAGCACTTCGGCCTCGAGCAGATCCTCCGGCGACATCGGCAGCTTGCGCCGCGCGGCATCGCCGCGGCCGAACAGCGAAGCGACGCCGTGCGACATCGCCCAGATGTGCAGCGCCATCATCATCGCCGGCGGACGCGGCATGCCGGGCGGCGCCAGTGCCGCGAGCCGTTCGGCAGCGGCGCGGATGATCGCGAAGGCGCGCTCGCTTGCGGCCATCAAGGTCGGATTGGAATCGACCGGCAGGCCGGATTCGAACATCGCCGAATAGAACGCGGGCTCCTCGCGGGCGAAGGCGAGATAGGCCTTGCCGACCCGCTCGAACGCCGTGACGGTGTCGGGGCGGCCGTCGTCCCAGGCCTGCGTCAACAGCGATTCGAACTGCTCGAAACCGCGCTGCGCGATGCTGGCGATCAACTCGTCGCGGTCGCGGAAGTGGCGGTACGGCGCGGCCGGGCTGACGCCGGCCATCCGCGCGGCATCGGCGAAGGTGAAGCCGGCCGGCCCCTTCTTCGAGATCAGGTCGAGTGCGGCCTGCAGCAACGCCTCTTTGAGATTGCCGTGATGATAACCGCGCTCGGCGCGGCCTTGGTCCTTGCGCCAGCTCATGTGAACGGCTTTTACATGAGCTGGCGGTAAAGGTCACTAGCGGGGCGGCGGCGCGTCAATCAAGATTAACGGACCAGTCAGTCGGGGGGCTTCCGCGCAACGCCGTCAGGCACGTTGCATGACTAGGCGGGGACGTAGGTCAACCTGATCGTGTTTTCGCCTATCCGGTCGCTTGCCACCAGGCGGAGCGGCGCGCGGGGCCCGACGAAGAATGGCTTGCCGCGCCCGAGCACGATGGGCCGGAGGTACAGTCGATACTCGTCAATCAGGCCAAGCTCGGTCAGACTCCCCGCCAGGTCCGGCCCGGCGACTTCGATCTCCCCGTCGAGCCGGGCCTTCAGCCCGCGCACCGCCGCCTCAACGTCCCCCTCGACCAGTGTCGCGTTGGCTCCGACGGATTTCAGCGAGCGCGACACGCCCCACTTTGGCCGTCTCCGCCACACTGCCGCATAGTCGCGCTCCTCTGCATCCCAATCAGGAAGGTCGTCGTCCCAATAGCGCATCACCTCGTACATGCGGCGGCCGTACAACATGCCGGCCACGCTGCGCACCTGCTCGATGAAATGACGAAAGAGCCCGGTGTCCGGCACCATCGCCTGATGATCGACATAGCCGTCGAGCGACTGGTTCAGTCCGAAGACAAGCTTCGCCATGGCGCAAAACCTCCACTCCATGGCTTTCAGATTTGCTCGGGCCGGCGTGACCTGGACACGAAGTCGGCCACTGGCGAGCGGAGGCCCTCTCCGCGAGTTACACGGTGGAGAGGGCCTCCATCCGCCGCGCTGCGCGCGACGACCTCCCCCGCGAGCGGGAGAGGTTCAGGGAGCCCATGGCCCAAAACGATTGCCTATCGGCCCGGGATCGGCAGCACCGGCATGATCTCCACGGCTTCGCCCGGGAAGATCGAAAAATGCGGGTGGTTCTCGAACAGCTTTGCCGCTGCCTCATGCGAGGGCGCGCGCACCACGGTGAAGCCGGTCATCAGATTGGCGATGTCGGTGACGCCGCCCTGCCCGACCTTCTTGGTCTTGCCGAGTGGTCCGCCCATCTCGACGATCACGTCATGATGCTTCTCGACCCAGGCGCCCCAGGCCGCCATGCCCTGCTGCTCCTTGGCGCGGCGTTCGGCCTCGGGCAGCGCGTTCCAGGCTGCCATCCGCGAGCCGGTGCTGCCGCCGCCGAGATAGACCGCGAGAAAGGTGTTGGTGCTCATCTTGCGTCTCCATTGTGGTCGTTGCTGGTGGACGATGGTTCGGTAATGCGATGACGCTTTGAAGCGGCATCGCTTCTCGGTGAAGGTTCAGCGCAGCGCCTTGCCCCAGCCGCCCTGCGGATGCTCGAAGGTCGCGGCGGCCTGCTGCACCTCTTCGGAGAAATCTGCCATCTCCTGCACCTGGCGGATCTCGATCATCTCGTTCGCGGTGGCCGGGCACTTGCTGGCCCATTCGATTGCCTCGGCGCGCGAGGCGACCTCGATCATCCAGAAGCCGCCGATCACTTCCTTGGCCTCGGTGAACGGGCCGTCGATCACGACCGGCACGCCGGTGTCGAACTTGACGCGCGCGCCGGCAGCCGGCGGATGCAGGCCTTCCAGCGTGATCAGCACGCCGGCGTCCTTCAGCGCCTGATTGTACCGCATCATCGCGGCGACCCGTTCGGGGTCGAGCTCGAGCTTGGCCGGCGCGGACTCGTAGCCGAGCGGGATCATCAGCATCATGAAACGCATTGGTCGGATTTCCTTGCCTGTTGAATCACTCGCAATCTTCACCCTCGTCATGCCGGGAAGCCCCACGCGGCGCCGGCCCGGAATCCACGACTTGCGACGATGATCATGTATTCCGGGCGCATCGCCGGCGCGATATCGCGGAATGACGTCGGGTGTCATTTCTTGCCCACCTGCGCGCGCAGGCGCTCTCCCCGCTCGCGCAGCTCGGGCGTCAGCGCCTCGCCGAAATCCTCCGCGGCAAACACCTGGCGGATTTCGATCTCGGAGCCGCCGTCGAACGGCGCGCGCTTCATCCAGTCGATCGCTTCGTCGAGCGACTTGGTCTCGATCAGCCAGAAGCCGGCGACCAGATCGCTGCTCAGGCCGAACGGGCCGCGCGACACCGTGCTCTGCCCGCCGGCATATTTGACGCGGGCACCCTTGCTGGTCGGATTCAGCCCCTCGCCGGCCTGCATCACGCCGGCCTTGACCATCTCCTCGTTGAACTTGCCCATCGCCGCGAGCAGCTCGGTGCTCGGCATCACGCCGGCCTCGGTGTCCCTGTTCGCCTTCACGATCACCATGAACTTCATTGTCCTGCTCCGTTGTCTTGTTCAGCTGCCTTGCCGGTATCTCCGGTGCTCGTCTCAAGGACGACGCGGGGCTTGCCACGCCGACAGGCCAAGCGAAATTATTTCGGAGGTCATTGCATCGCGCGCCACAGCCCTCAGCGGTCCTGCCTGACAAGTTCGCCGTCCTGGTGCGACGGGCCGAAATAGACGTCGATGCGCGACACCTTGTCGCCGTCGAACACGAAGAACTCGGTGTTGCGAAAGCTCTTGCCGTCGCGGGCGACGCAGCGATAGGTGACGAAGGCTTCGACGCCGTCGACCATGATGCGCTCGATCTCGTGGCGGCCGATCCAGCCGGAGTCGCGCCAGCACTGGGCGAAATAGGTCGGCTTGTCGATGTTCTCGCCATAGGGCGTCGAGAAGCGAAAATCCTCCGCGAACGCCGCCTCGACGCTCGCGCGGTCATTGGCGAGGTAGGCGGCGAAGAGGGAGCGGATGATCTCCGCCCTGTTGCCAGCTGCAGCCATGTCGTCTCCCACACGTATTGCCCGGGCCTCCGGAGCGACCAGCGCTCCGGAAACCCGGGCCACAGGGAGATGACGAACGGGGCGGCGCGAAAGCGACATCCCGCCACGATTTATTTTTTGGAACCGGGTCGGAGGCCGGCTGGCGTCAAGTTTCCCGCGGGAACATGCCGAAATAGGGCTCGGCCTCCTTCAGCACGCGCGCGAAGGATGGCCGCGCCGTCAGCCGCTCGAGATAGGCGGCCAGATGCCGATGGCCATCTCCGAACGGCTCGACCTTGTTGCCGTAGAACATCGTCGGCGCGGCGGCGCAATCGGCCAACGAGAAATGCTCGCCCATCATCCAGCCGCCACGCGCGCGTTGCTGATTCAAGATCAGTTGCTGATCCAGGATCGCATAGGAGGTGCGGAGTTGCGCCCGCGCCTCGGCGACGCCATGCGGATCCTTGCTGTCCGCAGGCCGCAGCCGGTCGCCGACGACCTTCTGCATCGGCAGGTGGACATAGAGATCGAGGAAACGATCACGCAGCCGGGTCTGCAGCGCGAGGTCCGGATCCTCGGGGATCAGCCTGACGGCACCGGGATAATGCCGGTCGAGATATTCGATGACGATGCTCGATTCCGGCACCGTCTCGCCCCGCGTCTCGTCGCGGAGCACGGGAAAGCGGCCGATCGGCGACAGCGCGAGCAGCGCCGCGCGCTCGGCGGGATCGCCGAGATTGACCATGTTCGGCGTGAACGGCGTGCCGTTCTCGTAGAGCGCAATCAGCGCCTTCCAGCAGAACGAGGACAGCGGGTGGTAATGCAGGGTAAGCGACATCGGAACTCCATCATGGAATGAGTGACCGGAGGACGAGGCCGGGACCGCCCTTCCGACATCTCGTGCGGCAATTTTTTTCGTATGGATACTTTTCGTATGGATACTTATTGCGGTCGGCGGGCGTGGAGACCCAAGCATCGAACGCGACGCACATTCATCGAGGACGCGAGACGCGCCTTGTTCCCATGCTGAAAGAGTATAGAACGGCCGTCGCACCCACGTCATTGCGAGCCAAACGGGTCGCGCGAAAGCGCGCCCGATGACAGGCTCCGCGAAGCAATCCACCTCACCATACGGGAAGAATGGATTGCTTCGTCGCTATCGCTCCTCGCAATGACGGCCGAGCCAGTTGAGCGCCTCTCAGGTTGACATCACCAGGTAAAGGTCGCAGACGGTCGGGACTTCCTGCCCGAACCGATGGACCATCCGATGAATTCCGCTTCCCCCAAAGTCGCACTCGTGACCGGCGCCGCGCGTGGCATCGGGCTTGCCGCGGCGAAACGCTTTCTCGCCGACGGCTGGCGCGTCGCGCTGCTCGACATCGAGGGTGAATTGCTGCGCGCGGCGGTCGCGGCGCTGAAGCAACCCGACGACACGCTGGCGCTGACCTGCGACGCATCGGACGCCGCCGGCGTGGCAGCCGCGATCTCTGCGATCACGGACCGGTTCGGCCGGCTCGACGCGCTGGTCAACAATGCCGGCATTGCCGTGTTCACGCCGGTGCTGGAGACCTCGGAGGCCGACTGGAGCCGGATCATGGCGGTCAACCTCACCGGCCCGTTCCTGTGCACCAAGGCGGCCGCGCCTGTGATGCGCGAGCATGGCGGCGGTGCGATCGTCAACATCACCTCGATCTCGGCGGTGCGCGCCTCGACGCTGCGCTCGGCCTACGGCACCAGCAAGGCCGGCCTTGCGCATCTCACCAAGCAGCTCGCGGTCGAGCTCGCCTCGCTTGGCATCCGCGTCAACGGCGTCGCGCCCGGGCCGGTCGAGACCGCGATGGCCAAGGCCGTCCACACGCCGGAGATCCGCGCCGACTATCACGACGCCATCCCGCTCAACCGCTATGGGCTGGAGGAGGAGCTGGCGGAAGCGATCTTCTTCCTGTGCTCGGATCGCGCCAGCTACATCACCGGCCAGATCCTCGCCGTCGACGGCGGCTTCGACGCCGCCGGCATCGGCCTGCCGACCCTGCGCGGCGCGCGACGGAATGGGTAGACTCAGCGATACACTCACTCCATCTCCGTCATCCTGAGGCGGCCGCGAAGCGGCCGTCTCGAAGGATGGACGGCCCCGCTGGTGGCCGTCGACCCTTCGAGACGCGCTACGCGCTCCTCAGGGTGACGGAATTGCTAGTGCCGCTGAGTGGCTAAATTAGCGCTCGTTCACCGCGACCACGCGCCAGGCATTCGGCAGCCGGTCGATCCGCGTCAATGACAGCGGATCGATGACGAAGCGCAGCGCGAGCTCCGGCGCAAGCTCGAGCGCGATCGCAAGGATCGCGCGGATGGTGCCTGAATGCACGACCAGGACGACGTCGCCTGCCGGCAGGCGCGCCAGCCCTGCCCGCGCCCGCACGATCTGATCGGCAAAGCTTTCGCCGTCCGGCGGCCGGTTGTTGCCCGGCGATTGCCAGAACGCGCGATAGGCTGCGCCGAGCTCGGCTTCGATCTCGCTATGGCGCCGGCCGGTCCAATCGCCAAAATCCTGCTCGCGAAAGGCGTCGTCCTCCGCTGCCGTCAGGCCGAGCTTTGCTGCGGTCTCGCGAGTGCGCCGCGCCGGACTGCAGACCGCAAGAGCGTAAGCCGGCAGCCTCACCTGCAACGACGCGAATGCCGCGGCATCGCTGAGGTCGGCGGGCGCATCCGGCGCGTGGATCACGCCGCGCGGACCGTCCACCGGCGCATGACGGATTAGCCAGAGACGCGTTTCGCGATCCATGTTCCGCCCACGCTTTCATTTTGACGCGTTCTCTTCACGCGAACCGGTATCCACTTCGCTCGAAAACGCCCTAACCTAACCGCGCCGCAAGCAACACCAGAATCGCGGTCTCCGCGACCTGCTCGGCGCCGCCGAGCACATCGCCGGTCTGGCCGCCGATCTGCCGCTTTGCCGCGAGCACCATGACCAGTGCGCTCGCACCGGCCGCGATCGCCGCCAGCAGCGCGCTGCCGAACGGCAAGGCGAGGATTGCGATCAGCAGCGCGATGCCGGCCGCGACCACGGCAATGGTCCCATCAGGCCTTCCGGCATTGGCGGCGAGCCCGTCCTTGCGCGCGTAAGGCTGGCTGATCGCGATCCATGGCAGCACGCCGCGGCCCAGCGCGTGCGCAGATATCAGGCTCTGCACCACAAATCCGTTCGGAAGTGCAGCCAGCGCCGCGAGCTTGGCGGCAAAGCTCACCACCAGCGCCAGCGCGCCATAGGTGCCGAGCCGGCTGTCGCGCATGATCTCGAGCTTGGCCGCGACATCGCGGCCGCCGCCGAACCCGTCGGCGACATCGGCGAGCCCGTCCTCATGCAGCGCGCCGGTGAGCAGCGCACCGCCGCCGAGCGCGAGCGCCGCGGCGGCGAGATCCGGCACACCGATCGCCCGCAGCAGCAGGCAAAACAGGCCGATCGCCGCCCCGATGGCGGCCCCGACCAGGGGAAACAGCCGCTGCGCCCGCGCAAAGCTCTCCGGCCGCGCGCCGTCCGGATGCGGCATCGGCAGGCGGGTCAGGAAGGCGGTCGCGGTCCGGAGATCGTCGAGCCATTGATTCATGGTGAAGGCCTGGAAATTGGGCTAAAGCGCGACGAGACCGGGCTCGATCTCATCGCGCTTTAGCTTCCTGTTAGGGCATGATCTCCGCGCAAATGCTACGCATTTGTCGCGAGGAAAACCGCTTCACACTTTTCCGGATCATGCATTAGCTTGCGGCCCGCTCGACGAGGGAATCGCATGCAGTTCAGTACTCTAGACGACATCCGCGGCTTTTGTCGCGACCTGCCGCAGGGCGACGAGGCCAGTGCCGCGGCCGCCACGCAGCGCCAGCAGAACCTGACCAAGCCGCCGGGAAGCCTCGGCCGCCTGGAGGAGGTTGCGATCTGGCTGGCGCGCTGGCAGCGGCGTGAGATGCCCCGGCTCGACCACGTCACGATCGCCGTGTTCGCCGGCAATCACGGCATCGCCGAGCGCGGCGTTTCAGCCTATCCCTCCGAGGTCACCGCGCAGATGGTGGCGAACTTCGCCGCCGGCGGCGCTGCGATCAACCAGATCGCCAGGCTTACCGGCGCCGAGCTGCGCGTCGAGCCGCTCGAGCTGGCGCGCCCGACCCGCGATTTCACGACCGGACCGGCGATGGACGCCGCCGATTTCCTCGTCGCGCTCGATACCGGCTGGCGCACGGTGCCCGAGCAATGCGATTTGCTCGTGGTCGGCGAGATGGGCATCGCCAACACCACGGTCGCCGCGACGCTGTGCGCCGCCTTGATGGGCGGGCGCGGCGTACGCTGGGCCGGCCGCGGCACCGGCGTCGACGATGCCGGGCTGATACGCAAGCGCACCACGATCGATGCGGCGCTCAAGCTGCATCGCGGCGTGATCGACGATCCGCTCGTCACCGCGATGTCGCTCGGCGGACGCGAGCTCGCGGCGATCGCGGGGGCCGTGCTGGCAGCGCGCGCACGCTGCATTCCGGTGCTGCTCGACGGCTTCGTCGCGACAGCGGCGGTGCTGCCGCTGGCGCGGCTTGCGCCCGATAGCCTCGCGCATTGCCGCGCCGGACATGTGTCGGCCGAGCTTGGCCACCGCGAATTGCTGCGCGAGCTCGAGCTCGCCCCCTTGCTCGACCTTAACATGCGGCTCGGCGAAGGCTCCGGCGCGGGGGTTGCGATCCTTTTGTTGCGGGCGGCGCTCGCCTGTCATGGCGGCATGGCGACCTTTGCCGAGGCCGGCGTCTCCGGCGCTGACTGAGGCTCCCGGGAGAGCCGGAGGGTTCCCTCAAAAAAGCCGGTGCATAGCGTCGGCGCGGGTCGACAATCCTCGCGTGTGCAGCATGACCTCTGCGCGCTGGAGGCCTAACCTTCGCGGCGGTGGGACGCCGGCCGGCGTCTCAGCCGTGCTGAACCAGATACCGGGGAGAAATCACCTCATGTCGGGCGTTCTCATCAATCTGATCATTCAGGTCATCAGCGGAGCCGTCGGCGGCAATGTCGCGGCGGGAGCGGCCAAGAACATCGATCTCGGCACGCTCGGTAACACCATCGCAGGCGCCATCGGCGGCGGCGCGGGCGGACAGCTTCTGGGCATGCTGATCCCGCTGCTCGCCAATTCCGGCGCGACGCCTGACATCGGCAGCATCATCGGCCAGGTCGCCGGCGGCGGCGTTGCCGGCGCCGTGCTCACTGCGATCGTGGGGGCGCTCAAGAACCGCGCGGCCTGAGCCACCTGCTGTCGCGAACGGGACATCGGTCTTGACGATGCCCCATTCCGGCGCGAGCCTTCCGGCTTCAGATGCGGCGGCACCTCGATCGCATCGTGGCAGGGATTGCGCGCATGAAAATACTTGTCGCGGCGGCAGCTCTCTGCGCAACGGTTAGCTGCGCGCAAGCTGATGTTCGTATTCTCGCCAGCCCCGGCGGGCAGGTCGGCCCGTTCATCGAGCTGTTCGACAAGGTGCGCGAATCGGGCGAGCGCGTCGTGATCGACGGGCCCTGCCTGTCGGCCTGCACCCTGGTGCTCTCGATGGTCCCGGGCGACCGCATCTGCGTGACGCGGCGCGCCGTGCTCGGCTTCCACGCCGCGCGCTCGATCGACCAGCGCGGCCGCACCTATGCCGAGCCGGAAGCGTCCGTCGCGGTGCTGCAAGCCTATCCGGCGCCGGTGCGCGGCTGGATCGCCCGCCGCGGCGGCCTGACTTCGCGCCTGCTATTGCTGCGCGGCCGCGAGCTCGCGGCGATCTATCCGCGGTGCAGGTGAGATTTGCAGCTTGTAAAGTGTCGTAGCCCGGATGAAGCGAAGCGCAATCCGGGGGACTGCCGGCGCGGATTGGGTGCCCCGGATTTCGCTGCGCTCCATCCGGGCTACGGCTCCCATCCCGTCATCCTGAGGTGCGAGCCTTGCGGTGCACTTGCACCGCTGGGCGAGCCTCGAAGGATGCACGGCCACCAGCCGGGCCGTCGTGCTTCGAGACGGCCGCTACGCGGCCTCCTCAGCATGACGGGTAGGGAATGAGCTCGGCGGAATAAGCCGCCAGCCTACATCCCCTGCGGGCAGTTCACCATCCAGGGGATGCCGAACTGATCGATGCACATGCCGAAGCCGTTGGAGAAGAAGGTCTTGCCGAACGGCATCGTCACCGTGCCGCCCTCTGACAGCGCCTTGAAGCGGCGTTCGGCCTCCGCGGGATCCTCGACCTGCAACGCGACGTGGAAGCCCTGCGGCTTCTGGAAGTGGCCGGGCGGGGCGTCGGAGACCATGATGATCTCGCCGTCGATCGTGAGGCGGGCGTGCATGATCTTGTCCTTCCAGCCGGGCGGCGTCTGCATCTCCGCACTGCCCTCGCCGTAGGGGAAGGTTTCCTCGATCCGCGCGCCGAGAACCTTCTCGTAGAATTTCAGCGCGGCGCCGCAATTGCCGTCGTAGGAGAGATAGGGGTTGACCTGCATCGCATGCTCCCTTGGGTCATTCGAGCCTCGTCCCGAGGGTGTCGGAACGAGGGCTCCGGATTGTCATCTTGACGCGTTTTCTTGACACGAACCGGTAACCACCTCGTTCGAAAACGCGCTACTTTTCAGTCAGTTTCTTCAGATTGGCGAGACCGACCTCGAAATCCCTGCCGATCATGCGATCCAGGTTCATGAACACCTGCATCACCTTCGACATGAAGACGGCCGGACCATACATGGTCCATGTGACGCTGGTCGCATCTCCCTGCGGCAGCATTGTGAACTCGGCGGTGTTGTGGCCTTCGAACGGCTTGATGAAGTCGAGCTTGATGACGATCTTCGACGGCGCGGAGGATTGCAGGATCTCCATGCGGCCGGCGCCGACATTCTTGTTGCCGTCCCAGGCATAGGCCGCACCCTGCCCGCGCCCGGCGCCGCTGTAGATGCGCTTCATGGCCGGATCCCGGTTCTCGTAGGGCGACCAGAGCGTCCACTGATGGAAATCGTCGATCAATGGAAATATCCGCTCGGCCGGCGCGTTGATGCTGATCGCACGCGTGACGCGGAGCGTGCCCGGCTTGGTTACCGCGAGGATGAGGATGACGGCGATCGCGACGCCGAGGACA
Source organism: Bradyrhizobium australafricanum (assembly GCF_020329495.1). NCBI lineage: Bacteria > Pseudomonadati > Pseudomonadota > Alphaproteobacteria > Hyphomicrobiales > Nitrobacteraceae > Bradyrhizobium > Bradyrhizobium australafricanum. The sequence continues at coordinate 50,037 of NZ_JAGKJL010000050.1, read as the reverse complement.
ATCGCGATGATGGCAATCATCTCCAACATGATAGTCTCCACAAGGATGAATTGAACAATATCTCACCGGCGAAATGGAAGCATTGCGCGCAGATTGCCGTCGCGCAGATAGAGCCCGCCCCACAGCATCAGGCCGAGATAGAGCCCGAACAGCGTGTGGGTGAACAGCGGGCTGCCGATCCGCACATGCGATGCGATCGCGCCGCCGAGATAGCCGGTGAGCAGGATGGCGCCGAGGATCGAGGTCGGCGGCACCGAGTAGAGCAGCGTGCAAACGATGGTGATGATGCCGAGGCTACGCGCCAGCGCATCGCTCGCGCCGAAGCCCATCCTGTCCATGGTCTCGGTGACGACCGACAACGGCACCAGCTTGATCGCACCGTCGAACAGCAGGAACAAGACGACCACGCCGCTCATGACGCGGCCGGTGATGCGGGCGGGCTTTGAGACTTCGGTGTCGACGATCGTCGGCATGACAGGCTCCGTAACGCTTGGTGATGCACTCTGCCTTCATGACGAACGGCGGAGTACGCGGCCGACAAGGCGGGCGAAGATTTTTTCGGAAGTCAGGCAGAGTCGATTGAGAGCTGCGACAAGCTCCCTCTCCCTAACCAAGACGTGGATGCCCGGCACAAGGCCGGGCATGACGAGTTTGTGGAGCTATCGAGCCCATATGCGATTGCCCTGCACTCGCGGGGGAGGCGCGTTGCCAAAATATCGAAAACAACCCCATGCAAAGTAGCCGGCGGTGGCCGGCGTCCGACCGGGCTACTTGACACGTCGGGCAACTCAGGGATAATTTTCCAATATTCCGAAATCACCCAGACGCACGCTCGCCCCCGGCGGGCATATGGCATTCGCGCGCTTCTGCAAGCGACGTTTCCACGTCGTCATGGCCGACAGCCATATGCGATAGCCCTGCGCTGCGGGGGAGGTGCAGCGAGTATGCCGGTGCGCTGTTGCTGACCGCTACTTCGCCTTCGCGTTGCGCGGCTGGCTGTCGCGCATCAGGCGGTCGATATGCATGCGGATGTGGGCGGCTTCGGCGGTGGTGTTGGCAAGCGCGATGGCGCGGTCGAAGGCGATGCGGGCCTCCTCGTTGCGGCCGAGCTGCATCAGGAAGGCGCCGCGCACGCCGAAATAGTGGAAGTAGTTGGCAAGCCGCGGCGCCAAGGGCTCGATCATCTCGAGCGCGGCTTCCGGCCCCTTTACCTTGGAGACCGCAACGGCGCGGTTGAGCGTGATCACCGGCGACGGCTGCATGACCTCGAGCGCGCCGTACAGCAGATCGATCTGGGTCCAGTCGGTATCCTCGGGCTTTTCCGCACGGGCGTGCAGCGCTGCGATCGCCGCCTGCACCTGATACGGCCCACTGCGGCGGTGGCGCATCGCCTTGTCGATCAGCGCGAGGCCCTCGGCAATCTGCTTCTGATTCCACAGGCTGCGGTCCTGGTCGTCGAGCAAGATCACCTGGCCATCGGCATCGAAGCGCGCCTCGGCGCGGGCATGCTGCAGCAACAACAACGCCGTCAGCCCCATGATCTCCGGCTCGCTCTGGAACAGCCGCAGCAGCAGGCGGGCGAGACGAATCGCCTCCTCGCACAGCGGCGCGCGGATTTCGGCGGTGTCGCCGCTCGCCGAATAGCCCTCGTTGAAGATCAGATAGATCATCGCCGCGACCGAGGCGAGCCGCTCGCTGCGCTCGACCGCGCCAGGCGTCTCGAACGGCACGTCGGCATCGGCGACGCGCGCCTTGGCCCGCGTAATGCGCTGCTCCATCGCGGCTTCCGAGACCAGGAAGGCGCGCGCGATCTGCTTCACCGTAAGACCTGAGACGATGCGCAGCGCGAGCGCGATCTGCTGCGTCGCCGGCAGATCCTTGTGACAGCAGATGAACAGCAGCCGCAGGATGTCGTCGCGGTAATGCGAGCCGTCGAGCCGCTCGGCGATCTCGTCCTCGGCGTCGTCGAGGTCGGAGATCGCCTGGTCGTCCTCGGGCAGCGGCTGCTGCTTCTTGTTGCGGCGGACCTCGTCGATCGCGACGTTGCGGCCGACCATGATCAGCCACGCCGCGGGATCGCGCGGCGGGCCGTTCTGCGGCCAGCTCTTGAGCGCCCGCAGGCAGGCGTTCTGGAACGCCTCCTCGGCGGTGTCGAGATTGCGGAAGTAGCGCAGCAATGCGCCGACCGCCTGGGGACGCGCGGACGTCAACGCAGCATCGATCCAGGCGGTGTCGGTCACGCTCACGCCTTGGTACCTCCCTGATTGAAGTAGCCGACCGGGCGGATCTCATAGGTGCCGCCGGGATTGGCCTCGCCGAGGTCGCGCGCGATATCGAGCACCTCGTCGAGGTTCTTGCCCTCGACCAGATAGAAGCCGAGCAGCTGCTCCTTGGTTTCGGCGAACGGGCCGTCCAGCACCAGCGGCGGGTTTTCCTTGCGCAGCGTGGTCGCCGCGGTGGTCGGCAACAACCGCGCCACCGGGCCGAGCTTGCCCTGCTTGGCGAGCTTGTCCTGCACGACGGACAGTTTCTGCATGACGGAGGCGTCGTGTTCCTTGCTCCAGGAACCGACCATGTCTTCGTCATGATAGCAGAGGATGGCGTACAGCATCGAAAAGGCATCTCCGTTCATTGCAAGAACGAACGATTATGCCCGCTGCCGACAGGGGGCGCGAAAGAAATTTAGGTTCCGGATGCCGACGGTGGATTTTGATCGGGACTTCATGGCGAGCTTCGACGGACGGGACGTTTGTCGCGGCGACGATGTACGTGCGCTTACCAATAGACGCCGGAGCGCCTTGGCTCCATCGCTCTCACGATGGCGGACGTGGCTCCTCGTCACCGGACGAGACGCCTGCCGCCGCGGAGACTCCTCGGGTTGAGCCTGGGCCCGCGATGGGGCCGGCTGGGCCTCGCTGTGCGTTGGAGCAACGCCCGGTTGAGCCTGAGCCGGCGTGTCAGTGTTTGCGAGCACAGGCGTGAATCGTGGCGCCGGCGGCGCGGATGAAAGCCGACACCAGGATCAGTTTGCGCATGGAAGTTCTCCCCTGTTGATGGCAGGAGATGAGAGCGGGCCGGACCCGCTTTGTGACACACATCACATAGACGTTGGAGGTATCGGGATGGGTAAGGGCGCGCTCGCGCTGCTGATCAATGGCGGCTCGGAAAACTGGTCGTCGGCGCGCTGGAAGGCGCGGTTCGACGCGATCTGCCCGGACCGCCGCGTGGTGCTGCTGCCGGATGGCGCGCTCGATCCCGCCGAGGTGCACTATGCGGCGGTGTGGAAGCCGAAGCCGGGCGAGCTCGCGGCATTCAAGAACCTGCGCGTCATCTTCAATCTCGGCGCCGGGGTCGACGCGCTGATGGCTGATCGCTCGCTGCCCGACGTGCCGCTGGTGCGGGTTTCGGTCTCCGATCTCACCGACCGCATGACCGAATATGTCGTGCTGCACGTGCTGATGCATCACCGCCAGGAGCTCTATTTGCGCGAGTCGCAGCGGGTGAAGCGCTGGGCGCCGGACTATCAGTGGGCGGCGAGCGCGATCACCGTCGGCGTCATGGGGCTCGGTGCGCTCGGCGCCGCCTCGGCGCAGGCACTGCGCGCGCTCGGCTTTCGCGTCGTCGGCTGGAGCCGCAGCGAGAAGCGGATCGACGGCATCGCCTGCTACCACGGCGCGGACGGGCTCGACGCATTCCTGCGCGAGACCAACATCCTGGTCTGCCTGCTGCCGCTGACGCCGGATACAAGGCACGTGCTCAACCGCGATGCGTTCGCGAAGCTGAACGGCAGTAGCCCGCTCGGCGCGCCCGTCATCATCAATGCCGGCCGCGGCGGCTTGCAGAACGAGGCCGACATCCTGCGCGCGCTCGATGACGGCACGCTGGGCGCCGCCTCGCTCGACGTCTTCGAGACCGAGCCGCTGCCCGAGGCGAGTCCGTTCTGGAGCCACCCGAAGGTGGTGCTGACGCCGCACAACGCCGCCGACACCGACGCGGACGAGATCTCGAAATATGTCGCGCAGCAGATCGCGCGCTTCGAGGCCGGCGGCGCGCTGGACAATCTCGTCGATCGCAAGCGGGGGTATTGACGCCAGCGCGTAGCCCGGATGCAGCGAAGCGAAATCCGGGGTTCTTTGCGCCGGACAAACCGCTCCCGGATTGCGCTGCGCTCCATCCGGGCTACGAAACCGGCGATTGCGGAATCACGCCTGAGCGTCATTGCGAGGAGCGAAGCGACGAAGCAATCCATCGTACCGCATACGCGGGGACATGGATTGCTTCGCTTCGCTCGCAATGACCGACAAGATGCACGGCTGACTAGGACGTCTTGCGCGCGAAGGTGACGTGGGTGGCGTTCGGGCTCGCGACATGCGAGACCACGCCATAGCCGAGCGCGAGCAGGTCGATGCCCGCGAACAAGCTCTCGCCGGCACCGAGCACGACCGGCGGCAGCACCAATTGCAGCTCGTCGAGCAAACGCGCCTGCAGGAATTGCCGCACCACCGACACGCCGCCGCCGACCCGGATGTCCTTGTCGCCGGCAACGGCGCGCGCCCGCTCCAGCGCAGCAAGCATGCCGTCGGTGACGAAATGAAACGTGGTGTCGTCCGCCATCGGAAGATCGGGCCGCGCATGATGCGTCAGCACAAAGACCGGCGTGTGGTACGGCGGATTATCGCCCCACCAGCCTTTCCAGGCATGATCCGGCCACGGCCCGCGGATCGGGCCGAACATGTTGCGGCCCAGGATCCAGGCGCCGATCCCCTCCATCGACTTCCGCGCGATCTCGTCGTCGAGACCGGTGGTGCCGCCATCCTGGCCGGTCATCGCGCGAAAGGTTCGCGTCTCGAAGAACCAGGCTGCGGGCAGCGCCAGGCCGCCGACGCCGAACGGATGTTCGAGGCTCTGATTCAGCGCCGCGCCAAATCCGTCGATCGAGACCGTGAATACTGAAGTCCTGACTTTTCCCATGATGTTCCGCTTCCGTGAGTGGGGAGACCTTACGGAAGACGGGCGGGAAAGCCAGCGCCCGACATTTGCCCGGTAAGAAAATTTGGACGGCTATTTCGCCCCGCACAGCACGTCGATCGCACCCTTCACGATCGCCTCGAGCTCCTTGCGCGGCACGCGGGCACGGGCGCGGATCGCGATGGTGTGGATGGTGGCGGAGGCGAGATGCGCCAGCGACGCCGGATCGGTCCCCTCAGGCAGTTCGCCGCGCTCCTTGGCATGGCGGAAGCAGATGCCGAACGCCTTGTCGAGCTCGGTCAGGCCCTCGACCACCATGGTGCGGATGTCCGGATCCGACACCGCCTCCGACGCAGCCGTCATCACGGTGAAGCAACCGCGCGGGCCGGACTCGCCGGAGAGATAGATGTCGAGCGCGATGCGATAGATGCGCTCGAGTCGCTCGCGCAGCGGAGCGTCGGCGCGGAAGATGTCGACCATCGCGGCGCGCGCGTCGTCGCGATAGCGCTGGTAGCTCTTGATGTAGAGCTCGCGCTTGTCGCCGAACGCGCCATAGAGGCTCGGCCGGTTCATGCCGGTCGCAGCGCTCAGATCATCGAGCGAGGTCGCGGCAAAGCCGTCGCGCCGGAACAGATCCAGCGCCTTGCCGAGTGCGACATCGGGCTCATAGGCGCGCGGCCGCCCGCGGCGCTTCGGGGCGACTGGCGCCACGATTTTGGCAGCAGTCGGCGGCTTCTTACTTTTTTGTACCATCTCGCATTTAATTCCTTGACGCCACCAATATTATCCAAGACAGTACAAAAATCAACAACGGCCGGACACCCGCGCCAGACACTGGAGGCACCCATGGACCTTTATTTCTCGCCCCTCGCCTGCTCGATGGCGACCCGCGTCGCGCTCTATGAAGCGGGCCAGCCGGCCAACTATCTCGAGGTCGACCCGAAGACCAAGGCCGTGCGCAACGACGGCTCCGACTTCAACAAGGTCAACCCGCTCGGCCTGGTGCCGACGCTGCGCACCGACGACGGCATCGTGCTGACCGAAAACGCCGCGATCCTCCAATATGTCGCCGACCAGTTTCCGCGCGCCGGCATCGGCACGGCGTCGAACGCCGAGCGTTCAAAACTGCATCAGTGGCTGTGCTTCATCGGCACCGAGCTGCACAAGGGCCTGTTCCTGCCGCTGCTCGACAAGAAGGCGCCGCCGGAAGCCAAGACCTATGCGCTGGAGAAATACGTCTCGCGGCTCGACTATCTCGAGGACCACCTGAAGGGCCGCGACTATCTGCTCGATCATTTCAGCGTCGCCGACGCCTATCTCGTCACCGTGATCAACTGGACCATGGCGACGCCGCCGATCGAGCTCACGAAATGGCCGGCGCTGAAGGCCTATTACGAACGCCTGCGCGCCCGTCCCTCGGTTGCGAAGGCGATCGCCGAGGAGTTCGAGCTCTACAAGGCCGAGATCGCGCGGCATAAGGCTGCGGCGTAAGGTTTCTTACGACGGAGGCACTGTCTTCTCTCCCTCTCCCCGTTCTTACGGGGAGAGGGTTGGGGTGAGGGGCCGCTTCCGCGAGTTGCGAATGCGGTGAGACCTGTACCCCCTCACCCGGATCGCATCTTGCGATGCGATCCGACCTCTCCCCGCAAGCGGGGCGAGGTGAGGGGTGCCGCGGTCAGCATCCTCGGCAAATCGAAAGCTTGCGCTTATCGAGCTCCCCGGCTGCAGGCTTCCCCTTCCCGCCGGGAGGGGACGGCGTCTCTAGAAACACCGGCATGAAGTATTTCCATTCATCGTAGTATTCGGCCGGCAAGGAATATGGCTGGCATAGCGTGATCGCTTGCAGCGCGCTCTTGCGATAGGCTTGGGAGTAGTCTGACACGGCCGGACTGTTCTGCGACGACACCGACGGTTGCTCCGCCAGCGAGCCCTCGCGCGTCAGCCTGATCTCGAGAACCAACTTTATGTTCGCTGCCTCGTCCCCAACGGGGGCAGGTTTACGCCAACACTTGGTGACCTGAGAGCGAAACAGCGGCCCCCATTTTGCGGAATGGTCTGCGCTGCTCTGCGCAGCCGCGGGCTGGGCAAGGATGAGAGCAGTCGCGAGCAAGAGGCCTGCCAGCACTACGGCTGTAGAACGTTCAATTGGCATGTAATGGATCCGGCGGACGCGGTGAGGTTGCAATCGCCGACCAGCATAAATCAGCCCTCTTCGAGACGCGCAAACGTTTTCGATGAGTCCCCACAACGACCCGTAGCCCCGGATGGAGCGCAGCGCGATCCGGGATCGACCGCACAACAGGAGAGATCGTCCCGGATTTCGCTTCGCTCCATCCGGGCTACAAGGCTACGGAGAGCCGATCAGAACGGCTCCTGCCCCAGACCCGGAACGTCGGCCGGACGCGGGCCCGGGGCGGGCCAGTGGAAGCGGCGGTCCTTCTCCGAGATCGCGATGTCGTTGATCGAGGCCTCGCGGCGGCGCATCAGGCCGTGCTCGTCGAACTCCCACTGCTCGTTGCCGTAGGAGCGAAACCAGTTGCCGCCGGCATCGTGCCATTCGTACTGGAAGCGGACCGCGATGCGGTTCTCATCGAACGCCCAGAGATCCTTGATGAGGCGATACTCCTGCTCCTTCTCCCATTTGCGGGTCAGGAAGGCCACGATCGCCTCGCGGCCCTGAAACACCTCGGAGCGGTTACGCCAGCGGCTGTCCTCGGTATAGGCGCCGGCAACCCGAACCGGGGCGCGCGAATTCCAGGCGTCCTCCGCCATGCGCGCTTTCTGCGCGGCGGTCTCGCGGGTGAAGGGTGGCAGCGGCGGGCGTGACATTGGCGATCCCTCGCGGTTGAAGCATGATCCGGAAAAGTGTGAAGCGGTTTCCGAAAAGATCATGCTCGAAATGTAAGACAAACGCGATCAATCTGATCGCGTTTTGTCAGGCGCAAATCTATCGCCGCGCCGCGCAGAGTCGATGGGTCGTTTCGTATCGCCCGACAGCCGGAGCCTATTCCGTTCCGATTGTATCGGAACGGGGCTCCGGATTCTTGTTTTGACGCGTCTTCTTCGCGCGAACCGGTGCCCACTTCGCTCGAAAATGCTCTAAGCCAGATCGGCCTTCATCAGCGCGCGAATAGCCTTCGGAATCGGCTGCGCGCGGCCGCCGCTGATGAAGGCGACGCGGACCTCGGCCTTCACAAGCACGTCATCGCCGCGCCGGACTTCCTGAGCGAGCATGATGGAGGCGCCCTTCACAGCGATCGGCCAGGTCACGACGTCGAGCACGTCGTCCATCCGCGCCGGCTTGAGGAAGTCGAGCGTCATCGAGCGCACGACAAAGGCGAAGCCGCCGGTCTCCTCCTGCGCTTCATCGAACAGCGCCTGCTGCTCGGCGCCCATCAGACGAAGATGATTGGTACGGCCGCGCTCCATGAAGCGCAGGTAATTGGCGTGATAGACGATGCCGGAAAAATCGGTGTCTTCGTAATAGACGCGGACCTGCATATGGTGGCGGCCGTCGCGGATCTGGCCGTCGAGAATGGGTGAGGTCATTTCGAAAACTCTCGTTCGATGTCCCTGCGGCCGTCGAGAACGCGAACGATCACGATCCGATCCGTTTCCACCAAATAGAATGCAATGCACCCCTCGATCAACAGTCCGCGTAATGATGGCCGCAGTTCGCTTCGGTCCGGACCAAGCAAGGGAATGCTCGCAGGGAGACAACGATCCGCAGGCTCATGGTCTATCGCCGGGTTCGCGAGCGCGCCTGCTTGAGGAATTCTTCGAGATCCCACGGAACGACGCGGCCCGCCTCGACATCGGCCATCCCTTCGTCGATCGCGTCCTTAAGCGCCCGAAACTTCCTGGCCTGGGACAGGAGGTAGTCAGCCGCCTGCTCCTGCATGTCCTCAGGCAGCAACTCCAACGCTTCCACGGCTTTCTCAACGGCTGAACTCATACGCATAATATAGCACGGCGCGCCAGAATAGACAGCCATCAGCCTGGTTGATCAGGACACCACGGGCCCCTTTGCGCCGAGCGTGACCTGCACGATCTCGGGCGGCACGCCGAGGCGGAACGGCATGATGCTGCAGCCGAGGCCGCCGGAGACGACGACGTCGCATTTCAGCTTGATATGGCCATAGGCGAGCCGCATGCCGTGCTTCACCGGCACCGCCGGCGACCAGCCGAGCAGCCGGACCTGCCCGCCATGGGTGTGGCCGGACAGCTGCAACGCGACGCGCGAGGGCACGCGGAGCGCGACGTCGGGCTCATGCGCGAGCAGGATCACCGGCGCGTCGTCCGTGACCTTGGCAAGCGTCGCGTTGAGATCGTCGACGCCGATGCGCGAGACCTGGCGATAGGGCCGCGCCGCCATGAAGGCGAGCTGGTCGCCGAGACCGGCGAGCCAGAACGGCCGGCCGTCCTTGGCGAGCCGCACCGCGTCGTTCTCGTAGACCGGAATCCCCGCCCCCTCCAGCGCGCGGCGCGCCAGCGGGATGCCGCGCCCCAAGCGCTGTACCGCCTTGTCTTCCCAGTAGTCGTGGTTGCCGAGCACGGCGTGCACGCCGAGCGGCGCCTTCAGGCCCTTCAGCACCGCGGCCCAGTCGGAGGCCGGAATGAAGCGCGTCACATGACGCAGCCCGGCGACATAGTCGCCGAGCAGCACGATGATGTCAGGGTTCAGGGCGTTCGTCCGCTCGACGATCTCAGCGATGCGATCGAGCGACATCCAGGGATCGCAGGCGTGGATGTCGGCGAGTGCGGCGATCTTGAGCGGAAAGTCCGCCGGCCATTGCCGCGGCGACAGATCGTAGCGCGTGAGCGCGAGGCGGACGACCGGCTCGCTCAAGCCATAGGCCGCGGTCGAAGCGGTGGCGGCGGTCAACCCGCCGAACCCGCGCAGAAAATGACGACGTGAAATCATGGATGTGTGATCGGTGATGCCTGAGCGATCATACGCTCTCTGATTGGAGCGAAATTGGGCCGCGTTTGTGCAGACCGCCTGCAAGATGTAGCAATGGTTAGCGGGCAAGGTTAGCGGCGGGCGCGATGCATTGCATCAACACGCGTTTTCACGTCTTCGAGAGCGCGGGTTTAGTCCTCGTCGCCATTGCCGCCGAACAGGCCGAACTGCGAGGGATCGCGGCTCGGCTCGGCGAGCCCGAGATGGCGGAAGGCATGCGAGGTCAGGAGCCGGCCACGCGGAGTACGCTGCAGATAGCCGCATTGGATCAGATAGGGCTCGATGATGTCCTCGATCGCATCGCGCGGCTCCGACAGCGCCGCCGCCATGGTCTCGACCCCGACCGGCCCGCCGCCATAGTTCAAAGCGATGGTGGTAAGGTAACGGCGATCCATCGCATCGAGCCCGGCGCTGTCCACCTCGAGCGCGCTCAACGCCCGGTCGGCGATGCCGCGGTCGACGGAATCGGCATCGGCGGCGGAGGCAAAGTCGCGCACCCGGCGCAGCAGGCGGCCGGCGATGCGCGGCGTGCCGCGGGCGCGGCGCGCGATCTCGTTGGCGCCGTCGGCCGTCATGCCGATGTTGAGCACGCGGGCACCGCGGGTGACGATCTTCTCGAGCTCTTCCTCGGTGTAGAAATTGAGCCGGATCGGAATGCCGAAGCGGTCGCGCAAGGGATTGGTGAGCAACCCCGCACGCGTCGTCGCGCCGACCAGCGTGAATTTCGACAATTCGATCTTCACAGAACGCGCCGCGGGACCTTCGCCGATGATCAAATCGAGCTGAAAGTCCTCCATCGCGGGATAGAGCACCTCCTCGACCGCCGGGCTGAGGCGATGGATCTCGTCGATGAACAGCACATCGCGTTCTTCGAGATTGGTCAGCAGCGCCGCGAGATCGCCGGCCTTCGCAATGACAGGGCCGGAGGTGGCACGAAAGCCGACGCCGAGCTCACGCGCGACGATCTGCGCCAGCGTGGTCTTGCCGAGGCCGGGCGGACCGACGAACAGCACGTGATCGAGCGCCTCGCCGCGTTTCTTCGCAGCCTCGATGAAGATCGAGAGATTCTTGCGCGCCTGGGCCTGACCGACGAACTCCGTCAGCGACTGCGGCCGCAGCGCGGTGTCGCCGACATCGTCGGAGCGGCGTTCAGGCGAGACCATGCGCGAGGGCGTGTTCATGATGCGAGACTAACATGAGATTGTTCTCCCTCTCCCCGCTCTTGCGGGGAGAGGGTTGGGGTGAGGGGCTCCTTCCGCGAGCGCACTGTGTGTCGAGACCTGGACCCCCTCACCCGGGTCGCATCTGCGATGCGATCCGACCTCTCCCCGCAAGCGGGGCGAGGTGAAGGACAGAGGCGCTCCAATCCACTGATCACTTCGACAATTCCTTCAACCCGAGCCGGATCAGCTGCGCGGTCTCGGCCTTCTCACCCGCGCTGCGCGAGGCGGCGGCGATGGCGGCGGCGGCCTGCGGCTGGCCGTAGCCGAGATTGACCAGCGCCGAGATCGCGTCGGTGACCGGACGCGGCGCACGATTGTTGTCGATCGCACCCGAGAGCTGCACCACCGCGGGATCGACATCGGCAAAGCCCGGCGCCTTGTCCTTCAATTCGCTGACGATACGCTCGGCGACCTTCGGCCCGACCCCCGGCGTCCGCGCCACCGCCGCCTTGTCGCGCAGCGCGATGGCGTTGGCGAGATCGGTTGGCGGCAGCGTGCCGAGCACCGCGAGCGCGACCTTGGCGCCGACCCCCTGCACCGTCTGCAGCAGGCGAAACCATTCGCGCTCGTGATCGCTGCGGAAGCCGAACAGTTTGATCTGGTCCTCGCGGACATAGGTCTCGATCGAGAGCACGGCAGCGCCGCCCGGCGACGGCAGCGCCTGCAGCGTGCGGCTCGCGCAGTGCACCTGATAGCCGACGCCGCCGACGTCGAGGATCACGTAATCCTCGCCATAGGAATCGATCAGGCCCTTCAGCTTGCCGATCATAGGCTCGCCACCCTGAGCCGCAGCGCGGTGCTCTGGCGGTGATGCGCGTGGGTGATCGCGACCGCGAGCGCGTCCGCGGCGTCGGCGGACGGCGGCTCGGCTTTCGGCAGCAGTATCTTCAGCATCACCTGGATCTGGTTCTTCTCGGCATGTCCGGCGCCGACCACGGTCTTCTTGACCTGGTTCGGCGCATATTCGGCGACCGAGATACCGAACATTGCGGGCGCCAGCATGGCGACGCCGCGCGCCTGGCCGAGCTTCAGGGTGGCAACGCCGTCCTTGTTGACGAAGGTCTGCTCGACCGCCGCCTCCACCGGTCTGTGGTCGGCGAGCACAGCAGCCAGCCCCTCATGGATCGCAAGCAGCCGGTTCGCCAGCGGCAGATTGTCCGGCGGCTCGACCGAACCGCAGGCGATGTAGACGAGACGATTGCCTTCGGTCTCGATCACACCCCAGCCGGTGCGGCGGAGACCCGGATCGATACCGATGATGCGGACGGGAGAGCGAATCGGCTGGGATGTCATGGGGTAGTGATACCGCCTGCGCCGGGAGAACGAAACACAAACGGAGCCTCATCCCCTGCCGCGGTCGTTGTACTCGGCCCACTCGTCATCCCCGCCTAGTGCGCAATTGCACACGAGAGCGGGGATCCAGTACGCCGCGGCCTCTCGGATCAAACGCAGGTCTCTGGAATACTGGGTCGCCCGGTCCAGCCGGACGACGACAGCAGTGCAAGCGACTAGCCGCCCATCTTCGCGATCAGAGCGTCGGACACCTCGAAATTGGCGAACACGTTCTGCACGTCGTCGTGCTCGTTGAGCAGGTCCATCAGCTTCAGCAGCTTTTCGCCGGTCTCGTCGTCGACCGCGACGGTGTTCTGCGGTTTCCAGGTCAGCGCCGCCTTGCGCGGCTCGCCGAACTTCGCTTCCAGCGCTTTTGCGACTTCGCGGAAAGTGTCCTGCGAGGCGTAGACCTCGTGGCCGCCCTCGCTGGAGACCACGTCGTCGGCGCCGGCCTCGATCGCGGCATCCAGCATGGCGTCGTCGGAGGCGACCTTGGCGTCGTATTCGATGATGCCGGTGCGGTCGAACATGAAGGCGACCGAGCCGGTTTCGCCGAGATTGCCACCCGACTTGGTGAAGAAGGAGCGGATATCGGAAGCGGCGCGGTTGCGGTTGTCGGTCAGCGCCTCGACGATGACGGCGACGCCGCCGGGGCCATAGCCCTCGTAGCGGATCTCGTCATAGTTCTCGCCTTCATTGCCGGCGGCCTTCTTGATGGCGCGGTCGATATTGTCCTTGGGCATGTTCTCGGCGCGGGCCGCGACCACGGCGGCGCGCAGCCGCGGATTCATCGCCGGGTCCGGGGTGCCGAGCTTGGCCGCCACGGTGATTTCGCGGGCCAGCTTGCCGAAAAGCTTCGACTTCTGGGCATCCTGCCGGCCCTTGCGGTGCATGATGTTCTTGAATTGGGAATGGCCGGCCATGCGACGTCTCTTCGGAGCTTAGGGTCTGAACAGGGATGGAAAACGCGGCCTTATAGGCCCCTCACGGTCAAAATCAAAGGATCGGCGGGGCCCTCCGGCGGAGGAATACTACCGCAAGCCGGAATATGAGGCACTTGTTAACCATGACTTCATGCCCGGGTGCGAGGATCGCCCCGTCCCGCCGCAACTTTCCACAGCCCCCAAAGAGCCCACATGGCGTTCGGTTTGTTTCGAAAGCAAGTGCCGGAGCCGGCTGCGCCGGCCGTCGCGCCGCAGGTTCCAACCGCGGCCGCAGCCCCTGAGGTCTCGACCGAGACTGATTCGGCCAAGGATTCGTCCAAGGAGATCCTGGAATTGCTGGAACTCGAGCTCGGCGCGATGATCCGCCAGCTCGAACGCGCCGCGAGTTCGGTCGCCGACGGCGCCGAGGCGACGGCAGCCAAGCTCGCGACCATCCGCGCCCGCACCGACGCGCTGACCGGCCGCAGCAGCGATGCGCAGAGCACCGCGACGACGTTCTCGCAAGCCGCCGACCGTTTCACCCACTCCGCCGAGGGCATCGGGGCGCAGGTGCGCAGCGCGAGCCAGCTCGCCGACGACGCCGCGGCCGCGGCGCGCGAGGCCACCGCCAACGTCGATCGCCTGCGCGAATCCTCGGCCGCGATCGGCAACGTCGTCAATCTGATCGCCCAGATCGCGCGGCAGACCACGCTGCTCGCGCTGAACTCGACGATCGAGGCGGCGCGCGCCGGTGCCGCCGGCAAGGGCTTTGCGGTAGTCGCAACCGAGGTCAAGGCGCTGGCGGTGCAGACCCAGAGCGCGACCGAGGAGATCACCCGCAAGATCGAGGCATTGCAGAAGGACGCCACCGGATCGGCGGACGCGGTGCACCGCATCTCCCAGGCGATCGAAAAGATCCGCCCGGTGTTCGAGAACGTCAACGGCGCGGTTGCCGAGCAGAATGAAATCACCGGCGAGATGGGCCAGAACGCCGCCTCCGCCTCGCACTTCATCGTCTCGGTCGGCACCAGCGCCGGCGAGATCGACAGTGCAACGCGCGAAGCCGCCGCGCATGGCGACAATGTCGCCAGGGCCGGCAAGGCGGTGACCGCCTTCGCCCAGAAGCTGAAAGCGCGCTGCGCGGTGCTGCTGCGCCAGGACGAGCGCGGCGATCCGCGCAAGAACGAGCGCCTGCCCTGCAGCCTCAAGATCGAGATCACGACCGCGCGCGGCATCGTCACCGCGCCGGTCTACGAAATCGCGATGGACGGCATCCTGATCGGCGGACCCGATGCCGAAAAGCTGCCGGTGCAGGAGACCCTGAACGCGACATTGCAGGAGATCGGCGCGTGCCGGATCCGGATCGGCGAGCGCTCCAAGGCAGGCAGCCAGGCCCGCTTCGAGGCGGCAACCGCCGAGCTGCGCGAAAAAATCGAAGACCGGATGTGGGCGATCCACGAGGAGAACGCCGAGCTCGTCACCCGCGCGATCGAAGCCGGCAGCACGCTGAGCAAGATGTTCGAGAACGGGCTGGCGAGCGGCGCGATTACGATCGCCGACATGTTCGACACCGACTATGTCGAGATCGCAGGCACCAACCCGGTGCAGTACCGCACCAAAATGCTGGACTGGGCGGAGCGCACGCTACCGGCGTTCCAGGAGGCGTTCCTCGCCAGGGACAAGCGAATGGCGTTCTGCGTGATGATCGACCAGAACGGCTATCTGCCGGTCCATAACAAGCTCTACTCGCAGCCGCAGCGGCCGGGCGACGTGGCATACAACACCGCCAACAGCCGCAACCGCCGCATCTTCAACGACGCCGCGGGCCTCGCCGCCGGCCGCAACCAGCGCGCCTATCTGATCCAGACCTATGCGCGCGACATGGGAGGCGGCAACACGGTGATGATGCGCGAGATCGACGTACCGATCCGCGTGCGCGGCCGGCACTGGGGCGGTTTCCGCACCGCCTACAAGCTTTAGCGGCTTCGTAGCCCGGATGCAGCGAAGCGTAATCCGGGATGCGTGTTTCCACGGGCAGGAGTCCCGGATTTCGCTGCGCTGCATCCGGGCTACACAGTGCGCGCTCAGGCAAGACCGGCAGCGCGAATCACGCTTTAGGGTTGGAATGGGGAATGCTGCGGCGGCCGACAGGCCGCTGTAACGGAGGAAGCGTCGACATGTCGGCCGCGCAGCTTGCAGTTCTGGATACGTCATCGGACCGAACGCTGGCCGAGCGGCTGGTGGACCAGCTCGCCGACCGCATCGGCGGCCTCGGGGTGGAACTCGCCGACATCGCCGGCAACGTCCAGGAGGTCGCGAACCGCGTCAGCAGCCAGTCCGAGCGCTTCCATCATTTGCAGACAACGGCCGAGACGATGGTCGCCGCCAATCACGACATCGCCAACGCATCGCAGGCGGTGCAAACGACCGCATCCGCCGCGGTCGGCCAGATCGCGGAGTCCCGCCATGTGGTCGAGACGGCGGTCAGCCATATCGCGGAGCTCGTCGCGGCGGTCGGACGGATCGAGGCGCGGCTCGCCGCGGTCGGCTCCGCGCTGAGCCAGGTCGCCAAGGTTTCCGGTTCGATCGAGGCGATCGCCAAGCAGACCAATCTGCTGGCGCTCAACGCCACCATCGAGGCGGCGCGCGCCGGCAATGCCGGCCGCGGCTTTGCCGTGGTCGCGAGCGAGGTCAAGAACCTTGCGGAAGCAACCCGCCAGGCGACACATCAGATTTCCGACACCGTGCGCGATCTCGACGGCCAGATCGGCAGCCTGATCGGCGAGAGCAGCGATGCCTCGTTGCGCGCCAAAAGCGCCGGCGAAGGCGCCCAGCAGATTTCGGGCATCATCATGCGCGTGCAGGAAGGCTTTTCATCCGTCGGCGCCGAGATCGGCAGCGTGGCGCGCGCCGCGACCTCCAATCTCGGTCATTGCGACAGCGTGATCGCGGAGTTGAACGAGCTGGCCAAGGGCGTCGATCTCTCCTCGCGCGACCTCAAGCACGCCGACAGCCGCGTCGCGAAACTGCTCGAGCTCTCCGAGAGCCTGATCGTGACCATCGCCGACAGCGGGGTGGAGACCAGCGACACGCCGCTGATCCGCGTCGTGATCGACACCGCAAGGCAGATCTCCGAGCTGTTCGAGAATGCCGTCGCGCGCGGCGAGATCACGTTCGCGCAATTGATGGACGAGAATTATCGCGAGATCGCCGGCACCAATCCGAAGCAGTATCTGACGAACTACGTCGCCTTCACCGACCGCGTGCTGCCCGCGATCCAGGATCCGATCCAGAAGAGCGACCCGCGCATCGTGTTCTGCGTCGCCTGGGCGCGCAGCGGCTATCTGCCGACCCACAATCCGAACTACCGGCAGCCGCAGGGACCGGACCCGGTCTGGAACAACGCCAATTGCCGCAACCGCCGCCTGTTCAACGATCGCGCGGTGAGCAAGGTCGCGGCCAACACAAAACGGTTCCTGCTGCAGACCTATCGCCGCGACATGGGCGGCGGCAATTTCGTGCTGATGAAGGACCTGTCATCGCCGATCGTCGTGAACGGCCGCCACTGGGGCGCATTCCGGATGGGTTTTCGGCAGAGCTAGACCAGCCCCTTGGCCGGGACGGGGGATGCAATGCCAAAATATGGAAAACAACCCCATGCAAAGCAAGCCGGCGGCTGTCGGCGCTCGACACTGCACTTGACACGTCGGGCAACTCAGAAGTATTCTTCTATTATTCCGAAATGACTTGTAGCCCGGATGGAGCGAAGCGAAATCCGGGAATCTCGCAAGCTCAAAGACCGGTCCCGGATTTCGCTGCGCTTCATCCGGGCTACGGTGACTTCACTACGTCCAAAACGCCGGCACCGCAGGCTCGAGCCGCCCGCCGGCGCGCACCGGCGCGACCTTCACCGCAAGCCCGGTCGCATCGTCGGTCTCGACCGCGATGCCGCTCAGTGTTGCCACACCGCCCGCCGGCTCGAACCGTCCGGAGGGAATGCCGGTGAGGAAGCGCTGCAGCGGCTCCTCCTTCTGCATGCCGATCACCGAGTCATAGTCGCCGGTCATGCCGGCATCGCTCATATAGGCGGTGCCGCCCGGCAGCACCTGATGATCAGCGGTCGGCACGTGGGTATGGGTACCGACCACGAGGCTGACGCGGCCGTCGCAGAAGAAGCCGATGCCCTGCTTCTCGCTGGTCGCCTCGGCATGGAAATCGAGCACGATGGCGTCACAGCCCTCGCGCAGCGGGCAGGCCTCGAGCTCGCGCTCGATGGCGCTGAACGGATCGTTCGAGGACGGCTCCATGAAGACGCGGCCGATCGCGTTGAGGACCAGCGCGCGCTTGCCGCTCTTGGTATCGACCAGCGTGGCGCCGCGGCCGGGCGAATGGCGCGGGAAATTCAGCGGGCGGATCAGGCGCGGCGCGCGCTCGATGAAGACCAGCGCCTCCTTCTGATTCCAGGCGTGGTTGCCGAGCGTGATCGCATCGGCGCCGGCGTCGAGCAGCTCCTGATAGATCGCCTCGGTGATGCCGAAGCCGCCGGCGGAATTCTCGCCATTGACGACCACGAGATCGAGCGACCAGTCCCTGATCATGCCGGGAAGGTGGTCGGCGATGGCGGTGCGGCCGGTCCTGCCGACGACGTCACCAACGAAGAGAATTCGCAAGGCTAGCTACTCCGGAAATCGAACGTCTTGCGCTCCGTTAGCACAAAATCGAGCGGGACGTCGTGCGACAGCGCCGGAATCGCCTTGGTTTCCTGTGCAGCAAAGGCAAGTCCGACCCCGATCACATGTTTGGCCTTGCGCAGATGCGCGAAGGTATAGTCGTAATAGCCGGCGCCGTAGCCGATGCGGTGACCGAGCTTGTCGAATGCCGCGAGCGGCACCAGCATCACGTCCGGATGCACCTCGGCGGCGGCCGGCGACGGCTCGGGAATGCCGAGCGGCCCGAGCATCAGCCGGTCCTGCGGCGACCAGCTGCGGAAGGTCAGCGACTGGCCGCGCGCGTTGATGCAGGGCAGCGCGAGCCGCGCGCCCTTGTCGGCAAGCTTCTTCATCAACGGCGCCGGATCGAGCTCGCTGCGGATCGGCGCATAGCCCGAGACGATCATGCCCTGCGCGATCTCGAACGGCGCGCCGCGCTTGGCGAGCGCTTCGGCAGCCGTCGCGCGCTGCTCGTCGCTCAGCGCATCGCGCTTGGCGAGAGCAAGTGCCCGGAGCTCGGCCTTCGATGGAGATGCGTGCATGATCCATCTTCCGCTGTCGTCGTCCGCGACAACGGACGATCCATCATTCCAGAGACGCTAGCTTTCGTTAAGGCAAGGCCGCGGCGCGCTGGACGCCCCGTATCGCGGGGCACAACACTGCTAGACAATTCAACCGCCGCAGCGCGACGACAAGGCAACAGCAAAAATCAGTGCGAAGCCGCAGAGGCCGTTGGAGCGCTCGATCCCGGAGTTCCCTACGAAAGTAGGTGGGCACCATATGTCCGGGTCCACGGACCCGGCCAGGGACAGTTCCCTAAAGGATCGATAAGGCCCCGGGGATATATGGCTCCTGACGCACGACGCAGCTTCGCGGGGGCTAATGTAGCCATCGTTGCCCCAATCCGCCAGCGGTAAGGAAGACGCAGCCTTGGCTCCTGGAAGAAACTGTCATGGCCGGGCTTGTCGAGGCCATCCACGTCTTTCTTTTCATGGAGACAAATACGTGGATGCCCGGGACAAGCCTGGGCATGACGAATGTGTGGAAACACCGAGACCAACAGGGACGAACGAAGATCACCCGATCGCGATGCCGCCGCCGATGGTGCGGTTGAGCACCTGCGTGGTGCGCTCGATCCGCTCCGCGGCGGCGTTGAGCGCATTGGAGACCGCGGTCTGGGTCGCGCGGGCGCGGTCGATGGCGGCAACGCGCGCGTTGCGCAGCTGCTCGACCTCTTCCTCGAGGCTGCGGATGCGTGCGCTGGCGTCAACCAGTTCGTCGCAGGCGGTGAGCGCCGCCATCACCGTCAGCCGCGCATCGCCGATTTCGCCGAACTTGCCGCGCAGCGATTCCACGCGCTGCTGGAGATTTTCCGCGAGCTTCAGCAACCGCACCTCCTGGCCCTCCTCGCAGGCCATCCGGTATTGCCGGCCATTGATGGTGACGTTGATGTGGCTCATCTGCTGTCTCCGCCGTCGAGCACGGCGCGAATGCTGCCGATTGCCGCGTCGAGTTTTTCCGCTATCTCGCGATTGGCGCGCTCGAGCTTGCGCGTCTTCACCAGCGATCCGTCGAGTTCGTCGGCAAGCCTGGAGCGATCGGCGCCGAGCGCCTGGATGCGGCTCGCCAATTCGTTCTCGTCGCGGTCGGCCTCGCGGCGCCGCTCCACCGAGCTTTCCAGCGCATCAAGCGCTGCCATCAGCCGCTTTGTCGCAGCATCGATATCGGCAAGCGGTGCCTCGGTATTGCCAGACCCGTTGGCGAGACGATCACTCATGACACGCGGCGTGGACCCTTCAAATCGGTTGGCTTGGTAGCCTGCTGCAGACAAGCCTGCCGCACGGCAAAACTGGCGGTTCGGCAAGCGTTTACGGGACGAAATTTACGTGGCAAGCGAGCCCAGCGCAACGGCGGCGCAGAACTATGCACCGTTGAATGAAATAGGGCGATTTCGGGCCACTTTTCCCCGTTTTGAGGCGTTTCATCGCCTTGGACTTGCGGAATTGAGGTGCTAATCCACCCCCAACCCGTAAGGCCATCCACGCGCGTATCGCGGCTGCCCGCCCCGATCCGTCCAGCAATCCAGCTCCTCATTTTAGGCGGACTTTTCATCATGACGCAGGTCGATCACACCCGTATGGCCAATGCGATCCGTGGCCTTGCCATGGACGCCGTCGAAAAGGCGAATTCCGGCCATCCCGGCCTGCCGATGGGCGCCGCCGACATCGCGACCGTCCTGTTCACAAAATTCCTGAAATTCGATGCGGCCGACACGGCGTGGCCCGATCGCGACCGCTTCGTGCTCTCGGCAGGCCATGGCTCGATGCTGCTCTATTCGTTGCTGTACCTCACCGGCAACAAGGACATGACGCTCGACCAGCTCAAGCATTTCCGCCAGCTCGGATCGCTGACACCGGGACACCCCGAGAACTTCCACACCAGGGGCATCGAGACCACCACCGGTCCGCTCGGCCAGGGCATCGCGACCGCGGTCGGCATGGCGGTCGCCGAGAAGATGCTGGCCGCCGAGTTCGGCAAGAAGATCGTCAACCACCACACCTATGTGCTCGCCTCCGACGGCGACCTGATGGAGGGCATCTCGCAGGAAGCGATCGCGCTCGCCGGTGTCTGGCGGCTCAACAAGATGATCGTGCTGTACGACGACAACGGCATCTCGATCGACGGCCCGACCTCGATCTCCGATTCCGTCGATCAGGTGAAGCGCTTCAAGTCCGCAGGTTGGGCCGCCGAATTGATCGACGGCCACGATCCGCAGGCGATCGCCGCTGCAATCACCCGCGCGCAGAAATCCAACAAGCCCTCGATGATCGCCTGCAAGACCACGATCGGTTACGGCGCGCCGCACAAGGCCGGCACCGCCAAGGCGCATGGCGAGGCGCTCGGCGCCGACGAGCTCAAGGCGGCCAAGGAGAAGCTCGGCATCTCGCTCGAGCCGTTCTCGGTGCCCGACGATGTGCTGAAGGCCTGGCGCGAGGCAGGCGCCCGCGGCGCCGCCGAGCACAAGGCGTGGGACGAGCAGTTCGCGCAGCTCGGCAGCCGCAAGCGCGCCGAGTTCGAACGCCGCATTCGCCACGAGCGGCCGCAGTCGCTCGCCAAGGGGCTGCGCGCCTTCAAGAAGGGGCTCCTGGAAAATCCGCTCAACGTCGCGACCCGCAAATCGTCGGAAGCCGCGATCGAGGTGATTGCGGCTGCGATGCCGATGGAATTCGTCGCCGGCTCCGCCGACCTCACCGGCTCCAACAACAACAAGGCGAAGTCGGCGACGGCGTTCGGCGCCAAGACGCCGAAGGGCCGCTTCATCCATTACGGCGTCCGCGAGCACGGCATGGCGGCATGCCTCAACGGCATCTTCCTGCATGGCGGCTTCGCGCCGAACGGCGCCACCTTCCTGGTGTTCACCGACTACGCGCGCGGCGCGATGCGGCTGTCGGCGCTGATGGGCACCGGTGTCGTCTACGTCATGACCCATGACTCGATCGGCCTCGGCGAGGACGGCCCGACGCACCAGCCGGTCGAGCATCTCTCCGCGCTCCGCGCGATGCCCAACATGCGCGTGTTCCGTCCCTGCGACGCGGTCGAGACCGCCGAGTGCTGGGAACTGGCGCTCAACCGCGTCGACGGACCGACGGTGCTGGCGCTGACCCGCCAGAACCTGCCGCAGCTCCGCACCACGGCGCCGAACGACAACCCCTGCAGCCACGGCGCCTATGAGCTGGTCGCGGCGCAGGGTGACGCAAAAGTGTCATTGTTCGCGTCGGGTTCCGAGGTCCAGATCGCGGTCGAGGCGCAGAAGCAGCTCGCCGGACGCGGCATCGCGACGCGGGTGGTCTCGGTCCCGTCGCTGGAATTGCTGCTGGCACAGCCCGCCGAACGGCAAAATGCCATTATCGGCAACGCCCCGATCAAGATCGCGATCGAGGCCGCGGTGCGCTGGGGCTGGGATGCCGTGATCGGCCATGACGGCGAATTCATCGGCATGCACGGATTCGGCGCCAGCGCCCCGGCGAAGGACCTTTTCCGGCATTTCGGCATTACTGCTGAAGCCGTCGTTAACGCTGCCACGAAGCGCGTCTGACGCTGGCCTGACACCCGTCGGCCAAGGTTGAGCTTGTCGCAAAAAAGGATTACCTAAGCTCCATCTTTTCCGTACGCGCCCGGCCGAACCGGGCGTTCCGCCGTAAAAACCTCGTGGGAGCGCTCCCGCGGGGCTGACAACAGCATTAGAGGAGACGAGCATGGCAATCCGCGTCGCGATCAACGGGTTTGGGCGTATCGGCCGCAACATTCTGCGCGCCATCGCCGAGTCCGGCCGCAAGGACATCGAGGTGGTCGGCATCAACGACCTCGGCCCGGTCGAGACCAACGCACACCTGCTGCGCTTCGATTCCGTGCACGGCCGCTTCCCCGGCACCGTCACGGTCGACGGCGACACGATCAGCCTCGGCGACAACAAGATCAAGGTTTCGGCCGAGCGCGATCCCTCCAAGCTGCCGTGGAAGGCGCTCGGCGTCGACGTCGCGCTGGAATGCACCGGCATCTTCACCGCGAAGGACAAGGCCTCCGCGCACCTCACAGCCGGCGCCAAGCGCGTGCTGGTCTCGGCGCCCGCCGACGGTGCTGACGCCACCATCGTCTACGGCGTCAACCACGACACGCTGACCAAGGATCACCTGGTGATCTCGAACGGCTCCTGCACCACCAACTGCCTCGCGCCGGTCGCCAAGGTCCTGAACGACACCGTCGGCATCGAGACCGGCTTCATGACCACGATCCATGCCTATACCGGCGACCAGCCGACGCTCGACACCCTGCACAAGGATCTCTATCGCGGCCGCGCCGCGGCGATGTCGATGATCCCGACCTCGACCGGTGCCGCGAAGGCGATCGGCCTCGTGCTGCCCGAGCTGAAGGGCAAGCTCGACGGCGTCTCGGTCCGCGTTCCGACCCCGAACGTTTCCGTGATCGACCTCAAGATCGTCGCCAAGCGCGCAACCGACGTCAAGGAGATCAACGAGGCGATGAAGCGTGCGTCCGAGCAGCAGCTCAAGGGCATCCTCGGCTACACCAACGCGCCGAACGTCTCGATCGACTTCAACCACGATCCGCACTCGTCGACCTTCCACATGGACCAGACCAAGGTGCAGAACGGCAACTTCGTGCGCGTGATGTCCTGGTACGACAATGAGTGGGGCTTCTCGAACCGTATGGCGGACACCGCCGTCGCGATCGGCAAGCTGGTTTAAGTTCGACTGTTCGTGATGCCCGGCTCACCGCCGGGCATCTGCGTGTTTGCCGCTCCGTCATTCCGGGATGGTCCGCAGGACCAGACCCGGAATCTCGAGATTCCCCGATGCGCAATTGCGCATCTGAGGTTCGATGCTCCGCATCGCCCCGGAATGACCCCAGGAGTTCGACACCCCCCATGACAAAATCGTTCCGCACCCTCGACGACGTCAACGTGAAGGGCAAGCGCGTGCTGCTGCGCGTCGACCTCAACGTCCCCATGGAAAATGGCCGCGTCACCGACGCCACCCGGCTCGAGCGCGTGGCCCCCACCATCACCGAAATTTCCGACAAGGGCGGCAAGGTGATCCTGCTCGCCCATTTCGGCCGCCCCAAGGGACGCGATCCCAAGGAATCGCTGAAGCCGGTCGCCGAAGCGCTGTCGAAAGTGATCAAGCGCCCGGTGGCCTTCGCCGAGGACTGCATCGGCGAGCCCGCGGCCGCCGCTGTCGCGGCCCTCAAGGACGGCGACATCCTCTGCCTGGAAAACACGCGTTTCCATAAGGAGGAAGAGAAGAACGACGCCGGCTTCGTCGCTGAGCTCGCCAAGCTCGGCGACATCTGGGTCAACGACGCCTTCTCCGCCGCGCATCGCGCCCACGCCTCGACCGAAGGCCTCGGCCACAAGCTTCCGGCCTATGCCGGCCGCACCATGCAGGCCGAGCTCGACGCGCTCGGCAAGGCGCTGGAAGCGCCGACCAAGCCGGTAATCGCGATCATCGGCGGCGCCAAGGTCTCGACCAAGATCGACCTCTTGGAAAACCTCGTGAGCAAGGTCGACGCGCTGGTGATCGGCGGCGGCATGGCCAACACCTTCCTGCACGCGCAGGGCGTCGCCGTCGGCAAGTCGCTCGCCGAAAAGGATCTTGCCCCGACCGCGCTGCGGATCATGGAGAAAGCCAACGCGGCCAATTGCGCGATCATCCTCCCCGTCGACGCTGTCGTCGCCAACCAGTTTGCCGCCAACGCGCCGTCCCATGCCTATGGCCTCGATGCGATCCCGGCCGACGGCATGATCCTCGACGTCGGTCCGCAATCGATCGCGCGCATCCATGCCGCGATCGACGACGCGGCGACGCTGGTCTGGAACGGCCCGCTCGGCGCCTTCGAGCTGACGCCGTTCGACCGCGGCACCGTGGTATCGGCCAAACATGCCGCCGAACGCACCAAGGCCAGGAAGCTGATCTCGGTCGCCGGCGGCGGCGACACCGTCGCGGCGCTGAACCAGGCGGGCGTGGGCGGCGATTTTTCCTACGTCTCGACCGCGGGCGGCGCGTTTCTTGAATGGATGGAAGGCAAGCCGCTGCCGGGCGTCGAAGTTCTGAAAAACCGTTGATTTAGGTCACATCCGCGAACTTGCACTACAGGGAGAAATGGAATGGCTCGCATAACGTTGCGGCAACTGCTCGACCACGCGGCCGAGCATGATTACGGCGTACCTGCCTTCAACATCAACAACATGGAACAGGCGCTGTCGATCATGGCGGCAGCCTCCGAGGTCGACGCGCCCGTCATCATCCAGGCTTCGCGCGGCGCGCGGTCCTACGCCAACGACGTCATGCTCAAGCACATGATGGACGCCGTCACCGAGATCTACCCGCAGATCCCGGTCTGCGTGCATCTCGACCACGGCAACGAGCCCGCCACCTGCATGACCGCGATCCAGTCCGGCTTCACCTCGGTCATGATGGACGGCTCGCTGAAGGCCGACGGCAAGACCCCCGGCGACTGGGACTACAATGTCGGGGTCACCAAGACCGTGACCGGCATGGCCCATCTCGGCGGCATCTCGGTGGAAGGCGAGCTCGGCGTGCTCGGCTCGCTCGAGACCGGCATGGGCGACAAGGAAGACGGCCATGGCGCCGAGGGCAAGCTGTCGCACGACCAGCTGCTGACCAACCCGGACGAGGCCGTGAAGTTCGTCAAGGAAACCAAGGTCGACGCGCTGGCGATCGCGATGGGCACCTCGCACGGCGCCTACAAGTTCACCCGCAAGCCCGACGGTAACATCCTCGCCATGAACGTGATCGAGGAAATCCATCGCAAGCTGCCTAACACGCATCTCGTCATGCACGGCTCCTCGTCGGTGCCGCAGGAGCTGCAGGAGATCATCAACGCCAATGGCGGCAAGATGAAGCCGACCTGGGGCGTGCCGGTCGCCGAGATCCAGCGCGGCATCAAGAACGGTGTGCGCAAGATCAACATCGACACCGACAACCGGATGGCGATGACCGGCCAGATCCGCAAGGTGCTGAAGGACAATCCGGAAGAGTTCGATCCGCGCAAATACCTCAAGCCCGCGATGGAGGCGATGACCAAGCTGTGCAAGCAGCGCCTGCAGGAGTTCAACACCGCGGGCCAGGCCAGCAAGATCAAGAAGGTGCTGACCACGGCGGAAATGGCCAAGCGCTACGCCGCGGGCCAGCTCGACCCCAAGGTCGCCTGACGTATCTCTCCCTCTCCCCGCCCTTCGCGGGGAGAGGGTTGGGGTGAGGGGCTGCTTCCACGAGCCGCGAATGCGGCTAGACCTGTACCCCCTCACCCGAATTGCATCTAGCGATGCAACATAGCCGAAGCTCGACTTCGGCGTTCTTTGCCGACGGCCGCCGAAGGTGGCCTATGCCTCTCCCCGCAAGCGGGGCGAGGTGAACAGAACAAGCCAAATCTACGCGCGATCTCAGCCGCGACGAACGTTTTCTAGGCATTTGCCCGAGAACCGCCTATTTTGGTTTGCAAAGGCAATGGCTCTGGAGGACGCCCCGATGAACCTCTCCGACCTCAACAAAATCGCGCTTGCCATGGTCACCCCGGGCAAGGGCATTCTCGCCGCCGACGAATCCTCCGGCACCATCAAGAAGCGGTTCGACGCCATCAAGGTCGATTCGACCGAGGACAATCGCCGTGACTATCGCGAGATGCTGTTCCGCTCGCAGGAGGCGATGAGCAAGTACATCTCCGGCGTCATCCTTTACGACGAGACGATCTGGCAGAATGCCAAGGACGGCACGCCGCTGGTCAAGCTCATCGAGCAGGCCGGCGCGATCCCCGGGATCAAGGTCGACGAGGGCACGCAGGCGCTGCCGAACTGCCCAGGCGAACTCGTCACCGTCGGCCTCGACAAGCTCGCCGAGCGGCTGAAGAAATATTACGAGCGCGGTGCGCGCTTTGCGAAGTGGCGCGCCGTGATCGATATCGGACCGCGAATCCCGACCCAGACCGCGATCCGTGCCAACGCCCATGCGCTGGCGCGCTACGCCGCGCTGTGCCAGGCCGCGCAGATCGTCCCGATCGTCGAGCCGGAAGTGCTGATGGACGGCGATCATGACATCGACCGCTGCTACGAGGTGACGCAGCGCGTGCTGAACCGCACCTTCCAGGAATTGCGGGTGCAGCGCGTCGCGCTCGAAGGCATGATCCTGAAGCCGAACATGGCGATCTCGGGCAAGAAGTGCCCGAAGCAGGCGCCGGTGCTGGAAGTCGCCGAGAAGACCATCCGCCTGCTCAAGAGCTGCGTGCCGGCCGCGGTGCCCGGCATCGCCTTCCTCTCCGGCGGCCAGAGCGACGAGGAAGCGACCGCGCATCTCGACGCCATGAACAAGATCGGCAATTTGCCCTGGCGGCTGACCTTCTCCTACGGCCGCGCGCTGCAGGCGGCGCCGCAGAAGGCGTGGTCCGGCAAGCCCGACAACGTCCCCGCGGGCCAGCGCGCCTTCTCGCATCGCGCCCGGATGAACGGGCTCGCGAGCACCGGCAATTGGGAAGCCGGCCTCGAGAAACAGGCGGCATAGTTGGCGACCAAGCCCGTTCCGCCGCGGCCGACGCCGCGCCTCTATCTGGCAACGCCGGCGGTCGATGAGCCTGCGCGGCTTGCGGCCGAGCTCACCGAGCTGCTTGCCGCGGCCGATGTCGCGGCCGTGCTGGTGCGGCTGCGCGAGAGCGATCCGCGCAGCATGATCTCCACCATCAAGGCGCTGGCGCCCGCGATCCAGAACGCCGGCGCGGCGCTGCTGATCGACGGTCATCCCGATATCGTGGCCCGCGCCGGCGCCGACGGCGCGCATCTGACCGGCGTCGCCGCGATGGAAGAGGCGGCGCCGGCGCTGAAACCCGACCGCATTGTCGGCGTCGGTGGACTCGCGACCCGCCACGATTCCATGGCCGCGGGCGAAGCCGGTGCCGACTATGTGCTGTTCGGCGAGCCCGACGCCAACGGACAGCGGCCCTCGCGCGAGGCCATCGCCGAGCGGCTGGAATGGTGGGACGAATTGTTCGAGCCGCCCTGCATCGGCTTTGCAACCTCGCGCGAGGAAGCCGAGACGTTCGCGGCGGCCGGCGCGGATTTCGTGCTGGTCGGAGACTTCATCTGGTCCGATCCGCGCGGCGCCAAGGCGGCGCTCGCCGAGATCGGCGACGCGATTGCGCGGGCGCATGCCGGCACATTCGGCAAGGCCAAGGCCGACGGAAAGGCCGAGGGATGACGCCGGAATGAAATGCCTGCGTCCGATAGGTGTTGCGCTCGGCTGCACGATGCTGGCGAGCGGCGCGATGGCGCAGCTCTCGATCACGCCGCCGGCACAGACGCCGCCCGCGAAGAAGGAGGCTCCGAAGCCGAAGGTGCATTCGCCGGTCGCGAAGAAGCCGACGCCGAAGCCCGCCGCCTCCGCGACGCCGAAGCCTGCCGCATCTCCGACGCCCTCGCCGACCCCGACCCAGGCCGTCGACGACCCCAATGTCGACCTCGTCTACGGCGCCTATCAGCGCGGCATGTACAAGACCGCGTTCGATCTCGCGACCGCGCGCGCGCAGAACAACAACGATGCCAAGGCCATGACGATGCTGGGCGAGCTCTATGCCAATGGGCTCGGCGTCAAGCGCGACTACGTCAAGGCCGACGAGTGGTACAAGCGCGCCTCCGATGCCGGCGACCGCGAGGCGATGTTCGCGCTCGCCATGATGAAGATCGCGGGCCGCGGCGGCGCGGTCGACAAGGATGCCGCGGTCAAGCTGCTGGCGTCGTCGGCCAAGCTCGGCGAGCCCAAGGCGGCCTATAATCTTGCGCTGCTCTATCTCGACGGCCAGACCCTGCCGCAGGACCTCCGCCGCTCCGCCGAGCTGTTGCGAATGGCCGCCGACGCCGGCAGCCCCGAGGCGCAATACGCGCTCGCGACCTTCTACAAGGAAGGCACCGGCGTGCCGAAAGACCTCGAGAGGGCGGCGCGGCTGCTGCAGGCCGCCTCGCTGGCCGACAATGTCGATGCCGAGGTCGAATATGCCATCGCCCTCTACAACGGCTCCGGCACGCCGCGGAACGTGCCGGCGGCGGTGGCACTGCTGCGCAAGGCGGCCCGGCAGAACAGCGCGATCGCGCAAAACCGCCTCGCCCATGTGCTGGCGACCGGCGCCGGCGCCCCGGTGGACAAGGTCGAGGCGCTGAAATGGCACACGGTCGCCAAGACCGCCGGCAAGGGCGACCCCGATCTCGACGACATCCTCGCCGATATGAGCCCGGAAGACCGCGCCAAGGCCGAGGCAGCCGCGCGAAAATGGATCGGAAACAACGTCAAATGACGCCTTGACGGCGCCACTTCCAGAGGGCACCCAGTCCGGAAACTCGAGCGGCTAGGTCGCTCCCTCCTGATCCGTCATCCTGAGGAGCGCGAAAGCGCGTCTCGAAGGATGAACGGCCCGGTCCGGGGCCGTGCACCCTTCGAGGCTCGCTGCGCTCGCACCTCAGGATGACGGATTTGCGTGCGCCGCCTGATCGACTTTCACATTTCTCGGGTCACAAGTTCTCATCATGCTCTATTCCGCTCTCATCAATGTCATGGTCAAGGCCGCGCGCCGCGCTGGCCGCAGCCTCAAGCGCGACCTCGGCGAGATCGAACATCTCCAGGTGTCGCTGAAGGGGCCGGCGAACTTCGTCTCGCTCGCCGACAAGCGCGCCGAGGAGATGCTCTACACCGACCTCGAAAAGGCCCGGCCCGGCTACGGCTTCGTCGGCGAGGAAGGCGGCAAGCGCGAAGGCAGCGACAAGAGCCACACCTGGATCGTCGATCCCTTGGACGGCACCACCAACTTCCTGCACGGCATCCCGCAATTCGCGATCTCGATCGGGCTGAAGCGCGAGGACACCGTGATCGCCGGCGTGATCTACAATCCCGCCAATGACGAGCTCTACATCGCCGAGCGCGGCAAGGGCGCGTTCCTCAACGACCAGCGGCTGCGCGTCGCCGGCCGCCGCCAGCTCAACGAATGCGTGGTAGCCTGCGGCCTGCCGCATATCGGCCGCGGCAGTCACCAGCTGGCGCTGCAGGAGATGGCTGCGCTGCAGAGCAAGGTCGCCGGCTTCCGCCGCTTCGGCGCCGCCTCGCTCGACCTCGCCTTTGTCGCTGCCGGCCGGCTCGACGGCTATTGGGAGCGCAATCTGCAGGCCTGGGACGTCGCGGCCGGCCTGCTGATGGTCCGCGAAGCCGGCGGCACCGTCTCCGGCATCCAGGGCAATGACGACCCGCTGCAGACCGGCCATATCGTCTGCGGCAACGAGTTCGTGCACGGCGAGCTGATCAAGATCCTGAAGCCGCTCGGGCAGTAATGCGACGGCGCGATCTAGTCGTCGTCGCCGTCATCGTCATCCTCGCGGTCGCGAAATTCACCGCCGGCGGTCAGGCCCTCGATGGTGGTGGCGCCCTTCGCCTTGATCACCCGGCGCAGCGGGACAGAGCTCTCGCTTCGCAACGCCTCCATCAGATGTTCCGAATGGGTGACGATCCAGATGTCGGCGCGACGCGACGCCTTGGCGATCAGCCTCGCCAATGGCGCCAGCAGCGATGGATGCAGGCTGGTCTCGGGCTCGTTCAGCGCGATGAACGGCGGCAGCCGATAGCCCATGAACACGGCGAGCAGGCAAATATACTTCAGCGTTCCATCGGATAGTTCGTGCGCCTTGAAGGGACGCGGCACGTCCGCCTGCTGCAGCTCGAATTCGCACCGGCCGTTTTCCGCCCATGCGTGGAGCTCGGCACCCGGGAACGCATCCTCGATCGCATCCTGCAAGTCGACCGCATCTTGCCTGATCGCGCTGAGCGTTGCCAAGGCGGCGGCCAGGTCGCTGCCATCGGCGCTCAGCGACGGTGTCGTGATCGCCAGGCAAGGCTTTCGGATCGGCGACGCCGGATCGGTGCGGAAATCGTGATAGAAGCGCCAGCTCTGCAGCGCGTTTCGGATCAGGTCGATTTCGGGGCACGCCTTGCCGTCGAGGAAATCCGCGAGCGCGGTCTCCGACGGCACCACCGCATTCTTGTGCTCGCTCCAGGCGCCGCTCTCGCCGCGGACGCTGACGTGTGAATTGGTCCGCTCCATCATCAGGACTTTGCGCTTGCCGTGGATCGCCTCGATGCGTTCGGACTTGATCATCGGCTCGCCGGGAAACGCCGCCTCGAGCGGGCCGGGATGCCCGAGCTCGATGGCGTATTTGACGTGATCGAACCTGACCTCCAACCGCAGCCTTGCATCCTCGCCGCGTTTGCGCAGGCCCGACCAGCAGACCGAGTTCAGCCCACCCTCGTCAGCGATCGTGCGCGTGATCCGGCCGGTGGCCGCGTCGCGCAGCAGCGACAGCGACTTGTAGAGATTGGATTTGCCGACACCGTTCTCGCCGACGAACACGGACAGCGGCTGGATGGGCATGAAGAGCCGCCGGATCGAGCGATAATTCGAGATCGCAATATCGCTCGGCCGCATCGCACGCCCTCAATCCCCGGGTTGCCCAAACGCGCCCCGTTCAATCCAAAGCTGCAATCTGGATTGGCCGGCTCGCGAAAGCAAGCCGCTGATCTGACCAGCGTCGGTCCCTGATGTCAGTGACCGATCCTTGCCGGCGCGGGCGGGCCATACACCTCACCCTGCCCCGGCGCCTTCTCGCGGTCGCCGGCCAGCACGCGCTGCACGCTGACGAAGAACACCGGCACCAGGAGCAGCGCGAGGATCACGACGGCGATCATGCCGCCCATCACGGACGTGCCGAGTGCCTGCTGGCTGGCGCCGCCGGCGCCGGTCGCGATCGCCATCGGCAGCACGCCGCAGACGAAGGCAAGGCCGGTCATCAGGATCGGGCGGAATCTGAGGCTGCACGCCTCGATTGTCGCCTCGACCAGCGGCTTGCCTTGCGCGCGCAGATCCTTGGCAAACTCGATGATCAGGATCGCGTCCTTGGCGGCAAGACCGATGATGGTGATCAGGCCGACGGTGAAATAGACGTCGTTGGAGAGCCCGCGCATCGTCGCCGCCACCACCGCGCCGAGAATGCCGAGCGGAATGGTGAGCAGCACCGCGAGCGGAATGGTCCAGCTCTCATAGAGCGCGGCGAGCAACAGGAACACCACCAGCACCGACAGCGCGAGCAGGAACGGCGCCTGCGAGCCCGACAGCTTCTCCTGCAGCGACTGGCCGGTCCATTCATAGCCGAAGCCGCGCGGCAGCTTGTCGGCAAGCCGCTCCATCTCGGCGATCGCATCGCCCGAGGTGAAGCCCGGCCGCGCCTCGCCGGAGATGCGCACCGCCGGATAGTAGTTGAAGCCCGCGATCTGCGTCGGCCCCTTCGTCCACTCGATGGTGGCGAAGGCCGAGAACGGCACCAGCTGGCCGCGGCTGTTCTTGACGTTGTAGTTGAGAATGTCGTCCGCGTTCATGCGGCTGGTCTTGTCGGCCTGCACGATGACGCGCTGCATGCGCCCGCGGTTCGGGAAGTCGTTGATGTAGTTCGAGCCGAGATTGGTCGAGATCGTGTTGTTGATATCCTCGAAGGTGAGGCCGAACGCGCCCGCCTTCTCGCGGTCGATCATCAGATTGACCTGCGGCGCCGGCGGCAGGCCTTCGACATAGACCTTCTGCAGGATCGGGCTGGCATTGGCCTCCGCGATCAGGCGATCGGACGCGGCGATCAGCGCCGAATAGCCCTTCTGGCCGCGGTCCTGCAGGCGGAACGAGAAGCCCGAGGAGTTGCCGAGATTGTCGATCGGCGGCGGCTGCAACGCCGAGATCCTGGCGTCGCGAATCGACGACAAATCGCGGTTGATGTCTGCAACGATGGCGGCGGCGGAATCCTTCGGGCCGCGCTCCGACCAGTCCTTCAGGGTGATGAAGGCCTGCGCGGTGTTCATGCCCTGGCCGAGGAAGCTGAAGCCGGTGAGGAACGTGACGTTCTCGATGCCGGCGCGGTCCTTGAGGTACTTCTCGACCTGCTCGACCGCGGCTTCGGTCCGGGCATAGGACGACTCCGACGGCGTCTGCACGTCGGTCGTGATGAAGCCCTGGTCGTCGACCGGCAGGAAGCCGCCGGGCAGCCGGACGAAGCCGTAGGCGACGCCTGCGAACAGCACCAGATAGATCAGCATCAGGCGGCCGGTGCGCTTCAGCCCGGCCTGCACCGTGCTGACATAGCCGGCGCGGCTGGTGTCGAGCACGCGGTTGAACCAGCCGAACACGCCCTTGCTGGCATGGCCGTGGCCCTTCTTGACCGGCTTGAGCAGCGTCGCGCACAGCGCCGGCGTCAGCGACAGCGCGAGCAGCGCCGAGAACGCGATCGCCGCCACCATGGTGACCGAGAACTGGCGGTAGATGATGCCGACCGAGCCGGGGAAGAACGCCATCGGCACGAACACCGCCATCAGCACCAGCGTGATGCCGATGATGGCGCCGGTGATCTGCGACATCGCCTTCTTGGTGGCTTCCTTCGGCGGCAGGCCTTCCTCCGCCATGATGCGTTCGACGTTCTCGACCACGACGATGGCGTCGTCGACGAGGATGCCGACCGCCAGCACCATGCCGAACATGGTCAGCATGTTGATCGAGAAGCCCGCGATCATCAGCGTGGCGCAGGCGCCGAGCAGCGCCACCGGTACCACGATGGTCGGGATGATGGTGTAGCGGATGTTCTGCAGAAACAGGAACATCACGACGAACACCAGCACCACGGCCTCGACCAGCGTCGTCAACACCTTCTTGATCGAAGCCTCGACCACCGGCGTGATGTTGTAGGGGATTTCGTAGGAGATATTGGCCGGGAAGAAGCGCGACAGCTCCTTCATCTTGGCTTCGACCGCGCTCGCGGTCGCCAGCGCATTGCCCTTCGGCGACAGCAGCACCGAGAGGCCGGCGGTCGGCTTGCCGTCCAGGCGGGTGTTGAACTGGTAGCTGAGGCCGCCGATCTCGATCCGCGCGACGTCGCGCAGGCGGACCGTCGAGCCGTCGGCGTTGGCGCGCAGGATGATGGCGCCGAATTCGTCGGGCGAGGACAGCTGGCCCTTCACCAGCACCTGCGCGGAAATCTTCTGGGTATCGGTGCTCGGCTCGGCGCCGATGCTGCCGGAGGCGACCTGGGCGTTCTGCGCCGTGATCGCCTTGTTGACGTCGTCGGCGGACAGGCCGTAGCCGACCAGCTTGGCCGGATCGATCCAGATCCGCAAGGACCGCTCGGTCGAATAGAGCGTGGCGCGGCCGACGCCGGGGATGCGGCGCACCTCGCCCAGCACGTTGCGGATCATGAAGTCGCCGAGGCCCACTTCATCCAGCGAGCCGTCGGTCGAGTTCAGCGTGATGATCTGCAGCACGGCGGACGAGGCTTCCTCGACCAGGATGCCCTGCTGGATCACGGCGCGCGGCAGCCGCGCCTCGACGCGCTTGAGGCGGTTCTGCACCTCGACCGAAGCCTGGCTGGTGTCAGTGCCCGGCTTGAAGTTGGCGATGATCTCGACCTGGCCAAGCGAGTCGGAGGTTGATTCGAAGTTCAGGATGTTGGCGGCGCCGTTGAGCTCCTCCTCGATCAGCCGAGTCACGCTGTTGTAGAGGTTCTCCGGCGACGCGCCGGGATAGCTGGTCGAGATCGAGATCGAGGGCGGCGCGATGATCGGATATTGCGCGACCGCGAGCAGCGGAATCGAGATCGCGCCGATCAGACAGATGAACAGCGCGACGACCCAGGCGAAGATCGGCCTGTCGATGAAGAAGCTAGGCATGTCGGATCACCGCACTGCGTGCGCGGTCTGGTGCGGATCCGTCGGTGCTGCAGCTGCGTCGACCTCGCGCCAGGCTTGCGGCCGGACCTTGTCGCCGGCGGCGAATTTCTGGAACCCCTCGACGACGACCTTGTCGCCGGCTTTAAGACCGTCGGTCACGAACCAGGAACCACCCTGCAGCGAGCCGGTGCGCACCGGCTGCACCGCGACGTGATTGTCGGCCTTGACGACGAACACCTCGCTGCCGCCGCCGCCATTGCGCTGGATTGCCTGCTGCGGCACGGCAATCGCATCGCTGTCGATGCCCTGTTCGATCAGCACGCGCACATACATGCCCGGCAGCAGGATGCGATGCGGGTTCGGGAACTCGCCGCGCAACGTCACCTGCCCGGTATAGGCGTCGACCTTGGCGTCGGAGAACAGCAGCTTGCCCGGCAGCGGGTAGATCGAGCCGTCGTCGAGCACGAGCCGCACCTTCATCGCGTCGGGCGCGATGCGGTCGAGATCGCCGCTCTCGAAGGCACGGCGGAGCTGGTTCATCTCGGTCACCGACTGCTGGAAGTCGGCGTAGATCGGATCGAGCTGCTGGATGGTCGCAAGGCTCGCGGCGTCGTTCTGCACGACGAGGGCGCCCTCGCTGACCAGCGCAGCGCCGATGGTGCCGTCGATCGGCGCGCGGATCGTGGCGTAATCCAGATTGAGCTTGGCGCGCGCGACTTCGGCCTCGCGACCTTGCACGTCGGCTTCGGCCTGCTTCAGCGTCGCGATCGCCTTTTCGTTCTCGGCTTCCGGCGCCGCACGCTGGCTGGTCAAGGTGGCGATACGGCGGGCCTGCAGCGCGGCCTGTTCGAGCACGGCCTTGGCGCGCGCCAGCGCCGCCTCGGTCGACTGCAATTCGACTTCGAACGGGCGCGGATCGATCTGGTACAGGGGATCGCCGACCTTCACCTCGCTGCCCTGATGGAACATGCGGTTGACGACGATGCCCGAGACGCGCGGGCGGACCTCGGAAACACGGGTCGGCGCGATGCGGCCCGGCAGCTCGCGCAGCATCGCACGCGCCTGCGGCTTCACGGTGACGACGCTGACGTCCGGCTCGGGTACTTGTACGGCGGCGGTTGCGGTGTTCGGCTCGTCGCAGCCAGCAAGCATTGGCGCGATGGCAGCCAGCATCAATGCAATGCATGCCGATTGCGCGCGAAGTCCAGACATTGAGATAATCGCCCCTGAAAGGTTTGAACAAACGAACGGCGGTGTCACGGCGACACCGCTCGTGTTGCTGCGATGAAAATAAAATCTGCTTGCTGCGACGCAATGCGTTTTTCGGCGGCTCAATGTCACAGAACGCTATCACCCTGATTTCGCGGCATCTTTTACCTTGTCACCGCATTGTGAGCGGGTTCCATCGCAGGCTGTGGGAATGCGTTAAGGTCTGCGTGAGCGGGAACCCCGCCATTTTGCCTGCGCGGAATGCCGCACCTCGCAACACCGAGACCATCGGACCGAATCACCATCGTCGCGTTCGCCTCACCGAACGACGCGTGCAAGCCGACCTCATTTCGCGATCTGCGGGTGGGGCGTGCAGTTCAGCGGATGGTGATGCGCCGAGCGGTCGGAAAGCCGTGCAAAGCGGCAACGGCCCACGAGATTCCAACTCAAGGTCCTGTTTGCTGCCCCTGGAATCGGCTTTCCTCACTCCGCCGCTGTGCCATATTGCTCGCAGATGCGGCCTTCGCGAACGGATGACCCGGCAATGCCTCCTTCCCGCTCCGACATGGAGATCGAATTGAGCAAGCTGTCCTCGCCTCGGATCTTCCTGGTGCGGATGCTGGTGTTCCTGGTGCTCTGCGGCCTGGTCGGGGTCGTGCTGTACAAGCAGATCGTCACCGCCTTCTTTGCCAATCCGGGGCTGAACGCCCTGATCGGGGCGGTGCTGCTGATCGGAATCATCCTGGCGTTCCGCCAGGTGATCCGGCTCTATCCCGAGGTCGCCTGGGTCAACAATTTCCGCATCGCCGATCCCGGCCTTGCGATCGAGCGCCGCCCGACGCTGCTTGCCCCGATGGCCGCGATCCTCGGCGGCGAACGCTCGGGGCGGATGTCGATCTCGCAGCAGACCATGCGACATCTGCTCGATTCGATCGCAACCCGCCTCGATGAAGCCCGCGACATCTCGCGCTACATGACCGGCCTGCTGGTGTTCCTCGGCCTGCTCGGCACGTTCTGGGGCCTGATCGAGACGGTGGGCTCGGTCGGCAAGGTGATCGACGGGCTCAAGGTCGGCGGCGACTCCGGCGCGCTGTTCGATACGCTGAAGGAGGGCCTCGCCGCGCCGCTCGGCGGCATGGGCATCTCGTTCTCGTCCTCGCTGTTCGGCCTCGCCGGCTCGCTGATCCTCGGTTTCCTCGACCTGCAGTCGAGCCAGGCCCAGAACCGCTTCTACACCGACCTCGAGGACTGGCTCGCCGGCACCGTGCGCGGCATTTCCGGCGATGAACCTGGCGTCTCCGGCGACATGCAGGGCGCGATCGATCGGCTCCGCACCGCGCTCGAGGAAGGCGGCGGCGGCCGCAGCACCACGGCCGCGATGGCCAATCTTGCCGAGGCGATCCAGGGACTGGTTGCGCATATGCGCACCGAGCAGCAGATGATCCGAGAGTGGGCCGACGGCCAGGGCGAGCAGAACCGCGAGATCAAGCGGCTGCTCGAACGCCTCGCCCGCCAGCCCGAGAAGAGCTAGCCGGGGAGCAAGCCCAAGGAGACACCCATGGCCCTCGCCCGCTCGCGCCGCAGCGAATCCGGCTTCAACTACTGGCCCGGCTTTGTCGACGCATTGTCGACGCTGGTGCTGTCGATCGTGTTCCTGCTGTCGGTGTTCCTCGTCGTGCAGTTCTTCCTGTCACAGGAGGTCACCGGCAAGGACAAGGCGCTGGAACAGCTCACCGCCAAGATCGCCCAGCTCAACGACCTGCTGTCGCTGGAGAAGCTCTCCAAGCTGACGCTCGACGACCAGGTGGCGCAGCTGCGCGCCGGGCTTGCGTCCGCGGAAGGCGAGCGCGACCGCATGAAGGGGCTCTATGAGGGGCTCGCGAGTTCCGGCAGCGACGCGCAGGGCCGCGCCAACGAACTCAACAAGGCGCTGGAGTCCGAGAAGGCCGTATCGTCGCGCGCACTGGCGCAGATCGAGCTGCTGAACCAGCAGATCAGCGCGCTGCGCCGCCAGCTCGCCGCGCTCGAGGAGGCGCTCGACGCCTCCGAGAAACGCGACAAGGAATCGCAGAACCGCATCGCCGATCTCGGCCAGCGCCTCAATGTCGCGCTGGCGCAGCGGGTGCAGGAACTGTCGAAATACCGCTCGGAATTCTTCGGCCGGCTGCGTGCGATCCTCGGCAACCGTCCCGATATCCGCGTCGTCGGCGACCGCTTCGTGTTCCAGTCGGAAGTGTTCTTCGACACCGGCCAGGCGACGCTGCTGCCCGAGGGCAAGACCGAGCTCGAAACGGTCGCGAGCGCGCTGATCGATCTCGACAAGCAGATTCCGCCCGAGATCGCCTGGGTGCTGCGCGTCGACGGCCACACCGACGTGCGGCCGATCAACAGCCCGCTGTTCAAGTCCAACTGGGAGCTGTCCTCGGCGCGCGCGATCTCGGTGGTGCAGTACCTGGTCTCGCTCGGCGTGCCGGCGCAGCGCCTGGTCGCCGCCGGCTTTGCCGAATTCCAGCCGCTCGACACCGCGCAGACCGAAGAGGCCTACAAGCGCAACCGCCGCATCGAGCTGAAGCTGACGGAACGCTAGGACGACGGCGCCTGGCCAACCAGTCGTCATTGCCGGGCTCGACTGTGTTTGCGTGAACCCGTGAGGACGGGCACACGGCACTATCCGTTCGTCGTCCTGGCGAAAGCCAGGACCTATAACCACCGCACTTGATCCTGGACGGGATCGTGGCCCCAGCGTCGCGCAACAATTGAGATTTGGGGTAATGGGTCCTGGCTTTCGCCAGGACGACATTGAGTGTGTGGCGAGGTCTGTGAGTCACACATCCGCATTCTCGCGACATGAATGTCCAAACTTCATGTCGAAAGATCCGCAACACCGGCGAGGCGTCGCCGCGATCGGTGGAGACCGTTCATTACACGGATATTTGCTTCGCCCTGGCGAGGCGTCCGGGAACGCATCAAATGCGGCTGACGTTATGCTGGTATCGCAATCTCGCGGGCTTGGCGGATGTCTCGTCTCCGTCGCGGCTGTGCCTGTCGCTCAAGCCTCACCGCGCCATCTCGGACCAGCACATGTTCAAGACCAAATTTGCCATCGTCGTCGTCGTCGCCGGCCTCGTCCTCGCACCGGCCCAGCTTCTCGCGCAAAACACCGGCGGCACCCCGCTGCCGCCGAGGCCAGGCGACCGCGCCGCGCCGTCGAACGGCGTCGGCGGCACTGCGCTCCCGACCCAGTCCGGCCAGCGCGTCGCACCGTCTTCCGGCACCGGCGGCGGCAGCGCCGCACCGGCGCTTCCGGGAGGCCCGACGGGCACCACCACCGGCAATGCCGACAATCCGCAGCGACGTTGACGTGAGCCACGCTTGCGCGGGACGTCCTGGCGTGAGCCATTGAACGCGCGCCCGATCCGATCGGCGATGGCCTGCGCCGAACGTTCATTCGAACATTGATTGATGAAACGCCGCGCTAGTGTCCCGAATCCGAAGTTCGCATCATTTGCCGCACCTTCGGAGCGAACTTCGGATTCGATAAGGACACTAGCAAACTTTTGATTCTAGTGTGCTTTATGAATGCGAAGTTCGTGAAAGTGGCTGCCGCGAAATCACACGAACTTCGCATTCAGCACACTAGGTCGCGCCGGCCGGCTCCGCGGCCGGTTCAACCGGCTCGACTTCGGCCGTCACGAATTTGAGCCCGTAGGTCTTGCCGCGACGCCAGACCACCTTGCACGGATAGCGCTTGGCGTGATCGGCGAGCAGCGTCAGCGCGAGGCGGTCATTCACCTCGAACTCGACCTCGGTGGTGATCTTGGCGCCGCCCGGCGAGATGTCGACCACGGCGCATTCGCTCTCGGTCGCGCCGTCGTCGACCGTGATCCAGGCCGCACGATTGTTGAGCTGGCGCCGCGGCTCGCGACTGACCTTGATCCGTGCTCCATTGCTCGCCATCGTCGCCGTCCTTGAAGCCATTGGTCATTGAAAGACATTGCACGCCGTGCACGTCGCTCGACGCGCCCGGCACAGAACCGCAACGGCCACAATGCCGGCCCCCCGTAAAGCCCGGCTTAGCGCGATCGCTTGAACTTTACCGGAATCTTGACGGGGCTTTTAGCGAACAGGGATTCTGCAATTCCATCAGCGGGATACCGGCCGCCTCGGCAGCCGTCGGCTTGACACGGAGACCGCACTGTTGGTGAAGTGGCGGCCGTGGTCTTGACCACATCCTTGCAACAAGAGCGCTTCAAGCCGCCTTTTCCGACGGAAACGACCATGCTGATCCCCCTCGCCGACGTGCCGCGCTGGTATGCCGAACGCAAGCCCACGGATGCGATCGCCATCAGTCATGGCGCGGATGCGTTGACCTGGCTCGAGCTCGAGCGCCGCGCCAATGCACGGGCGCGCGCCTTCGCCGCCAAGGGCGTCAAGCCCGGCGACTTCGTCGCGATCGGGCTGCCCAACAGCAACGCGTTCTTCGAGACGACCTTCGCGGTGTGGAAGTGCGGCGCGACGCCGACCTCGCTGTCATGGCGGCTGCCGCGCGGCGAGGCCGCTGCGGTGCTCGAGATTCTGAAACCGTCGCTGGTGGTCGGCGGCGAGACCGACTGGAATGCGCCGAATTCGCTGCCGGTGAATTTCGTACCGGACGGATTCTCCGAGGAGCCGATCGATGCGCCGGTCGCGCGCTACTGGAAGGCGATGACGAGCGGCGGCTCGACCGGACGGCCGAAGGTGATCCTCGATCACAACCCCGCGGTGATCGAGACCACGGCCGAGGCGACGCTCGGTATTGCGCGCGACACCTCGCTGCTCAATCCGGGGCCGCTGTATCACAATGCGCCATTCATCCTCTCGCACTTTGCGCTGTTCGGGGGCGGAAGGGTCACCGGCATGGTGAAGTTCGACGCCGAGGAGACGCTGCGGCTGATCGAGCGCGAGCGCGTGCAATGGGTGAACTTCGTGCCGACCATGATGCACCGGATCTGGGCGCTGCCCGAGGAGGTGCGCAACCGCTACGATGTCTCCAGCCTGAACATCGTGTTTCACATGGCAGCTCCGATGCCGCCCTGGCTGAAGGAGAAATGGATCGAATGGCTCGGCCCCGAGCGGATCTGGGAGCTCTATGGCGGCACCGAGCGGCAGGGCGCCTGCGT
Organism: Bradyrhizobium australafricanum; assembly: GCF_020329495.1. Classification (NCBI taxonomy): domain Bacteria; kingdom Pseudomonadati; phylum Pseudomonadota; class Alphaproteobacteria; order Hyphomicrobiales; family Nitrobacteraceae; genus Bradyrhizobium; species Bradyrhizobium australafricanum. Next base: position 9,235 of record NZ_JAGKJL010000050.1, on the reverse strand, counting down.
GATCTCGGGCACCGAATGGATGGCGCACAAGGGCTCGGTCGGCAAGATCGGCGAGACCGCGAAACTGCGCATCATCGGCGAGGACGGCAACGACGTCGCGCCCGGCGAGACCGGCGAAATCTATTTCCTGCCCAATGACGGCGCCGGCTCGACCTATCACTATCTCGGCGCAACGCCGAAGCGGCGGACGGACGGCTGGGAATCGCTCGGCGATATCGGCCGGCTCGATGAAGAAGGCTATCTCTATCTCGGCGACCGGCTCGCCGACATGGTGCTGCGCGGCGGCGCCAACATCTATCCGGCCGAGGTCGAGGCCGCGGTCAGCGAGCATCCCGAGGTGCGCTCCTGCGTCGTGGTCGGACTGCCCGATCCGGAATTCGGTCAGCGCGTGCATGCAATCCTCGAGCTCGCCGACAGCGCCGATGCGCAAGCGATCGCCGACGGCATGGGCGATTTCCTGAAGGACCGGCTCAGCCGCTACAAGCATCCGGAAAGTTTCGAGCGCGTCGGCACCGCGCCGCGCGACGATTCCGGAAAGGTTCGCCGCACCATGCTGCGCGACGAGCGCGCCGCGTGGATCAAGGACAACCGCGCCTTCCGCATCATGCCGGCGCGTGCGGCAAAAACCGAATAGGTTCAATTATCTTGCGAGGGGCAGGTCTGCACGCCACATGAGCTGTGCAGGCGGCCCTGCAAGGTATATTATTCCATCTTCCCTGCCGGCAGAACCTCGGTCTACCTTGAGGTTCCAGCGCCCTGCACGCCAGGAGATCCCTTGATGCCCTCCACGACCGAATGGAAAGTGCCCGCGGCCTTTCAGCCTCGCCCCGAAGATTACCGCTACGATCTCGATCGCGCGCTGATGAGTGTGGTCGGGCTGCACTCGATCATTCCGCCGGATGCTTTCAGCGCCGAGACGCTCGGCACCGAGCGCGCCGGCAATGGCGTCCTGATCGACGACGGGCTGGTGCTGACGATCGGCTATCTGATCACTGAAGCCGCCACGGTGTGGCTGCATCTCGGCGACGGCCGCGCGGTCGAGGGCCACGCGCTCGGCTTCGATTTCGAATCCGGCTTCGGCCTGGTGCAGGCGCTCGGCCGGGTCGATCTCGAGCCGCTGCGGATCGGCTCGTCGGCGGCGACGCAGGTCGGCGACAATGTGGTGCTCGGCGGCGCCGGCGGCCGCACGCGCTCGGTCGCAAGCCAGATCGCGGCGAAGCAGGAATTCGCCGGCTACTGGGAGTATCTGCTGGACGAGGCGATCTTCACTTCTCCGTCGCATCCGAACTGGGGCGGCACCGGGCTGATCAACAATGCCGGCGAGCTGATCGGCATCGGCTCGCTGCAACTCGAACGCGAGCGCTCGGGCCACGCCGAGCATGTCAACATGATCGTGCCGATCGATCTGCTCAATCCGGTGCTGGACGATTTGCGCAAGTTCGGCCGGGTCGACAAGCCGGCGCGGCCGTGGCTCGGCATGTTCACGACCGAGATCGACAACCGCCTCGTGGTGGTCGGCGTCGCCAGCAAGGGACCGGCGGCGCGCGCCGAACTGAAGACCGGCGACGTGATCCTCGCGGTCGACGGCGACAAGGTGACGAGCCAGGCCGGCTTCTACCGCAAGCTCTGGTCGCTCGGCGCGGCCGGCGTCGACGTGCCGCTGACCATCTATCACGAGGGCGTCACTTTCGACGTCACGCTGACCTCGATCGACCGCATAAAGCTGTTGAAGGCGCCGCGGCTGCATTGAGGCAAAGGGAAGAGGCAGCGGCGATGAGCGAGGCGGTGGTTGACGACATCGTGGCCGTGCTGCCGCCGCTGTTGCAGACGCTGGAATCGCTGTCCTTCGTCGCGCGCAACCTCAATCCGCCGGACTTCGATCGCGTGATGCAGATCGCGGGCGAGCCCGAAGAGGCCTTGCAGGCGGTGCGGCCGCGGCTTGCCGATTGGCCGGAGAAATTCGCGCACATCAAGACCGTGCTGGAAGCCGCGATCGAACCGGCGCTCGCCGGCTACGCAGGGCTGCGCGCGGTACAGAACGGCGAAGGCGATCTGGTCAGCGTGTTCCGTGCGCTGCGCTATCTGCCGCGGGCGCAGGAGGCGCTCTATCCGCTGACCGAGCTGCCGCCGGTCAGCGGTTTCTTCATCGCGCCCGATCTGCGCGAGGATACGGAGCTGCAGGCGAAGCTCGCCGCCAAGCCCAACGCCGACACCGGCATCTTCCATGAGCGCAACGGGCCGGGCAGCCGCGGCGGCTTCTCGATGTACGTGCCGGAATATTACACGCCGGATCGCGCCTGGCCGCTGGTGATGGCGCTGCATGGCGGCAGCGGCAATGGCCGCGGCTTCCTGTGGAGCTGGCTGCGCGATGCGCGCAGCCGCGGCGCCATCCTGGTGGCGCCGACCGCGACCGGCCAGACCTGGGCGCTGATGGGCGAGGACACCGACTCGCCGAATCTGAACCGCATCCTCGACCAGGTGCGTGCGCGCTGGAAGATCGACGAGACGCGCCTGCTGCTGACCGGCATGAGCGACGGCGGCACCTTCAGCTATGTGAGCGGGCTCGACGGCGCCTCGCGCTTCACGCATCTGGCGCCCGTTGCCGCGACCTTCCATCCGCTGATGGCAGAGATCGCCGACGCGGAGCGGCTGCGCGGCTTGCCGATCTTCATCACCCACGGCCGACTCGACTGGATGTTTCCCGTGCAGACCGCGCGGCAGACCCAGGGCATGCTGTCAGCCGCCGGCGCCAGGGTGACCTATCGCGAAATCGACGATCTCAGCCACACCTATCCGCGCGAGATCAATGCGGAGATCATGCAGTGGATGAATGGTGAGCGAGCCGACAGCACCTGAGGGATCGTATCCCGTCATTGCGAGCGAAGCGAAGCAATCCATTGTCACCGAGCACGCGGGCAGATGGATTGCTTCGTCGCTGTCGCTCCTCGCAATGACGTTGCGGGGAGAAGATTACCCGTTCACTCGCGGTTTGAGCAGGTCGGAGAAGCCGACCCGGTGCAGCATCTCGTTGCGGACGCGGTCGATCACGCCGAATGCGACTTCGGCGCCGTCTTGCGTCGGATCGATGTGGACGCGGAACGGCCGCTTGCCGAACGGCGTATCGACGACTTTGACGATCGCGTCCGCGACCAGCGAGGCGTCGGCATCCTCGGGCACGATCGCCGCGAACGCCTTCATGATCTCCTCGCCGAAGCCGGCATAGGGACCGGCCTCATATTCGGCGACGCGGGCCTCGTCGGCGGGACGGCCGGAATGCGCGAAGTGATTGGTGCCGCCGGTGAAGGCGCCGGGCACGATGATCGAGGTCTCGATGCCCCAGCGTGTAAGCTCCCGGGCATAGATCACCGCCATCGCATCCATGCCGGCCTTGGCCGCGAAATACGGCGCCAGATAGGGCGGCGTACCGCCGGCCGAAGAGCTGCTCGACACCCAGACCACGAGTCCCCTGCCCTGTTTGCGCAGTTGCGGCAGCGCCGCGCGATTGACGCGCTGGGTCGATAGCACGTTGACGTCGTAGAGCTTGGCAAGCTGCTCGGGCGTGAACGCCTCCGCCGGGCCGAACACCATGTGGCCGGCATTGTGCATCACGACGTCGAGGCGGCCTTCCTCGGCGACGATCTGCGCAATCGCCGCATCGCCTGACGCCTGCGAGCCGACATCGAGTTCGAGCGCGCGCAGGTCGACCTTGTTGTCGCGCGCGAACTCCTCGATATCGGCGACCGCGGCGGCGTTGCGGCCGGTGGTGTGGCGCATCGAGGCGTAGACGGTGTGGCCGGCCTTGGCGAGCGCGTTGGCGGTGAGGCGGCCGAAGCCGCTCGAGGCGCCGGTAATGACGATGACCTGTTTCATGACACGTATCCTTGTGAAGTCGGTTGAATGCGAGTTGGGTTGGAGATGTGCGGGCGTCAGACCAGGCCGCCATTGGCGCGCAGCGTCTGGCCGTTGATCCAGGAGCCGTCGGGGCCGGCGAGGAAGGCCACGGCATTGGCGATGTCATCGGGTGTGCCGAGCCGCTCCAGCGGCACCATCTTGGCGAAGCGATCAATCAGCTCGTCCGACTTGCCGTGCAGGAACAGGTCGGTCGCGGTCGGCCCGGGCGCGACCGCATTCACCGTGATGCCGCGGCCGCGCAACTCCTTGGACAGGATCGCGGTCAACGACTCGATCGCGGCCTTGGTCGCGACATAGATGCCGTAGGTCTCAAGCTTGGTGCCGACGACGCTGGTCGAGAAGTTGACGATGCGTCCGCCGTTGCGCAGCCGGCGCGCCGCCTCGCGCATGGTGTTGAAGCTGCCCTTCAGGTTGACCGCGACCTGGTGGTCGAACGCGGCGTCGTCGTTGTCGGCGATCTTGCCGAGCTTCATGATACCGGCATTGTTGACCAGCACGTCGACGCCGCCGAAGGCGGCTTCCGCCGCGTCGAACATGCCGCGCACCGCGTTGGCATCGCTGACATCGGCCTTCGCGGTCAGTGCCCGGCCGCCGGCGGCCTCGATCCTGTCCGCCACCGCCTGCGCCGGCTTGGCGTCGCCGGAGTAGTTGATGACGACGGTGAAGCCGTCTTTGGCGAGGCGTTCGGCAACCGCCGCGCCGATCCCGCGCGAGGCGCCCGTCACCAGGGCTACCTTGTTGGTTTGGTTGGTCATTTTCAGTCTCCCATCAGGTGATGCGGCCGCGCCGCGTTCGATGGGAGGACACTAGGTCTTGGCGTCTTCCGGATAATCATGCATCATCCGACATCACTATTTGTTATTCCCGGACAATAGATGGACCGTTTCGACGCGATGCGCGTGTTCACCCGGGTGGTCGAGCGGCGCAGCTTTTCGCTCGCCGCCGAGGATCTGGGACTGCCGCGCTCGACGGTGACGGACGCGGTGAAGGGGCTGGAGGCGCGGCTCGGCGTGCGGCTGCTCGAGCGCACCACGCGCACGGTGCGCCCGACGCTCGATGGCGAGGCGCACTACCGCCGCTGCCTGTCGCTGATCGCGGACCTCGAAGACGCCGAGGGCGCGTTCAGCGGCGCGCGGCCGAAGGGGCTGCTGCGGCTCGAGGTGCAGGGCACGCTGGCGCGGCACTTCCTGCTGCCGAACCTGCCGGGCTTCCTCGCCGAATATCCTGATATCGAGATCAACATGAGCGAGAGCGACCGCTGGGTCGATCTGATCCGCGAAGGCGTCGACTGCGTGCTGCGCTTCGGCAAGCTGCCCGACAGCGACATGATCGCGCGGCAGGTCACGATGCTGGAGCGGTTGACCTGCGCGACGCCGGATTACCTTGCGCGTTTCGGCACGCCGCTCGATCCGTTCGCGCTCGACGGCCATCGCATGATCGGCATCCGCTCGCTGACCACGGGACGCCTGCGGCCGATGGAGTTCGTGATCGACGGCACGCTGAAGCAGTTTCCGCTGCCGGCGCCGATGTCGGTGACCGGCCCCGAGAGTTATCTGGCGAGCGCGAAACTCGGCCTCGGCCTCGTGCAGGTGCCGCGCTTCCACGCCGAAATCGATCTGGCAAACGGAACGCTGGTCGCGGTGCTGCTGCAATGTCCGCCGCCATCGGTGCCGGTAAACCTGCTCTATCCGCGCAACCGCCAGCTCTCGCCGCGCGTGCGCGTGTTCATCGATTACGTGATGCGGGCGTTCGCGCGCAGTTGATCGATCGCCGGAACCACAGCGAGCCCCGCAACGTTATGCTTCCGACACCGGAGGGATTGAGCGATGCGGACCTTTTTCGGCATGATTTTGGGCGCGCTGCTGCTGACATGCGGCGTTTATGTCTATGACTCGATGCGGACGTCGAGCGTCGCCAATGGCGAGGTGGCGCAGGACACGCGCACCATCGTCAATTGGGACGTCGCAGCGCATGACTGGAACCTGCTGAAGACGCGCACCCGCGAGCAGTGGGACAAGATCGCGGCGAAGTAACGATTGTTTTCAAGCCGACATAAAAGCAGATGGCTTCTCCGGCGCCGGAGAGGCCATTTTCGTTGCAGGAAGCGCGATCAATTCTGCTCGGTCTTGCGGCCCATATTGGCCTTGCGGGCGTCGGCGATCACCTGCTCGAACTGATCCATGCTGAGCACGCCCGGCACGCGGTACTTGCCGACGATGAATGACGGCGTGCCGTTGAAGCCGAACGCCAGCGCCTGCTCGTTGTTGCGGGAAAGGATCGCGTCGATCGCCTTGGCGTTGGCGTCGTGATCCTTCTTCAGGCGGTCCATGTCGAGGCCGGCGCCCGAGAGCAACTCGGCGATGCGCGGCTCGGTGATGCGCGAATTGACCGAGATCATCGCCTCATGCGCGACGTCGAACTTGTTCTGGTACTTCGCCGCCAGCGCCATCCGCGCCGCGACCTTGGAGACCGGTCCGAGGATCGGCCAATCCTTCAGCACGAGGCGGACCTTGCCGTCGTCCTGCACCACCTGGCGCAGCTCCGGCGCGAGCTTGCGGCAATAGGGGCAGTTGTAGTCGAACCATTCGACGATGGTGATATCGCCCTTGGGGTTGCCGATGTCAGGAATATCCGGATCGCGCAGCACCTGCTCCTCGGTCAGGACATTGTCGTCCTCGGCGCGTGCGGCGCCCGCGGCCATGAGCGCGAGGCCGGCACCGAACAGGCCGAGCGCGCCGCGGCGGGTGGCACCGGCGTTGATCAGGGGCGATTTCGTCAGTTGGTTCATAGCTGGCTTTCGCAAGAGCTCTGCGCCCTTCTACGTTCAGGACACATTGATGTTACGCAGCAGCATATAGATCGCCACCACGATAATCACAGTCGCGAACACGATATTAAGCGCGCCGCGCCGTTCCGACAGGTGGCGGGCGCTGCTTGTGCCGAGAAGGCCGCCCGCGATGCCGCCGGCGACGAATAGCCCCGCCAGGCCCCACGACACCAGCCCGGACCACGCATAGCTCAGGGCCGTGGTCATGCCGAAGGCGGTGACGGCAACCAGCGAGGAACTGACCGCGTTCATGATCGGCATCCCGGTCGCCAGCATCAGCGCCGGCACGATCAGGAAGCCGCCGCCGATGCCGAAGAACCCGGACATGGTTCCGGTGGCAAGCCCGAGGCCGATGATCGCGGGCATGTTGGACATCGAGATCTTGACGTCGGTCAGCCCGACCCGCGCGCGGTTCTTCAGCATCAGGCCCGCGATGACCAGCATCACCAGCGAGAACAGCGCGAGCAGCTTCTGCCCCTCCAGCATCTTGCCGAGGATCGAGCCGCCGAACGCGCCCAGCATGCCCGACAGCGCGAACACCAGCGCGCAGGACCAGATCACGGTGCCGCCGCGGGCGTGGTTGGAGAGATTGACCGCGGCGTTGGCGGCGACCGCGATCGCCGAGGTGCCGATCGCGACATGCGGCTCCGGCACGCCGACCACATAGACCATCAGCGGCACGGCAAGGATCGAGCCGCCGCCGCCGACCAGGCCCAGCGAAAAACCGACCAGCATGCCCGATGCCAGCCCAAGCACACTTTGAGTTGCGGAGAAGACCAAGGGGAACAGACTCGCGTTTGAGGCGGCGACCCTAGAAGGATTTGCTGCTCAATGCCATACCAATAGCACAAAACTGCCCTGCAGCCGGACTCTCTATATCAGCATGATCTCCGCGCAAACGCGTTGCGTTTGTCGCGAGGGAAAACCGGTTCCCACTTTTCCGGATCATGCTTAGCGCAGCAGATATGTCACAGCCAGCGGCACCAGCAGCGAGGTGACCAGCGCATTCAGGCTCATCGCGATCCCGGCAAAGACGCCGGCGACCTCGTCGACCTGGAAGGCGCGCGCGGTGCCGATGCCATGGGCGGCGATGCCCGCCGCAAAGCCGCGGGCGCGAAAGTCGGTGATGCCGGTGAAGTTCATCAGGGGCGTGACGATGATCGCCCCCATGATGCCGGTGAGGATCACCGACACCGCGGTCAGCGAGGGATCGGCATGCAGGGATTCGCTGATGCCCATCGCAACGCCGGCGGTGACCGATTTCGGCGCCAGCGACAGGATGACGTCGCGCGGCAGCCCGAACGCCTGCGCCAGCAGTACCACCGAGACGATCGCCGTCAGCGAGCCGATCGCGAGCGCAACCAGCATCGGCAGGATCGCCGCCGCGACCCGCCTGCGGTTCTCGTAGAGCGGCACCGCGAGCGCCACCGTCGCAGGCCCGAGCAAAAAGTGCACGAACTGCGCGCCGGCAAAATAGGTGGTGTAGGAGGTCCCGGTCAGCAGCAGAAACACGCCGATGATCCACACCGAATGCAGCACGGGATTGGCGAGCGGGTGCCGCCTTGTCTTCAACGACACCGCGTCGGCCGCCGCATAGGTCAACAGCGTCACCGTCAGCCAGAGCAGCGGCGACTGCGAGAGATAGACCCAGAGCGAGAACGGATTGTCGTTCACGGCCTCTCCTCCTCGCGCGACAGCAAACTGCTCGCCGCAACGAAGGTCGCAACCGTCGCCAGCAGGGTGACGATGACCGACACCGCGAGGATCACCAGGACCGCGATACCGTGCTCGGCGAGCAGATCGAGCTTCTGCACCACGCCGACGCCGGCCGGAATGAACAGCAGCGAGAGATTGGCAAGCATGCCGCGGCTCGCGCTCTCGACGCCGTCATCGCCGAGCGGCCCGTGCGCCAGCGCCGGAAAGCGGTCACGCGCCAACAGCAGCAACAGCAGCAACACGAGGCCAACCACCGGGCCCGGCACCGGTACCGCCAGCGCGCGCACGGCGACCTCGCCGATCAGCTGGCAGAGCAGGATCAGGCTGAGGCTGGCGATCATGGCAGGAAGCTCACGCGACGCATCCGCCTATCAGGTCGGTGTGGCGGGACCTTGTCAATGAGCGGGTTTTGGATGCGTGCGCAGATCTTGGGCGCCGCCGCTCTCAAATCGGTCACACCTTCTCAGACCGTCATGCCCGCTTGTCGTCCCTGCGAAAGTGTTCAGTCCCGTGAGTTTAGCAACGGCCTGGATCGGGGCCTGGTAGCCGAGGCATTTGAGGCGAGTCCGGTTGTAGTCGTGGACGAACCTGGCGATGAAGGCGTCGCGATCGGCATGGTCGATGAAGGTCCGCCGGGCGCTGCCGCGCTTTTGTTCGCGGCCAATGGCTTCGGCGATACGCCGGTTGAAGCGTTCGACGAGGCCGTTGGTCTGCGGGTGGTAAGGCTTGGTCAGGCGATGCTGGATGCCGCGCTGCTTGCAGAGCCGATCAAAGGGGTGG
>NZ_JAGKJL010000049.1:0-65803 GCF_020329495.1 Bradyrhizobium australafricanum | reverse complement strand
GCGAAGAACTCCAGCACTTGTTTGCGCGACAGCTTCTTGCGCAGCACCACCTGCTCCGCCGCATCAACCCCATGCAGCACAAAAATATACTTCGACGTATCAATCCCAATGCGGATAATCTGGTTCACGGACGGCTCCCTTGTATGAGATCTAGACAACCTCATTCTGGCACACTGATGCCGTAGGGGGCCGTCCACACCATCAACCACCGCATTTTGATGATGAACGGGATCGTGGCCCCAGCGTCGCGCAACAATTGAGAGTTGGGGTAATGGGTCCTGGCTTTCGCCAGGACGACACTGAGTGTGCGGCGCGGTTCTTGTGGGTCACACGATCGCATTCTCGCGACATGATTTGCCTGAGCTTTTGCTTCTCGTCTCGCCTCTGCTGTAGAGGGCGCAGGGAAAGCCGACTGCCGATCGCGACGGTTCCATGCTATAGCCACGTCACTTGGCTGCTTGCTGTGGGGCTCGACAATGCCGATCAATCGCTTGCTGAAGACGGACGAATACACGCCGGAGCAAATCGAGCTCTTCAACAGGGCGTTCAGCCTGGCGCTGCATTCGATGGGTCTGGTCGATCGCAACGATCCGCTTTGCGAGATCGTGGCCCGCAAGGTCATCGAGATCGGCAAGACCGGCGCCCTCGACGCGAAGGGCGTCGCGGAAGCGGCTGTGGCCAGCATCGGTCTCTGACGGCCGACGCGGTCGATGGCCGCTGACGGAACGGCGCTTACCCCGCGGATCGGACGTTCCGGCTGAGCGCGGGCCGCCGCCGTTGCAGGCGGCCCGCCATCAGAGCGGCCTCACTCGACTTCCTGGACGACCGTACGGGTGTCGGGATCGACCAGCATCACGCGCTGGCCGGTATAGACATAGCGATATCTGGTGAGCGACGGGCCCCAATCGGCAGGCACCGCTTCAAGCTCGACCTCGCGCGGCACAGGCGAGCCGACGACGATCCTCTCCCGCGTCTCGACGGGACGGATCTTGTGTTCGGTCACATAGCTGTGGATTCGCGTACGGTATTGCGGCTCGATCTGCACGGTGGCGGCATGTCCGGCACCGGTCGTGCCGACAATCGTGCTCTGGGCGAAAGCGCCCGTCGACGCCAATACGGCGGCAACAGAAATCAAAACCAGTCTTTTCATAACGTCCTCCTCACCGCTCCATGCGGCGTTTCGAGAACCGCGACAGAATGGCAATGTTCCTAATGGAGGATCCCCATCAATCGCGCCGCCGGCACGCCTCTCGCGGCAAGACCGGCTTCATCCGGGAATGATCGTCTTGTTCGGCTGGTCCAGTGCTGGCGCGTCCGGACTTTCGCTCTCCGCATTCAGCTCGACCTCGGCCGCGTGCCGGAATTGCTCGTCCCTGCCGTCGGGCTTTCCGGCCTTCTCCCAGAGCTGCCGCGCGTAGTCCCGGATCTGCTGTACGGTGGCCATGTCATTCCTCGGGAATTCCGAGCTCCTTGCGAACCGTCACGGCTGAGTCACCGACCTTCTCGACGGCTTTACGCAGCTGTTCGCGCGACACGCCGAGGGCATGTGTCCAGCATCTCACCTGAAGCAGATCGTGCATGTTGATCTTCGATCGATCGAACTGCTCTTTCCTGGTCAGGCGCTTCGTCACTGAATTTCTCGCGTCAACCGCTCGGCCTGAGCCTCGGCCGTTGCTGGCGATCCAATCTTCCGGACAGTCATTTGTTCCTTTCTTGGATGGCTGGGTGCTCACCCCTCGGAGGAACATTCTCCGCGAGCGATACTTCAGTCGTGAGAGGCCGCGGGCGGCAGCACGAACAAAGGTAAGCCATGACAGGCATTGCAGACAGGATCGGCGGACGGGTCAAGCAGCTCATCGCCGAGATCATCAACGATGGCAGGCTTGCCAAGGAAGGCGCGCAGCAGATCAAGAAGGCCGAGAACGCGCCGCCCGCGAAGCCGTTCGGCAATTTGGACAAGCTGACCTAGATGCCCAGATACTTCTTCCATCTCGCGGGCGACATCCCCGCACACGACGTCGTCGGTCACGACTGTGCCGACGACAAGGACGCCCAGGATCACGGCAGCTTCATCGCTCACCGGATCGGGACCGAAAAGCCGGAGATGGTTCGCGACGGCAATTTCATTTCGGTTCGCGATGCGGGCGATAGCGAACTCTTCCGCATCCCCCTGGCTTCGACGAGCGTCTGACGGGGAACGATCGTTCTCATCTCGGCTCGGCTCGCTTCCCGCAGACCGACGCTGCCGGCCGATGTCCGGCATTCCCTGGCCGGCCCGCCGCATGGTGCTCTCAAGGACGCGACCAGGACAGGCCACGCCCCGCCGTTCAATAGGAACAAACGACGACGAGCGCGGTTCGGACCTACATCAGGGTTGAAAACACCAATTGCACACATGAAACGCCGTAATCGCTTCAAGCAAACCACGACGCTCGCATACCGCCTCATTCAGCTGGAGGAAGCGGCCCGCGCGAGGGCTTCGCATCTGCCTCCCGGCACCGAGCGGGAACGACTTCTCAAGAAGGCCCGCGAGGCCGAGCGCGCCGTCCAGATCGACCAATGGCTCGCCACTCCGGGAGCAGAGCCGCCACCATAGCGCTTCGATTCACATAAGTTGTGTCGATTCACATAAGCTAATGCGCGCACAGCCGCGAGAGGCGTTCGAGGCTCGGGCCCGCCCCAACGTCGGGTTTTGCCCCAACCAGACTTGCAGCCGGCCTCAACCCACCTCGCCCTTCGCTCCGGAGCGCCCCCAGGCAGCATCTCGCGCACATCCCGATCAGGGGCGGCGGCTCAGTGAGAGCCCTTTCGTGCGAGCCGCACACCGCGTGGCGAATCGCCGAAGCGGGCTCGGAACAGACGGTTGAAATGCGAAACATCCGAGAAACCGACCTCGAGCGCGATATCGGAAATTCGCCGACGGCCGGCATCTGGCTCGGTGAGCAATTTGAGCGCCCGCTCGAGCCGCAATTCATTCAAGCGCTCGGTGAATGACGGTCCTGATGACGCCATCAGGCGCTGCAGATAGCGCGACGAGATGCCCTGGCCACGCGCAACCGTTTGAACGTTGAGCCCGGGCTCCTCAAAGTGTGCGGCGATGTAGTCGAGCACGGCACGGTGCCGCGCAGCGACGACGGCGCTCGCGCTGCTCTCGCCCAGCGCAGCACACTCGCCGATCGCGAGCGCGATGAGATCGTGGATATGGGTCACGACCGTATCGCGAAGCTTCGGCGCGCTCAGCGCTTTCGTCTTGAGCACCGATTTCAGGTATGAGATAAAGAGTCGGAATGCCTCTGTCCGGTGCCAAATCGGCCGCATGACCAGGCCTTCGACGTCGCTCACGCGCTGCGCAAGTGCCTCGCGCGGCACGGCCAGGCCGAATTGCAACCCGTCGATATAGGTGACGCTGGCAGGCTCGGAATGCAGAATTGCGATTGCATCGCCGGCGCGAAAATCGGCGTCCCGGCCGCGCTGCGATAGCTGACCTCTGCCCGGAGAGCAGAAGATGACCCCGATGGAGTCATCGCCATCGGCAAGGTTCGCCTGCAAACGCTTGAACCGCATCGACGTGCCCTTCAGCGCCAGCATGCGTAGACCCTGAACGGCTCGCAGCGATGCATCGGCCTGGAATGAAACGTTCGAGAGAGGCTCGATATCGGCGTGCACGATGCATCGGCCAAAGTGCTCGCGCCAGAGCGGGATACGAATGCGTTCCGGAAGCTCGCACGTCGAAAATCGATACGATGCGAAATTGGCTGCGTCCATCGGCATGGGGACCTCCAGCCTTCACAAAACACCAGAATGAAATGCTGCGGCACTCCACAGTCAGTATCTGCATTTTGCGATTCACGCACCGGCCTTCGCTCGATCCGTGCGCATGAGTCCAAGAAGCCACGTCACCGGTCTGCTAGTCTTGCTCGCCTGTGATTGATGCTGATGTGAACTGGTTCACTTGGTGATTAGAATATTACGTATATAATGACATCATGAAAATCGCGGCAAATTTCCCTTTTAAGAAGAAGCAGTCGCGATCGCTCTATTTATAATTGCTGCCATCGGATCCGCTTCAAACATTCCGGGCAGCGTGCAAGCGCAAATCAGTGTCGTGCCCCTGTACGCGGTTTCCTGGCTAAGACGCCACGCGCAGGTCATTCAGTAGAACGACTGATATCGATTTTGGTTGCGTCGGACTGCCTGCGGCACTGTCGGTTATCGCCGCCGGTTGAAATGGTCGAAATCTGTCACGTGGGAAAGTCAACCTAGTGATCAAGAAGGCGTTCGATCATGTCCATCATATTCGACATGCTTTATCGTGAATACTGTCGTGCCCGCCTCGCCGAAATGCGAAAGCAGCATTTGTTGCCGGCCATCGACGACGTCGCGCCGGCGGCGCCGTCAGAGGATAGCGATCCACCCGGCCCCCGTGATTGCGGCTGGCCGGCGGAAGCGCCGCCAACCCTGGGGTAGTAGCTGGAGCGCACAATCATACAGGTTGGCCGGAGGCTAGTCCGGCACGCGCACGCCTCGGAGCACCCGGGCGTCTCATGGACCTGGGTCCGATGAGGCTGCGCGCCCGCCAGACAGATCGATAGATGCACGATCGAACCCGCAGCTCGAAGCGATTGCTCGGCGAGACTCCGCCGGAGTTCAGATCGACCGGCCGCGACCCGCGCATCGATGTCTGTCGCGGGATCGCGTTGTGGTGGATCTTTCTCGATCACATTCCAGACAACGTCGGAAGCTGGCTGACCCTGCGCAACTACGGCTTCTGCGATGCCGCCGAAATCTTCATGTTCATCTCGGGCGTCACCTGCGCACTGGCCTACGGCAGGGCGCGTCAGCGCGACGGTTGGCGCGGCATGATCGGCCGTTCGCTGCGGCGAGGATGGGATATCTATGCCGCCTTTCTGCTGCTGACGCTCGCCTGCGCGATCGTCGTCTACCTCGCGGGCAGCGACCGTCTCGCCGACGACAGCAATACGCGGGTTCTGTTCGAACGTCCGGGCGCAGCGCTTGCGCACGCCGCGGTGCTGCAATTCCACCCTGTCAATACCGACGTGCTGCCGGTCTTTGTGATCTGTCACGTGTTGTTCGCACCGCTGCTGTGGCTGCTGCTGCGAGCGCCGAACCTGGCGCTTGGTCTTTCGCTGTCGCTTTATGCGCTGGTGCATGTCTTCGGCTGGAGCATTCCCGCCTGGCCCGACGGCGTCTGGTTCTTCAACCCACTGGCCTGGCAGCTTCCGGTCGTGCTGGGCGCATGGTACGTCATCGAGGGAAGGACGATCCAGGGATGGGTGACGTCGCGCCCTGCGCTGGTTCTGTCCGCGCTCTATCTCGCGTTCGGCATCGTCGTTGCGCTGGGCCACGGCATCAAGCCGCCGCTGCTGCCGCAGGCGCTGACGGATCTGCTGTTTCCGATGGACAAGTCGAATTTGAGCCCGTTGCGGCTGCTGCATTTTCTGGCACTTGCCATCGTGGTGTCATGGCTCGTTCCAGCGGGCTGGCAGGGACTGTCGACGCCGATGCTGCGCAGCGCGAGGCGTTGTGGCGAGAACTCGCTGCCGATCTATTGTCTCGGCGTCCTGCTGGCGCTCGCCAGCCAATGCGACCTGTTTGACATCTCGAACCGGCTCTCGATGCAGATCGGACTCAGTCTTGCCGGTGTCCTTGTGATGGTCGTGGTCGCGACGCTGCTGAACACGCTCGGCACCAAGCGCGCCCGGCCGCCGGATGTCGATGCGGCCGGACTTGACCTTGTGCCGCGCGCCGGCGATCGCGGCATTTTCGACGGTCATGGCGCGCATATCCTCTAGAGCGCGTCATCGTGCGCGGGAGAAGCAGATGCTCTCCCACGCACGGTCAACGCCGACGCTCAGCTCGACTGCCGCGCGGCGTCGAGGATCAGCCGCGCGATCGCGTCCGGCTGCGAGATCAGCGCGAGATGGCTGGCCTTCACCTCGATCGTGGTGGCGCCCATCCGCTTGGCCATGAAGCGCTCGAGATCCGGATTGATGGTGCGGTCTTCGGTCGAGACGGCGTAGTAGCTCGGCTTGCTGCGCCAGGCCGCATGGCTGGTCTTGCCGGCCAGCAGTTGCTTGTGGAATGGCTGCTGCACGGCATAGAGCACCTTCGCCTTCGCCTCCGGCAGGTCGCCGGCGAAATCGCGCAGGAACGCTTGTTCGCTGAGCCGGCCCTCGTCGCCGTCGAACACGATGCCGGCGCTCGCGGGCGGCGTCGGATAGGTCTTGGCCAGCGCGGTGTAATCCTCGTCCGCATCGGGTGCGCGCGCCGCGACATAGACCAGCGCCGAGACATTCGGATGCACGCCGGCCTCGGTGACGATCATGCCGGAGAAGGAATGGCCGACCAGCACGGTCGGACCATCCTGGCGATCGAGCACCCGCTGCGCGGAGGCAACCGCTTCGGGCAGCGTGGTCAACGGATTTTGCACCGACGTGACGTTGAGCCCGGCGGCCTGCAGCCGCGGAATGACCTCGGACCAGCAGGAGCCGTCGGCGAACAGGCCGTGCACCAGCACGACGTTGTGCGCCTTGACCGGCGGCGTGGTGGCGGCCATGCCGCGCGTGGACACCAGTGAAGCCGCGGCTCCAGCGAGCAAGGCGGTCGAGAAGGCGCGTCTGTTCATCATCATGTTACTGCTCCGTTGTTGTATGCTGAGTTGAAAATCAGAGAAGCGCGTCCACCTGCGGTGAACGGACAATCTCTCCTACGCGCGCAAAGGCCTCGTGGTTACGCTCGATGCTGTCGTGATCGTAAAGATAGTTGACCATGATGCCGAAGGATTCCGCCATCGCGCGGTCGGCCGTGTTGCCGAGCCAATTGATCCGCTCCAGCCGGGCACCGTTGCCGAGATGGAAGCGCGCCACCGGATCGATGCGATTTCCTGACGCCGGCGAGCGCGTGAGATATTGCGCGCACAGCTTCATCAGGACCGGACGCCAGGTCTCGCAGGTCGCCGCGTCGTGCCACCAGCCTTCGCGGTCCAGCTCGCGCAGCATCGCGACGTCTTTGCCGCCGGATTGCGGCTGCTGGCTGAGCCAGCGCCGGAAACCCGGGATCGGCGACAGCGTGGAGAAGCGCTTCAGCTGCGGGAATTCCGTTTGCAGCTCCTCGACCACCTGCTTGATCAGGAAATTGCCGAACGACACGCCGCGCAGTCCGTCCTGGCAGTTGGAGATCGAATAGAAGATCGCGGTGTCGGCATGCGCGGCCCTGAGGCCTGCGCTGTCCTGATCCGCATCCTGCACCAGTAGCGGTGGCACGGCGGTGGCCAGTCCCTGCACCAGCGCGACCTCGACGAAGATCAGCGGCTCGCCGGGCAGCGCGGGGTGGAAGAAGGCAAAGCAGCGGCGGTCGGGCGCAAGGCGGCGGCGCAGATCGTCCCAGCCCTTGATCTCGTGCACCGCCTCATAGGCGATCAGCTTCTCGAGCACGGCGGCCGGCGACTGCCAGTCGATGCGGCGAAGCTCGAGAAAGCCGCGATTGAACCATGAGACGAACAGATGCTTGAGATCGGCATCGAGCAGCTTCAGCTCCGGTTCGGGGCCGAGACGGCCGGCGATCTCGCTGCGCATCGCGATCAGGCTCGCCGTGCCGCCGGGCGCCATGTTCATCCGCCGCAACACCTCCTGGCGCGGCGGATCCGCGGCGTCGGCCAAGGCGGCCGCGGCCGCCGCGGTGCCGTCGGCAAGATAACGCTTCGCCGCATCCTGCAGCGCCGCCGCGTCGGGCTGAAACGCGCTCGCCAGATAACGTTGAAAGCCGTGCCGGCCGTCGGCATCGAGCGCGCGCATGGTCTGCTGCAATTGGCGCGCGATCAGGGCGCCCGACGCTTCGCCGCGCTCGGACAACAATGCCGCGGCGAGTTGCCTCGCTTTGTCGAGTGAGGCCGGTGGACTGCCTGGGATGTGCTCGGCGTGGGTCATGGGAGCCTCCTTCTAGCGGCGGAATTTGGCAGGCGGCACGTAGAGGCCGCCCGATGCAGTGACGAGGTCGTCGATCGATTTCGCGGCGAGCCAGTCGCGCGTCGCCGTCTCGACGTCGAGGCCGAGATCGGACGGCAGCATCACGATGCCGCGGCGGCGCAGGCCGTCAGTCGTCCCGGCGTCCTGCCGCCGGCCGAACTCGGTGTCGCCGGCGACCGCGCGCAGGGCGGCCTCGCGCTCCTGCGGCGAGCGGCAACGCAACAGGTTGCAGACGCCGCGTTCGGTGATCACGTGGGTGACATCGTCGCCATGGATCATGACGGGCGGCAGCGCGAAGCCGGCCGAGGCCGCGAGGTCGAACGCGTCGAGGCGCTCGACGAAGCTCGGCGCGCCGTTCGGCTGCCAGGTCTGGACCATCTGCACCACGAGCTTGCGGCCGCGCAGACGCTCGCCTGCTTCCTCGCCGGCACGCAACCAGGCAACGCTGTCGTGGCGTCGGCCGCGCGGATCGGCACCCATGTTCGGCGCGCCGCCGAAGCCCGTGATGCGGTCCTTGGTGGCGGTCGAGCTGTTGCCCTCGGGATCGATCTGCAAGGTGCCGCCGACGAACAGGTCGCAGGCATATTGTCCGGCGACCTGCGCCAGCGCGCGGTTGGAGCGCAGATTGCCGTCGGCGCCGACCGGAAACACGTCGGGACGGCTGGCGACAAATCGCTCCATGCCGAGCTCCGAGCCGAAGCAATAGACGTTGTCGACGAAGCCGGCTTCGATGGCGGGGATCAGCGTCGGATGCGGGTTGAGCACGAAATTCCGCGCGACCTTGCCCTTCAGCCCGCGCCTGGCGGCAAAGGTCGGCAGGATCAGCTCGATCGCCGCGGTGGCATAGCCGATGCCGTGATTGAGCCGTGTCACCTGATAAGGTTCGTACACCGCCGATATCGCCATCATCGCCATCAGGACATTCTCGTCCCTGACCTTGGCGGGATCGCGCGTGAACAGCGGATCGATCGCATACGGCTTCGGACCGGGCACCACGACATCGACCCAGTCGCCGGGGATGTCGACGCGCGGCAGACGATCGACGATCTCGTTGACCTGCGCCACGACGACGCCACCGCGGAACGCCGCGGCCTCGGCGATGGTCGGCGTGTCCTCGGTGTTCGGACCGGTGTACAGATTGCCGTGGCGATCGGCCTTGTCGGCAACGATGAGCGCAACCTGCGGCGTCAGGTCCACCAGCATCCGCGCGTAAAGCTCGAGATAGGTATGGATCGCGCCGATCCGCAGCGCCTTGGCGGCAACGAGCTCGGCAAGGCGGCGGCTCTGCGGGCCGGCAAAGGCGAAGTCCAGGCGGTTGGCGATGCCGCGCTCGAACACCGCGAGATGATCGGGAAGCGCCAGCACCGACTGCACCATGTGCAGATCATGCACCCGCGCCGGGTTCACCCCGGCGAGGCACGCGGCCAGGAAGTCCGCCTGCTTCTGGTTGTCGCCCTCGAGCGCCACCCGGTCGCCGGATGCGATGACCGCCTCGAGCAGCTCGACCGCGCGGTCGGGCGGGCAGACCTTTCCGTTTGTGCCGCAGACAGCTCGCGCGCGCGCCAGACGCGCCGTGCGATCGGTTCGTGGTGTTGTCTCCGACATGATGGCCTCTCCTTGCTTGGTCATGAAGCGAAGGTAGGCGGCCGGCATTGATAATAGAAACGATATTCTATAATATGATTGATTATGAAAATGGATTAATCGATGCTCGACCTCGAACTTTTGCGGGCCTTCGTCGCGGTCGCCGATTGCGGCGGCTTCCACCGCGCCGCCGAGCAATTGCATCTGACCCAGTCGACCATCAGCCAGCAGATCAAGCGGCTCGAGCTCGAGACCCGGCGGCCGCTGTTCCGGCGCACGACGCGCAGCGTCGCGCTGACCGACGAAGGCGAGATGCTGCTCGGCGATGCGCGGCGTTTGCTGCAGCTCGAGGAAGCGGCGCGGCAGCGGCTGGTGGCGCCGCGGCTGTCCGGCTCGGTCCGTCTCGGCGTGGTCGAGGAAGTCGCCGGCGGCTCATTGCCGTCGGCGCTCGGCCGCTTCGCCGCGCTGCATCGCGGCGTCAAGCTCGAGGTGCAGATCGGCGTCAGCGCCGAACTGATCGAGCAGCTCGATGCGGGCCGGCTCGATCTGGTGTTCGCCAAGCGGCCGCTCGGAACGTCGAAAGGCCGCCTGGTGTGGCGCGAACCGCTGGTGTGGACCGCGGCGGAAACGTTCGATCTCGTTCCCGGCGCGCCGCTGCCGCTGGCGCTGTACCGCGAACGATCGGTGTCGCGCGACGCCGCACTCTCCGCGCTGCGCGACGGCGAGCTCGGCTGGGAGATCGTCTATACCAGCCCGAGCCTGACCGGCGTCCGCGCCGCCGCCGTCGCGGGACTTGCCATTACCCCGCTGCCGCTCAGCGCCGTCACCACGGGCCTGCGCGTTCTCGGAATTGGCGACGGCCTGCCGCCGCTTCCCGATCTGGAATTCGCCATCTACGAGAAAAGACGGCCGGACAAGGCCGCGGAGGCGCTCGCCGATGCCTTGCTGACGCTGGCGCGCGGTCCCCTGCGCCCCTCGATTTGAGCGCACCGAACCGCGAATTGCGCCGCGCGCCGGTCTGCCTGCCGGCGGGCAGACCCGAATGTTCCCGGCCGTTCCAACGAGATTCGTATTGAACGCTTGGGCTTAGGCAAATTTTAAACCGGGAGGCGTAGCTTACCCCTTGCGAGTTCAGTGGTTGAGAGTTTGTGAGTACGCCATGACAGAACCCCATCGCCCGAGGGTGAAATACGTCATCGGGCCTGACGGCAGCCCGTTAACGATTGCGGATTTGCCGGCCCCCGGTACCAAACGGTGGGTCATCCGCCGCAAGGCCGAAGTCGTCGCTGCGGTCCGCGGCGGCCTGCTCTCCCTCGAGGAGGCCTGCAGCCGCTACACGCTGACCGTCGATGAATTCCTTTCCTGGCAGTTCTCGATCGACCAGCACGGTCTGGCCGGGCTGCGCACCACCCGCATCCAGCAATATCGGCAGTAATTCGGCGCCGATCCTGTGGCATTTGACGAAAACCGGCCTCGCCTTGCGAAGCCGGTTTTTTTCATGTCCGCGATTTTGCCGCGGTCCTTAACCGGCGTTAACCATATGGAAACCATACCCTAGGCAATATTTGCCCAGTCGGACCCGCGCGGGCCGAATCCCTGGGGGCCGTTGGTGCAAAGTCTGGTTGCTTTCCTGAGAGGTCTTGGTGCGGCCCGCCTCGCGGCCATGATTGCAGTCACCGCGGCCCTGATCGGCTTCTTCGCCTTCGTCATCATGCGCGTCACCACGCCGCAGATGACCACCCTCTTCACCGATCTGTCGACCGAGGATTCCTCTGGAATCATCAAGGAGCTGGAGCGCCAGGCGATCCCGTTCGAGCTGCGCAATGACGGCGCCGCGATCATGGTGCCGAAGGACAAGGTGACGCGGCTCAGGATGAAGCTCGCCGAGGGCGGCATGCCCAAGGGCGGCGGCGTCGGCTATGAGATCTTCGACAAGTCGGACGCCTTGGGCACCACGAGCTTCGTCCAGAACATCAATCATCTGCGCGCGCTGGAGGGCGAGCTCGCCCGCACCATCCGTGCCATCGACCGCGTCCAGGCCGCGCGGGTCCATCTCGTGCTGCCGGAGAAGCCGCTGTTCTCGCGCGAGACGCCGGAACCATCAGCTTCGATCGTCCTCAGGGTGCGCGGCGCGCTGGAGCCGCAGCAGATCCGGGCGATCCGCCACGTCGTCGCCTCCGCGGTCAACGGACTGAAGCCGCAGCGGGTCTCGATCGTCGACGAGGCCGGGCAACTGCTCGCCGACGGCGCCCAGTCCGACGCCGACGCCGCGGTCGGCGACGAGCGCCGCGCCGCTTTCGAGAAGCGGATGCGCAAGCAGGTCGAGGACATCGTCTCCTCGGTGGTCGGCGCCGGCCGCGCCCGCGTCCAGCTCTCCGCCGACTTCGACTACAACAAGATCACCCAGACCTCGGACAAGTTCGACCCCGAAGGACGGGTGCTGCGCTCGACCCAGACCCGCGAGGAAAGTAGCCTCACCGCCGACAATTCCGGCCAGGTCACCGTCGCCAACGAGCTGCCGGGCAGCCCGAACCAGGACAACGCCGCCCGCGCCCGCGACCAGAGCAAGAAGAGCGAAGAGACCAACAATTACGAGATTTCCCGCACCACCAAGACCGAGGTGACCGAGGCCGGCCGCGTCAACCGCATCTCGGTCGCGGTGCTGGTCGACGGCAGCTACTCCAAGAACGAAAAAGGCGAGCTGGTCTATCAGGACCGCACCAAGGAGCAGCTCGACCGCATCGCCGCTTTGGTCCGCTCCGCGATCGGCTTCGACCAGAAGCGCGGCGACCAGGTCGAGGTCGTCAACCTGCGCTTCGCCGAGCCGCCCGCCGCGCAGCCGATCGCCGAGCCGACCGGCCTGCTCGGCATGCTGCAATTCACCAAGGATGACGTGATGTACGTCATCGAGCTCGGCGTCATGATGATGCTCGGCCTCGTCGTGCTGTTCATGGTGGTCCGTCCGCTGGTCAAGCGCATCGTGGCGGCCGACGTCATTCCGGCGCTGACTGGCGCGGGCATGCCCGCGCTGGCCGAAGCCCATGCCGAGAGCGCCGCAACGCCGGGTCAGGCGCTGATCCCGAGCGGCAGCGGCGCGGCGCAATTGATCGACGTCGCCCAGATCCAGGGCCAGGTCCACGCCCAGGCCGTGCACCGGGTCGGCGAGCTCGCCGAACGCAATCCGAACGAAACCGTCTCCATCGTCCGTCAATGGCTGAGCGAGCCGGTAGAGAACTGACATGGCCGCCGTACCCCAGACCACCAACGCCAACGACATCGCCACCGTCCTCTCGACACTGGCGAACCGGCAAAGCGCCCGGCCCAAGGGCAAGCCGCTGCCCGGTCCGAAGCGCGCGGCGATCCTGATGCTCGCGCTCGGCGAGCAGTATGGCGGCAAGATCTGGTCGATGCTCGACGACGAGGAAGTCCGCGAGCTGTCGGTCCACATGTCGACGCTCGGCACCGTCGAGGCCGACGTGGTCGAGGACCTGATGCTGGAATTCGTCTCGCGGATGTCGGCCTCCGGCGCGCTGATGGGCAATTTCGACGCCACCGAACGGCTGCTGCAGCAATACCTGCCGGCCGAGCGCGTCTCCGGCATCATGGACGAGATCCGCGGCCCGGCCGGCCGCAACATGTGGGAGAAGCTCTCCAACGTGCAGGAAGAGGTGCTCGCCAACTACCTCAAGAACGAATACCCGCAGACCATCGCGGTGGTGCTGTCGAAGCTGAAGCCGGAGCACGCCGCGCGCGTGCTCGCGATCCTGCCCGAGGACATGGCGCTCGACGTGGTCGGCCGCATGCTGCGGATGGAAGCGGTGCAGAAGGAAGTCATCGAGCGCGTCGAGCAGACGCTGCGCACCGAGTTCATGTCGAACCTGTCGCAGACCCGCCGCCGCGACGCCCATGAGGTGATGGCCGAGATCTTCAACAATTTCGATCGCCAGACCGAGACCCGCTTCATCACCTCGCTGGAAGAGGAGAACCGCGAATCCGCCGAGCGCATCAAGGCGCTGATGTTCACCTTCGACGATTTGATCAAGCTCGATACCGCCTCGGCCCAGACGCTGATGCGCAACATCGACAAGGACAAGCTCGGCGTCGCGCTGAAGAGCGCCAACGAGGAGGTGCGCAGCTTCTTCCTCGGCAACATGTCCTCGCGCGCCGGCAAGATGCTGATGGACGACATGGCCGCGATGGGTCCGGTGCGGCTGCGCGATGTCGACGAGGCCCAAGCGCTTCTGGTCAACCTCGCCAAGGACCTCGCCGCCCGCGGCGAGATCACGCTGACCAAGAACCGCGCCGACGACGAGCTGGTGTATTGATGGCCGCGCCCGCAAAATTCCTGTTCGACACCGATTTCTCGGCGCCGGACCGCGCGCGCGAACGCGCGCCGACGCCGGCCGAGGTCGCACAGAAGGTCGCCGACGCCGAGGCTCGGGCCTATCGCGCCGGCTACGAGGCCGCGCTGCGCGAGGCCAAGGTCGAGAGCGACCGCCGGGCCGCGCAGGCGCTGGAAGAGATCGGCACCGCGATCAAGGGCATCGCGGCGCGCTTCGCCGGCATCGAGACGCGGATGGAGACCGAGGCGGTGGACGTCGCGGTGGCGGTCGCCCGCAAGCTCTGTTCGGAGCTGATCGCGCGCGAGCCGCTCGGCGAGATCACCGCGCTGGTCTCCGACTGCTTCTCGCATCTGGTGGCGACACCGCATCTCGTGGTCCGCATCAATGACGCGCTCTACGAGGCGGCGCACGACAACATCGAGCGGATGGCGGCGCATTCCGGCTTTCAGGGCCGGCTGGTGATCCTCGCCGAGCCGACGATTGCGACCGGCGACTGCCGGATCGAATGGGCCGACGGCGGCGTCGTGCTGGAACGCGCCGCGATCGAAGCAAAGATCAACGAACTCGTCGGGCGCTATCTGGCGTCCCGCGGCCAGGCCGGCTGAAGGCGATTGAGGGCTGAACCATGACCGACACCGACACCCAAGTCCCGCTTCCCGATCTCAATTCCGTCGACGCGCCCACCATCGACGACATCGGCTACAACGAGGACGAACATGCCGCGCGCATCGCGGCCGATCTGGAGGCCGTGTTCGACGTGCCGGTGCAGGTCTCGGCGGTGCTCGGCCGCTCCAAGATGGACGTCGGCGACCTCTTGAAACTCGGACCGGGCACCGTGCTCGAACTCGACCGCCGCGTCGGCGAGGCGATCGACATCTACGTCAACAACCGCCTGGTGGCGCGTGGCGAAGTGGTGCTGGTGGAAGACAAGCTCGGCGTGACCATGACCGAAATCATCAAGGCAGAACGCTCTTAATAACTCAGGCGGTCACGCGCGGGACCTGCGCGACCAGACGAACAGGAGATCATCATGCGGCTTCTCATCGTTGGCACCCTGAAGGGCCAGCTCACGACCGCGACCAAGATCGCGATGGACAACGGCGCCTCCGTGACCCACGCCGAGGCCGCCGAACAGGCGATGAACGTGCTGCGCGGCGGCAAGGGCGCCGACCTCCTGCTGGTCGATGTCGGTCTCGACATCCGCGACCTCGTGATGCGGCTCGACGCCGAGCACATCCACGTGCCGATCGTCGCCTGCGGCATCTCCAACGACGCCCGCGCCGCGGTCGCCGCGATCCATGCCGGCGCCAAGGAATACATCCCGCTGCCGCCGGACCCCGAGTTGATCGCAGCGGTGCTGGCCGCGGTCGCCAACGACGCGCGCGATTTGATCTACCGCGACGAGGCGATGGGCCGGGTGATCAAGCTGGCGCAGCAGATCGCGGGCTCGGACGCCTCCGTCATGATCACCGGCGAGTCCGGCACCGGCAAGGAAGTGCTGGCGCGCTACGTCCATTCCCGCTCGGCCCGCGCCAAGCGACCGTTCATCTCGATCAACTGCGCCGCGATCCCCGAGCACCTGTTGGAATCCGAGCTGTTCGGCCATGAGAAGGGCGCCTTCACCGGCGCGGTCGCGCGCCGCATCGGCAAGTTCGAGGAAGCGACCGGCGGCACGCTGCTGCTCGACGAAATCTCCGAGATGGACGTTCGGCTGCAGTCCAAGCTGCTGCGCGCGATCCAGGAGCGCGTGATCGACCGCGTCGGCGGCACCAAGCCGGTCCCGGTCGACATCCGCATCATCGCGACCTCGAACCGCAACCTCTCGGAGGCCGTGCGCGAAGGCAGCTTCCGCGAGGACCTGCTGTTCCGCCTCAACGTCGTCAACCTGAAGATTCCGCCGCTGCGCGACCGCCCGGCCGACATCCTCGAGCTGGCGCAGCATTTCGCCAGGAAGTATGCCGAGGCCAACGGCATGCCGGTGCGTCCGATCTCGACTGATGCCCGCCGCGTGCTGACCGCGAACCGCTGGCAGGGCAACGTCCGCGAGCTCGAGAACACCATCCACCGCTCGGTCCTGATGGCGCAGGGCGACGAGATCGGCGCTGAGGCGATCCTGACCCCCGACGGCGACCGCCTCGACCTCGCCAAGACCGCGCCCGCGGTCGCGCACGCCACGCTGGCCGCCGAGCAGGTCACCCGCGCGCTGGTCGGCCGCACCGTCGCCGATGTCGAGCGCGACCTGATCCTGGAAACGCTGAAGCACTGCCTCGGCAACCGCACCCATGCCGCCAACATCCTCGGCATCTCGATCCGCACGCTGCGCAACAAGCTGAACGAATATGCCGACGGCGGCATCCCGATCACCCCGGCCGGCAATGGCGCGCCGGACTATCAACGCATGGCGAACGCCGGCTGAACACGGGAAGCGGCGGGATAAGTCCCGCCGTTTTCCGCGCCTCACGAATAGCTGGGTGCGTCGGGCTTGCGGAAGATCCGGATCGGATCGCCGGGCGTGATGTCGCGACCCGTGAACGTCACATAGGCATAGAGCGCGAGATAGGCGACGGCGATCGCACCGACGAGATAGAACAGCCAGGTTCCCACGCGCTTCATCCAACCGTCACCTCTCCGAAACATCCGCGCCATTTAATGCGCCGATTGGGAAAGCGCCACGGCCAACATGCCGCGCCGGCCTCGGCGCCGTTCATCCCTTGAATCTTGCGGCAGGTTGCCTTATTCAATCTCCTATTGCGTTTACATTCTTAGACAACTGGAGAGTGATATGGCCCTTTATGCGCAGACCAGCGGCACCCTGTCCACGACCTCCGCGACTTTAACGCCGATGCAAGGCCTCAACCTGACGATTCCGGAGGGCGTCGGCACCACCGCGATCATCACCCTTAACGTTCCGAATCCCTACGCCACGGGCAACGATATTCCGGGCGGCGTGTTCGGCGTCACCGTCAATGGCACGGTCTCGCCGGTCGTCGCAAGCTTCACCTATAACGAGACCCCGTCGAGCTTTGGCCGTATCCCGACCACGCTCGTCGTTGGCATTCCGCTGGCCAATGCAGCTCAGACCGTCCAGGCTGTATGGGCTGGCGTCCGCGGCAGCAATGTGATCATCGACAGCCCGGCATCGCTGAGCGCAGTTTTCTAAAGTCCGGTCCGGATAAGCACGGCGCGCTAGCGCGGCCCTCGAACATGAACATGACGCGACGGCAGGCTGACCTCAGCCAGCCGTGCGGCGTCTTCCTCATGGTCGATCGCGACATACTCGCCGCGCCAATATGCCAGCGCGGCGGTTCGCTCGGAGGCAATCACGTCGAGCACGCGACCGATGACGATCACGTGCGAATGCCGTTCGATGGTCTCCTCGACCTCGCAATCAACCGCGGCCAACGCGCCGACCAGCAGCGGGACGCCTGACGCGCGCGTCGTCCACTCGGCTCCGGTGAAGCGGTCCGCGCCCTTCAGGCCGCTCTTGCCGGTGAAGCGCTCGGCGATGTCGCGCTGATCCGCGGCCAGGATGTTGACGCCGAACACGCCGTGGCGCGCGATCAGCGGCCATGACGAGGCCGCGCGGTTGACGCTGACGATCAAGGACGGCGGCTCGACCGACAGCGACGACACCGAGGTCACCGTCATTCCCGAGATATCCTTGGCCCGACCGGCCGTGATCACGCTGACGCCGCCGGTGAGGTGACGCATCGCGCCGCGGAATTCGGCGGCCGCAACCGCGGGCTCGATCGAAACATCGCGGACGACGGAATTCATGGCGACCTCACAGACTGTCTTCGCTGCCTTCGAGCAGATGCTTCAGTATCTCGCCCTCCAGTGCGGCGAGTTCGGCCGAACCGCGCCGGCGCGGCCGCGGCAGGTCGATCGCGACATCCTCGGCGATGCGGCCGTCCTCGATGACCAGCACGCGGTCGGCGAGCGCGACCGCCTCGGCGACGTCATGCGTCACCAGGATCGCGGTGAAGCCCTGGTCGCGCCAGACCCGCTCCAGCAATTGCTGCATCGAGATCCGCGTCAGCGCGTCGAGCGCGCCGAGCGGTTCGTCGAACGCCAGCACGCGGGGCTGGCTGACCAGCGCCCGCGCCAGGGCCACGCGCTGCTTCTGCCCACCCGACAGCACCGACGGCCACTGGGTGCGCTTGTCGCCGAGGCCGACCTCGACCAGCGCACGCTCGGCGCGCGCCTGTGCGTCGGCGGAGGCGCGCTCGCGCCCCAGCCCGACCTCGACATTGGACAGCACGCGCGCCCAGGGCAACAGCCGCGGTTCCTGGAACATGACGCGGACGTCCTGCGCCCTCGGCTGTTCGCCGAAGGCGATGCTTCCCGCTGTCGGCGCGTCGAGGCCGGCGATGAGACGCAGCAGCGTGCTCTTGCCGCAGCCGCTACGGCCGACGATCGCGACGAACTGGCCGGCCGGGATGTGCAGGTCGATGCCGCGCAGCACCTCATTGTCGCCGAACGCCTTGCGCAGGCCGCGGATGGTCAGCGACAGGCCGCGGGCCGCGCCTTCCGGCACGCGCCGCAACTGCCGCGCCTTCACGACGATCTCGGTGCGGTCGACCGGCTCGGCTTCAGCGGTTTCGAAACGAAGCGCTTCTTGCATTCTCATTCTCACTTCTTCTGGAAGGCGGGATGCCACGACAGGGTCAGCCGCTCCAGCGCCCGCGAGGCGCTGTCGGCGAGCTTGCCGAGCAAGGCGTAGATCAGGATCGAGAGCACGACGACGTCGATCAGCATGAACTCGCGCGCCTGCATCGCCATGTAGCCGAGGCCCGACGAGGCCGCGATGGTCTCGGCGACGATCAGGGTCAGCCACATGATGCCAAGGGCGAAGCGCAGGCCGACGAAGATCGAGGGCAGCGCGCCGGGGAAGATCACCCGGCGGAACAGCTCACCGTCGGTCATGCCGTAGATGCGGCCCATCTCGATCAGCTGCGGGTCGACGGTGCGGATGCCGTGCAGCGTGTTGAGATAGATCGGGAAGAACACACCGAGCGCCACCAAAAACAGCTTTGCCGACTCGTCGATGCCGAACCACAGGATGACGAGCGGGATCAGCGCCAGATGCGGAATGTTGCGCACCATCTGCAAGGTGGTGTCGGTGAGCTTTGCCGACAGCTGCGACAGCCCGTTGGCGAGGCCGAAGGCGAAGCCGATGCCGCCACCGATCAAGAAGCCGATCGAGGCGCGCCAGAAGCTGACCCAGATGTTGCGGACCAATTCGCCGGACAGCAGCAGCTTCCATCCGGCCACCGCGACGTCAGTCGGCGCCGGCAACACCCGCGAGGGCACGTAGCCGGTGACGCAGGCAAGCTGCCACACCAGCACGATCGCCAGCGGCACGATCCACGGAATCAGACCGTCGACCTTTGGAAGTTTCGGGGCGCTGGAGCTGTTTCCGTTCCGATGGGATCGGAACGGAGCTCCAGATTTTTGTTTTGACGCGTTTTCTTCACGCGAACCGGCATCCACTTCGCTCGAAAACGCCTTGCGGCGCGGGAGACTGTCGATGAGACTCATGATTGCGATGCCTGCTTCTGCGGACGATAGTCGTTGCCGATGGTCTCACCGAACGGCCCGGTATTGACGCGGATCGGCGTCACGTTGCCGCCCTGCGCCAGCGACAACAGTGGGAACACCAATTCGGCGAAGCGATAGGCTTCCTCGAGATGCGGGTAGCCCGACATGATGAAGGTATCGACGCCGATCTCCTGATACTCCTTGATCCGCGCGGCGACGGTCTCGGGGTCGCCGACCAGCGCGGTGCCGGCCCCGCCGCGCACCAGGCCGACGCCGGCCCACAGGTTCGGGCTGATCTCGAGCTGGTCGCGGCGGCCGCCATGCAGTTGCGCCATGCGTTGCTGGCCGACCGAATCCATCCGCGCAAAGATCTTTTGCGCGGCGGCCACCGTGTCGTCGGTGACGTACTGGATCAGCTCGTCGGCGGCGCGCCACGCCTCCGCATTGGTCTCGCGCACGATCACATGCAGGCGGATGCCGAACGAGAGCTTGCGGCCGCGCTGCGCCGCCACCACCTTCACCTTGGCGATCTTCTCGGCGACCTGCGCCGGCGGCTCGCCCCAGGTCAGATATTTGTCGACGGTATCGACCGCGACGTCGATGCCGGCATCCGAGGAGCCGCCGAAATACAGCGGCGGCCGCGGCGACTGCACCGGATTGAACAGCAGGCGGCCGTCCTCGATCCTTATGTGTTCGCCTTCGACATTGACGGTCTTGCCCGCCAGGAGATCGCTGTAGACGTTGAGGAACTCGCGGGTCACCGCGTAGCGCTCGTCATGATCTAAGAAAATGCCGTCGCCCTTGTTCTCGATCGGATCGCCGCCGGTGACGACGTTGATCAGCAGGCGGCCGTTCGACAGCCGGTCCAGCGTCGCGGTCATGCGTGCGGCGACGCTCGGCGACTGCAGGCCGGGCCTCACCGCCACCAGATAGCGCAGGCGTTCGGTCCAGGGCGCGACGGCCGAGGCCACCACCCAGGAGTCCTCGCAGCTCCGCCCGGTCGGCAGCAGCACGCCGTAATAGCCGAGCTGATCGGCGGCCTGCGCGATCTGGCGCAGGTAGTTGAAGTTCACCTCGCGGCCGCCGATCGAGGTGCCGAGGTAGCGGCTGTCGCCGTGGGTCGGCAGGAACCAGAGGATGTTGGCGTTGGTTGGGGTGCTCACGTGCCCGGCCTCCATGCGACGTCGGAAATCTTGATTTGTTTCGGGATCAGGCCGAGCGCGAAGAACGTGTCGGCGACCTGCTGCTGGTCCGCGACCACCGCATCGGTGACCGGCTTGATGCCGTAGGCCTGCCGCTTCAGCGCGACCTCGACCACCGGCACCGACAGGCCGATGCTCGGCGCCAGCTGCTCGGCAACGGCGTGGATATCGCCCTTGGCCCAGTCATCGACCTCGCTCAGCTGCGCCAGCACGAGCTCGACGATCTTCGGATCGGCCTGCAGGAATTTCTTCGAGGCGAAGTAGAACTGATAGTTCGCGACGATGCCGGTGCCGTCGGCGACGGTGCGGGCGCCGGTCGCAGCTTCGGCCGCGGCCTGGAACGGATCCCAGATCACCCAGGCATCGACCGCGCCGCGCTCGAACGCCGCGCGTGCATCGGCCGGCGCCAGGAACACCGGCTCGATCTCGGAATATTTGACGCCGGCTTTCTCCAGCGCCTTCACCAAGAGATAGTGGACGTTGGAGCCCTTGTTCAGCGCGACCTTCTTGCCCTTCAGGTCAGTGACCGACTTGATCGCGCTGTCCTTCGGCACCAGGATCGCCTCGCCCTTCGGCGCCGGCGGCTCGTAGGCGACATACTGGATCGGCGCGCCGGCGGCCTGCGCGAAGATCGGCGGCGCCTCGCCGGTATTGCCGAAATCGATCGCGCCGACATTGAGCGCCTCAAGCAGCGGCGGCCCGGACGGAAACTCGGTCCACACCACCTTGGTGCCGACCGCCTTCAGCTTTTCCTCGAGCGAGCCCTTGCTCTTGAGCAGCACCAGCTTGCCGTATTTCTGGTAACCGATGCGGACCACCTTCTCCTGGCCGTAGGAGACGCCGACGGTTGCGGCGACGATGCTGAGCGACAGCACCGCGCGGGCGATCCAGCGTCGGAATAAACGCGTCATGGGACTATCCTCTGCATTGAAATGACCAAACGCGCGCCGATCAGGTCTGGGGATTGCGCCAGACGATGTCGCGGATCGCGATCTGCTTCGGGATCAGGCCGAGCTTGAAGAAGCGGTCGGCGACGCCCTGCTGGGTCGCGATGATGTCGTCGGTCACGGGTCCGACCGAGAAGCCCGCCCGCTTCGCCGCGATGGTCTGGATATCGAGCGGCACGCTGGTGACGGCGGCCAGCGATTTGGCGACCTCATCGGGATGCGCCTGCGCCCATGCCGCGCTCGACGTCGTGACATCGACGATCTGCTGCAGGATCGCGCCGCGATTGCGGGCGAAGTCGCGGTTGGCGATGTAGAACGAGTTGGTCTTGGTGATGTCGCGCGTCTTGACCAGAATGCGGCCGTTCTGCTTGGTCTCGGCGATCGCGAAATACGGATCCCAGATCGCCCAGGCATCGATGCCGCCATTGGCGAAGGCCGGCCCGGCGTCCGGCGGCGTCAGATAGACCGGCGTGATGTCGTCATACGTCAGCCCGGCCTTCTCCAGGGTCTGGATCACGACGTTATGGGCGCTCGATCCCTTGGTGAAGCCGACGCGCTTGCCTTTGAGATCGGCGATTGACGCGATTGCCGAATTCTGCGGCACCAGGATGCCGGACCCGTTGATGATGGGCTGGGCCGCGGCATAGACGATGGCGGCGCCGGCGGCCTGCGCGAAGATCGGCGGGGAATCGCCGACCGCACCGTAATCGACGCTGCCGACATTCATCGCCTCCATCATCGGCGGGCCCGAGGAGAACTCGACCCATTTCACGCTGATGCCCTGTGGCTTGAAATGATTTTCCAAGGCCTCGCGCTGGCGCGTGATGACGAGCACGCCGTTCTTCTGATAGCCGATACGAATTTCCTTCGCGTCCGCCTGCGCCTGCGCACCGCGTGACAGCGCAGCGGCGGCGGCTGTGACGAGCGACAGCTGGAGGAACTCACGACGCTTCATTCCAAAATTCTCCTGACGATCAAGCGCGCTATCGCGCTGCACGATCATGCGATGTCAGGATGATGGGGCGTACGAATGAAGCTGTCGAGCACCGCACAAAAATAGCGATGCCAGCACTTCGGTGCTGGCATCGCGCGTGCCGTTTCTTTTAAGGCGCGGATCGCGTGTAGCGAATTATTTTCCTCACGGAAACGCGAGGTCGCTGCACAGAAGCGTTTTCGAGCGAAGTGGGTACCGGTTCGCGTGAAGAAAACGCGTCCAACAAGAATCTGGAACATCGGCTCTGATTATCAGAGCCGATGCTGCAGCAATCGATCAGCCCGCAGCGGTGGCTTTCGATCCGACATTGACCGCGAGTTTACCATAGCGGTCCGTGAACGCCTGGGTGTCGATCTCCTCGAGCTGGATCGAGCCGTCGAGTACGCCCTTCTTCCAGGCATCGTGCTCGGGATCGCGCTGGAACTCCGGCATCACTTCCTTCGCGAACAGCTCGAGCGACTCGCAGATGTGCTCATGCGTGTTCTTGCCGGCCTGGTTGAGCAGGATCACCTGATCGATATGCGAGGAACGGAAGCGCCGCAGCTTCTTGCGCAAGGTCTCGGGCGAGCCGATCAGGCCGCCGCGCAGCGCGGCCTCCTGCGCCTCCGGATTGTCGCGCTTCCACTTGTTGTACTCGTCCCACATGTTGACGGTGCCGGGCGCCGGCCGCTGCCGGTTCTGCGCCTGGCCGTAATAGCGCAGCGCGAACTGGAAGAAGGTCGCGCCGTCGGCGCGCCTGCGCGCCTGTTCATCGGTCTTTGCGCACATGAAGAACGAGACCAGCGCCATGTTCGGATTGATCTCGTAGTCGGCCAGCTTCTTCAGCCGCTTGGTGATCGCGTTGTAATAGGCGTGCACCCAGGCATGTGCCGCCTCGGCGCTGACGAACTGAAAGCCGAGCGCGCCAAAGCCGTTCTGCCCGGCGCGTTCGATGGTCGGCAGTTGCGAGCACGCCATCCAGAGCGGCGGATGCGGCTTCTGCACCGGCTTCGGCACGACATTGCGCAGCGGGATATCGAAATATTGTCCGTGATGCTCGGTGCCGACCTTGCTGAACATCGGGAAGATCGCTTGCACGGCTTCCTCGAACACCTCGCGCTTGGTCTCCATGTCGCGGCCGAACGGCGTCAGCTCGGTGATCGAGGCGCTCTCGCCCATGCCGAACTCGCAGCGGCCGTTGCTCAAGAGATCGAGCACCGCGACCCGCTCGGCGACGCGGGCGGGATGATTGGTGGTGAGCTGGAAGATGCCGTGGCCGAGCCGGATGTCTTTGGTGCGCTGGCTCGCGGCGGCAAGGAAGGATTCCGGCGCCGGCGAGTGCGAATATTCCTCCAGGAAGTGGTGCTCCACGACCCAGGCGTAGTCGTAAGCCAGCCGGTCGGCGGTTTCCAATTGCGTCAGCGCATTCTGGTAGAGCCTGAGCTCGTCGCCGTCGTTCCAGGGGCGCGGCAGTTGCAGCTCGTAAAAGATGCCGAATTTCATGGAGTCACTCCCAAGGTCGCTTGCTCGACCACTTATCGTGGTCTCGACCGCTTGTTGTTTTGGGGCAGTCTAGTGGCGCTCCGGATCAAGTCTAGCCTCGGGGGCGAAACCCCAATTCCGCGCAGCGGGAGACGGCTTGATCGGAACGCATGAATGTTTAGCTTGTGCTGGCCTGAGTCGCGGCGCTATCGGTCGCGCGCTCACTCTTCCGAAAGCCCATGACCACCTTCACGCCGCATCAGGACACTGCGCTGAAAGCCGTCGCCGACTGGCTGAAGGCCAAGCCCGGCCAGAACGGCACGCCGCCGGTGTTCCGCCTGTTCGGCTATGCCGGAACCGGTAAGACCACGCTGGCCCGCCACATCGCCGAAGGCGTCGACGGCGAGGTGAAGTTCGCGGCCTTCACCGGCAAGGCGGCGCTCGTGATGCGCAACAAGGGCTGCGACAGCGCCTCCACGATCCATTCCCTGATCTACCGCGCCCGCGAGTCCGGCGTCGAGCAGCCGAGCTTCGAGCTCTGGGACGACGCGCCGGCATCGAAGGCGAAGCTGATCGTGATCGACGAGTGCTCGATGGTCGACGCCGAACTCGGCCGCGATTTGATGTCGTTCGACTGCCCGCTGCTGGTGCTCGGCGATCCCGCGCAATTGCCGCCGATCCAGGGCGGCGGCTTCTTCACCGATGCCGAGCCCGACGCGATGCTGACCGAGGTGCACCGCCAGGCGCAGGACGATCCGATCGTGCGGATGTCGATGGATATCCGCGAGGGTCGCGAGCTCGAGATCGGCCGCCATGGCGAGAGCGAGGTGGTGTCACGCAAGGAGCTCGATCCGGACCGCGTGATGAGCGCCGACCAGGTGCTGGTCGGCCGCAACAACACCCGCCGCGCCTACAACATGCGGGTGCGGCAGCGGCAGAACATCGAGGATCCGCTGCCGGTCGCCGGCGACAAACTGGTCTGCCTGCGCAACAACCGCAAGAAGGGCCTGTTCAACGGCGGCCTGTGGCGGGTCAAGGCGCGCGCGCAGTCGAAATCCAGGATCATCACCATGCGCGTGATGCCGGACGAGGATTTCGGCTACAAGGTCACCAAGGTCTCGGTGCGCGGCGAGTGCTTCGACGGCGGCGTCGAGGGCGTGCCGTGGGAGCAGCGCAAGCCCTATGACGAGTTCGACTACGGCTACGTGCTGACCGTGCACAAGTCGCAGGGCTCGCAATGGGACGACGTCGTGCTGTTCGACGAGAGCTTTGCATTCCAGGACTCGCGGGCGCGGTGGCTGTACACGGGGATCACGCGGGCGGCGAAGCGGCTGAGCATCGTAGTGTGATCGTCCCGCAGGCGCCGACGTCATCCTGACAGCAGATGGGTGTGTGACACCAACATTCAGCGTCGTCCTGGCGAAAGCCAGGACCCATTACCCCGGCTGCTTGTTGCTGCGCGACGCTGGGGCCACGATCTCCCCTAAAGTTACATTTCGTGGTTATGGGTCCTGGCTTTCGCCAGGACGACGGGCGTGGAGAGGCCGCAGGCAAGAATCCATCACCGTCATCCCTGAACCTCGCTGATTTCCCTCACGAAACCGTGTGGCCGGCGCCGTAACAAAGCATCCCCTCGCCCGTATTTTGAAGCGTCGGAGCCGCTCGGCCTGATTGGCCAAAGCCGGCTCCCGCTCTAGACTGGCTCCAATTGCGATCCCACGAGGAACCCATGCCCAAAAGCTCCCTCAGCCGCCTCTCGCTGTGCGCCGCCGCGATCGGCGCGCTGGCCGTCACAGCTTTTGCCGTTGCGCCCTCGCTTGCCGCCGAGGACGCCGTGATCATCCCGCCGCCGGCCGCGAGCGCGGCGGAATCCGGCATCAAGACCGCGGTGCTGGCCGGCGGCTGCTTCTGGGGTGTGCAGGGCGTATTCCAGCACACCGCCGGCATCGTCAGCGCGGTGTCCGGCTACTCCGGCGGCAGCAAGGCAAGCGCCGATTACGAGAAGGTCTCGACCGGCACCACCGGCCATGCGGAATCGGTCGAGATCAAGTACGACCCGCAGAAGATCTCCTACGGCAAGATCCTGCAGATCTTCTTCTCCGTCGTGCACGACCCGACCCAGCTGAACCGGCAGGGCCCGGATTCCGGCACGCAATATCGCTCGGCGATCTTCACCACCAGCGACGAGCAGAAGAAGGTGGCGGACGCCTATATCGCCCAGCTCAACGCCGCCAAGGTCTACAAGAAGCCGATCGTCACGAAGGTCGGCGCGCTGGAGGCGTTCTATCCGGCGGAGGGCTACCACCAGGACTATCTGACGCTGCACCCGAACCAACCCTATATTGCGTATAACGACATCCCGAAGGTCGAGAACCTGAAGAAGATCTTCGCGGAGAACTATATCGAGAAGCCGACGCTGGTGGGCAGCACCAAGGTCACCAACTGAGGCGACGCTTCCCGTCATTGCGAGCGAAGCGAAGCAATCCATGCCGCGGCAAGCGGAAAGATGGATTGCTTCGTCGCTTCCCTCCTCGCAATGACAACCAACAAGGGAGTTTCCATGTCCGATACCAAGACCGACGGCAAGGTCCGCAAGAGCGAGGCCGAGTGGCGCAAGGAATTGACGCCGATGCAGTACGCCGTGCTGCGCGAGAAAGCGACCGAGCGGCCCTTCACCGGCGAATACGAGCATGATCCCCGCAAGGGCACCTATGTCTGCGCCGGCTGCGGGCAGACGCTGTTCGAGTCCGATCAGAAGTTCGATTCCGGCTGCGGCTGGCCGAGCTTCTCCAAGCCCTCGGTCGAGAGCCATGTCG
The DNA here is from genome assembly GCF_020329495.1 of Bradyrhizobium australafricanum. Taxonomy (NCBI): domain Bacteria; kingdom Pseudomonadati; phylum Pseudomonadota; class Alphaproteobacteria; order Hyphomicrobiales; family Nitrobacteraceae; genus Bradyrhizobium; species Bradyrhizobium australafricanum. Next base: position 38,930 of record NZ_JAGKJL010000049.1, on the reverse strand, counting down.
ACGAGGAGCGCGACATGAGCCACGGCATGATCCGCACCGAGGTGCTGTGCTCGAAATGCGACGGCCATCTCGGCCACGTCTTCAACGACGGCCCCGGCCCGACCGGCCTGCGCTACTGCATCAACTCGGCGGCGCTGAAGCTCGACGAGAAGAAGTGACGGCGCCCCCACCACGCCGCGCCCCACGCGACCAACAGGCCGGTCGCGCGGGGCTTTGTTTTGGCTCCGGCCCCCGGCAACATCCTCGTGATCGGCTGATGGCCTTAACGACTCGTAGGCCGGAATGTGCTTTGCTCGGTATTCGCGGGGCCGTAGGCGTCTCGCCGTGCGGCTGCCGCCTGTTCTGAGGAGGGCGCCATGTCGCTTGGACTGATCCTCATCATCCTTCTGCTGATTATCCTGCTCGGCGGCTATAGCGGCCGAATTCGCGGCTATGGCTATGGCCTCGGCCACTCCGGAATGGGCCTTTTCGGGGTGATTTTGATCGTGGTCGCGATCCTGGCCTGGCTCGACAAGATTTGAGCACCATAAACCATTGAAATAAAAGAATTTATCTGACCGCCCCCCGTGCTATGCGCGGATTCAGCATGTGCCCTGTCAGGGGCTCTTCTGGGGTCGCATTTTTGTCAAAGAGGCCTATATTAGGGGTCGAAATGACATGTACGGCGCGCCGCCGATAATAGGCCGCCGTCCCCCAAAATCCCTTTCGCAACGCCAACTGAAAAGAACACAAGAGGTCGTCGACCATGCGTCCCCTGCGTCCGTTCAACTATAACACATCCGCCGAACTGTTCCCCGCCGCGATCCGCAAGAAGAAGCGGGCGGGTTTCGCCTACCGCCGTTTCGGCACCGCTGCCGAGGCCGTGCAGTTCGCGATGGAGCAGCTGCCGGCGGACTCGCTGAACGGCGCCTATCTCCAGGTCGAGGAAGCCCGTTTCGACCAGAACGGCATCCGCTCGCTCTATGAGAGCGAGGCCTTCCCGCTGCCGCGTCGTCCGCGCCCGGCCGCCAGCCAGACCGACGCTGACGCCGCATAAGCTTTCTGCTCTTCGCTCAACGAAAAGCCCTCGGATCGATCCGGGGGCTTTTGTTTTGAGAGTTAAAATCTCGGCTGCTTGTCGAGCCAGCGCCGCAGCATCCGCACATTGCGGATATTGGCGCGGAACATGACGTCGAAGGCATCGCCCGCCACCGGTACCATGCCGATCACGCCGTCGACGGCGACGTTGGCGAGCATCCGCGCGGTGATGTGCCAGGGCGCGCCCAGCAAACGGGCCTCGCGCACCAGCCACAGCGAGATCGCGGTGGTGATGATATCCCCGACCACGGGGATCAGGCCGATCAGCCCGTCGATGCCGTAGCGCACATTGGTGCCCGGCACGATGAAGGCGACGTCGAGCAGCTTTGCGATCATCTCCAGCCGCTGCAGCCGCTGCTCGCGGGTGAGATTGCCGAACGGGTTGGCGGTGGAGTTGCGGAAGTCGAACTGGAAGCCTTCCTGAAAGGCTCCCTGAAAACCTTGGAACTGCGGATGCAGCGGACCGTCGGCGAGCTCGCGCCCATCCTGGTCGATGACCTTGCCGCGCGCCTGCGCACCGCCAAAGGGCGGCCGTGATCGCGCGGCGTGGGGCGTGAAGATGTCGTCCTCGGGCATGGCCATCACATGGTAACGCAGGCAGGCGGTTCAAGTTGCGTCACATTACCACTGTGTCACCTTCAAGGCCTGTTACTTCGAGGCTCCGCCGTGCTCGCTTCAGTAGACGCCCTTGTTCATGGTTCTGAGCCGCTGCGCCAGCGTCCTCATGACCTTCAGGGCAAAATGCGGCGTCTGACTCACGAGGAAGAGAAACTGCTTTTCCGAGACCGGGACGAGCTCGACATCCGTGAGCGCCGTGGCGGTTGCGCTCCTCGGCTCGTTGTCGATCAACGCCATCTCGCCAAAGATCGTGTCAGGCGCCAGGTCCGCCATGGTCTTGTTGCCGACCTGAATGCGCACATAGCCGCTCTTGATCACGAAGAGCTCGTTGGCCTGCTCGCCCTCGCGAAAAATAATGCCGCCGGCTCGGACCAGGCGCGTTTCGATATTGTTGCCTGTCAGAAGGCTGAAGCTTGCATCTGCCACTCGAAATTCCTTTCCCCGAATCCGGACGCAGATCCCGTACGTCCCGGTCGTCTGCAGCGACGGCTGAAATAAATGCGCGAACACAGAATAGAGCAGGCCCGAGATCGGCATCGCCACTGCCCCGGGCGGCCGCGGGTCGCGAGGACGAACGCGGACATGACATTGGGACTACGTTTGCATGACGATGATATGACAGTTGTATGAAGGTAGCCGGACCTCCGGCATCTCGCGCGCTGATACGATTACTGCAAGGGGCGATCTATTCCGCGCCGGGCGTTGAGCGCGGCCCTTGTCCGATCGCGACGTGCTCATTTCGCGGTTGGGTCAGAAGTCGCCGAACACGACTTCTGCTTTTCCCTTGGTACTGAGCGCCTGCCCTAATGCTGGGAAGCCGGCTGCGCCGGCGCGTGCAGCTCTTCGGCATATTTGTGCGCCAGCCAGGACGTGATCACGCCCGGGATGAAGCCGACCATTCCGTACAGGATGAACTGCACCGCGCCGCTCTCGGAGCCGTGCGAGGCGTAGGTCAGCGCCGCGCCAACGAACGCCACCGCGCCGACGAGCAGCATCCGCACCACCGGCGCGATCCGCCTCACATGCATCAGGATGTCGTCGATCGCACCGAACATCAGCGACGGCACGATACCGAACAGATAATTGTATTGCAGCGACTTCACGAACACGACGAGCAGCTTGGTCACCTCGCCGCCGCTGGTCTCAGTCCAGTAGCCGGACTGATAGGTGGTCATGAGCAGCAACAGGAAGCCGCCGATGAACGGCCCGATGGCTGCGAAGATCAGATAGCGTTTCATGGCGTGCCCTTGCCCGACGTCGGCCAAGTGTAACGCGGTCGCGCGACGGTTCTAGGGAAAAATCGAAAGCCGGGGCGATGTTCCGGAGCTCGGCGCGCCGAATGCGCTGCAACAGCTGCTGATCTTGCTGCGATACGGAATCGCCCGGACGAAGCCGGGCGATGACATTGCTGGCAACCTGGGCGAGCTAAGGCCGCTACTCACCCCACGCCGCGAACGCCTCGTTGAAGGCTCGCTCGCCGGGGGCGCCCTTTTCGATCGCGATGATGGCGCGGCGCTGGTTGGTGTAGACCAGCGGCACGTCGAACCAGGAGCGCTCCTTCAAGAGTTGCAGATTGCGCGAGCGGTCCGCGTCGACATTGGAGAGGCCGACCAGGAAGAAGCCGTCGGTGACCTTGACCGCGAGCCCGGCCAGCGGTGTGCCGCGCGCCTGCTCGTTCGACTTCATCAGGATGCCCGGCACGTTGCCGACGCCGCCATTGGCGAAATCCTGCGGCAGGATGAAGGTCAATTCCGCGGTGTGGCTCGCCGGCAGCGATGAATCGGTGTTGCGGCGGAACGACATCGTCATCTTGAACTTGCGATCGGGAATGTCGATGTCGGCGCGCACGGCGATGTCGGGCTTCTGGTTGCCCGATCCCTTGACCTGCTCGGTGCGCCAGACCACCGAACCGACATACTGCTTGCCCTTCGGATCCGACGGATCCTCGTCATACAGCACCACGCGCTGCGCCACCGGGGCGACCGTCTCGCCCGACGACGAGGGCTGGCCGACGCGGTCGGTGATCTTCTTGCTCGCAGGCGTCGACGCGGCATCCTTCGGCGCCTCGACCGGGGCCGAGGATTTGAACAGGCTGCTGACAAGGGTCACGGCCTGCTGCCGGAACAGGATGCCGGTGCCGACCAGGATCAGCAGGATGCCGATCACGATCGCGGTCTTGAACGGGAACATCGACCCGACGCGCGGCGGCTTCTTCGGCTCGCGCTCGCCGTTGCCGGCCCGCGACCGCTGCGGCGGCGGACCCTGCGGCGGCTGCGGGGTGTAGCGCTCGGCCTCCTCGATCGACTCGTCGTAGGAATACGGCGCCTCGGGATCGCCGCCGCGATTCTCCAGGCTCGGCTCGAGCCGGTCGAATTCCGGCGAGGGCGACGGCACGTTGGCGTAGGTCTTGCGCGCGTTGCGGCTGGCTTGCGCCGCGGCACGGCCGAGATCGTCGGCATCGGCGGTGATGTCGCGGAAGCCGCGCACGCCCGGCGCGGCCGGCGGCACCGGCGGCGGCGGGCCTTCCGGACCGCGGCGGGGCGGGCCCGGCCGGGCCGGCGGCGCCTGGGTCTCGGGCGGGACCGGCGGGTTCTGCGGCCGCGGCGGGGCCGGCGGCGGCGCGTCGGGGCGCAGATTGCGCGGCGGACGGGGTTCGGCCGGGGGCCGCGGGCGCGCGGCAGTGTCGGCGGGACCGGGCTCGGGCGGCCGGGCATTGGCGCGGCTGCCGCGGGCAGCGGCAGCGCCGCCGGGACGGGAGGCCTCGCGGGCGCGCTGCGCGGCCTCGGACTCGACCTTGCGAACCGCCTCTTCCAGCGACAGCCGTTCGCGGGTGATCTCGGACTCGGAGAGCGGCGGCTGCACGCCGCGGAGCTGCTGGATCAACGCCGTTCGCGCCCGCGCATACAGCGCACGGCGGGCTTCGCCGGGGGCGTTGGGGTCCAATCCGGCGATGGCGCGGGCGATCAGCGGGTAGTAGTCAGCCATTTCCACACAATTGGAGGGATATAGGTAATATCCCGTTAAGCCTCGAACGGATTCTGTACCAGAATAGTATCTTCACGTTCCGGGCTGGTGGACAGCAGGGCGATCGGACACCCCACCAATTCCTCGACCCGGCGAACGTACTTGATGGCCTGGGCCGGCAGGTCCGCCCAGGACCGCGCATTGGCCGTCGGCTGCTTCCAGCCCTCGATGATCTCATAGATCGGCTCGACCCGGGCCTGCGCGCCCTCGCCCGCCGGCAGATGGTCGATTTCCTTGCCGTCGAGCCTATAACCGATGCAGACCTTGATGCTGTCGAACCCGTCGAGAATATCGAGCTTGGTCAGCGCCAGCCCGGCAATTCCGCAGGTGCGGACAGTCTGTCGCACCAGCATGGCATCGAACCAGCCGACCCGGCGCTTGCGCCCGGTATTGACGCCGAATTCCTTGCCGCGACGGCCGATTTCCTCGCCGATCTCGTCGTTCAGCTCGGTCGGGAACGGACCCTGGCCGACGCGGGTGGTGTAGGCCTTGCAGATGCCCAGCACATAGCCGACCGCACCCGGGCCGAGGCCGGTGCCGGTCGCGGCCTGCGCCGCCACCGTATTGGACGACGTCACATAGGGATAGGTGCCGTGGTCGACGTCGAGCAGCGCGCCCTGCGCGCCCTCGAACAGGATGCGCTTGCCCTCGCGGCGCTTGAGGTCCAGCAGCCGCCACACCGTCTCGGCATAGGGCAGCAGCTTCGGCGCCATCGCCGACAGCTCGCTCAGGATGCTCTTGCCGTCGATCTCCGCGAGGTTGAGGCCGCGGCGCAGCGCATTGTGATGCGCCAGAAGGCGTTCGATCTTGTGCGGCAGGGTGTCGAGGTCGGCGAGGTCCATCAGGCGGATGGCACGGCGGCCGACCTTGTCCTCATAGGCCGGGCCGATGCCGCGGCGGGTGGTGCCGATCGAGGTGATGGCGTTGGACGATTCGCGCAAGGCGTCCAGCTCGCGATGCAGCGGCAGGATCAGCGTGACGTTCTCGGCGATCCGCAGATTGTCCGGTCCGACCGCGACGCCCTGCCCCTTCAGCTTGGCGACTTCGTCGAGGAAGGCCTGCGGATCGAACACCACGCCATTGCCGATCACCGCGAGCTTGTTCGGGCGCAGCACGCCGGAGGGCAGCAGCGCCAGCTTGTAGGTCTCGCCATTGATCACGAGCGTATGGCCGGCATTGTGGCCGCCCTGGAAGCGCACGACGATGTCGGCCTGTTCCGACAGCCAGTCGACGATCTTGCCCTTCCCTTCGTCACCCCATTGGGCGCCGACGACGACAACATTGGCCATTGCGAAGATGTTCCCTTCAGGTGTTTCAGACCATGATCGCGGCGAAAACGCGTCCGCCCACAGCGACCTGCATTGATATGCCCAGCCTAAATCGCGGCGCCCGGCCGCGCGCACGCAAGGCGCCTACCGGATAAAGGAAGCGGCTCGGCTGCGCAAGCAAGAAGGGGCTCGTTTACGCCTTTTAGACGACCTACAACCCTTTGATATCCCCATTAAATTCCATGCTGCGCCCGGGCGCGCCGGGCTGGCGGGAATTTAATGTTACGGCAACGTGACGCCGGACCTGCTGTGGATTGATCGCAGCTCCTATTACGGCGATCATTCACCTAGATTAACCGGCAGGGTCCATGCCCAATTCCACACAAGCGACGATGGCGCTGCGCAAGCTGGGCATTGCCTTCAAGCTTCACACCTATGTCTACGATTCCAGCGCCGAGAGCATCGGGCTGCAGGCGGCCGAGGCGCTCGGCGTCGACCCGAATCGCATGCTCAAGACGCTGATGGCGGAGGTCGACGGCAAGCCGGTCTGCGCCGTGGTGCCGTCCGACTGCGAGGTCAGCATGAAGAAGCTTGCCGCCGCCCTCGGCGGCAAGTCGGCCAGGATGATGCGCCCGGCCGATGCCGAGCGGCTGACCGGCTATCATGTCGGCGGCATCAGCCCGTTCGGCCAGAAGAAGAAGGTGCCGACCGCGATCGACGAGACCGCCCTCACCCACGTCACGGTCTTCGTCAATGGCGGCCAGCGCGGCCTGCAGATCGAGATCGATCCGAACGACGCCGCGCTTGCCGCCGGCGCCACGATGAAGGCGCTGGTGGCGACGCAGGACTGATCCTACGCAAGGCTGAGCCTGCGCGAGACCGATCCTGCGCGAGACTGATCCGAAGACCGGTCGCCGCGATCAATGCGAGGATTTGTCCCTCATGAACTCCGCGCCGACGAAGTCGGACAGGCCGGATAATTCCTCCGCCGTAATATCGTTGACGTTGAGCCGCAGCTGCATGATCGCGAGGTCGAGCAGATGCGCGGCGAAGCTCGCGCCGGCCGCCCTCACGATGCTGCGCTGCTCGATCAAGACAGCGATGACGTCGCGCAAACTGCGCACTTGCACTTGATCCATGGCCCTTTGCCCGGCGCTGGCCGTTGTTAGCTGAGTTGTCATTGGGATACCGATTGTAGTGTGCTGATGGACGCCGCACCCACGGGTGGGATGTACGGCAGATGCCCGGCTTCGTCGCCGAGATGCGGGATGCGCGAGCGCGTCTCGCGGATTTCGATGTCGATGGTCATCGGCGGCGGAATCAGCGTCACCGAGGCTTTCGGCCATGGCGCCGGATTCGGGCTGACGCCGGTGAAGCGATAGGCCGCGGCGATCTCGAGCGCGAGCAGTTGCAGCTCGAGCATCGCAACCCCCATCCCGGCGCAGGCGCGCGGACCGGCACCGAACGGGATGTAGGCATCGGTGTTGTAGCGCCGCGTCATCAGGAAGCGGTCCGGATCCTCGAAATGCCGGGGATCGCGCTGCAGCTGCCAGGGGCAGATCAACAGCGAGGTGCCGACCTTGAGGTCGCGCCCGCCGATCGTCACCGGCTGCATCACCTCGCGCGAGAACCACCAGGCGCTGGGATAGAGCCGGCAGACCTCCTTGACCAGCGTCGCGCTCAGATTGGCGCGCTTCACCGCGTCGAGCCGCAGCTCGCCGTCGTCGCCGAGGCACTCCGCCGCCTCGTCGGCAATCTCGTCCATCAGGGCGGGATCGGCGGCCATCTGGTAGAACATCCACGCTGCAGTCGAACCTGTGGTGTGGTGGCCGGCCAGCAGCAATGTCAGGATCTCGTCCTCGAGATCGCGGTCGGTCAGGCCGAGCGCCTCGAGATCGCGCAGCGCACTGCTCGAGCCGGACTTGCGGCGCAGACGTTGCACCACCGTCGACATCGCAAGCTTGGCACAGACCCGGTTCTTGCGCCGCCGATACCAGGCCACCGGACCGAACGGCAACGCGCGGAACATCTCTTCCGCCAGATCGTCCTCGATCGCGCCCACCGCCTGAACCAGGGCTTCCTCGTCGCCGGAGGACATCACCTGGGAGCCGAAGATCGCGACGCAGATCGTCCGAAGCGCCAGCATCGCGGTGACATGGTGCGGATCGAACGATCCGAGCCGCGCCAGGCTGGCGCCGACCGCGCGGATCTCGGCGCACATATGCGGCAGGAATTTCTCGACGCTGCCCTTGGCCATGTGCTTCTGCAGCACCGCTCGCCGCCGCTTGTGCTCCTCGCCGCTCAGCATCAGCGAGCTGCGGCCGAGCACCGGCGTCAGCTTCTTGATCAGCTTGCCCTTTCCGATGTCGGTCTCCGGCGCCTTGAGGATCGGGCGCAGCAGATCCGGATCGTTCACCAGGAACACCGGCGCGGGACCGAGCTGCAACGGCACCAGCCCCAGCGCGGACTCGTTGCCGCGCGTCAGCAGCAGACGCAGCGGATCACGCTGGAATGCTCGAACGTCCGAGAACATGTGAAGCATCGTGGATCTCCAATTGCCGTCCAAGGTCGAGGAATTTGGTCAGGCCGGGATTGGCGGCGAGACCGAGCGGGATTTCTCCGGCGAGCGCCGTCAGCGGGCGGCCCATGCGATCATTGCCGATCACCTGCGGCGGGCCGTAGCGGCGGGTGCGGATGTCCATGCGGGTAAGAAAACGCTCATAGGAGAGGTCGGCCAGCGCGACGAGCGCCTTCGCTCCGCGCAGCTCGGCGAAGCGGAACATCAGCGCGTAGTTCACGCGTGCGGCCTGCGATCTCGCAACGTTCGGCAGCACGCCGAAACGGCTGATCTCCCAGGCGTCGCGGCTGGTCGGAAAGCGACGCAGCGCAAGCTGCGGGAAGACCGACTTGGTGAGATAGGGATAATCGGTGCGGATAGCCCGGAAACCGCCGACGAGCTCGACGCCGGAGAACAACAGGCAATGCTCGGTATACCAGCAGTCGAACTGATCGCGCTCGACATCCCCGACCGTGGTCAGGAGCCAGCCGCAATGGTCGACGAACAGGCGCTTGCGCAGCCGCAACATCGCCCCGACATGCGCCGGATCAAGCTCTTCCCTGGTAATGAGGGCGTGGTAGCCGTCCAATGAATGAAGCATTTGTCCCTTCCTCCAAATGCGGGAACATCTGGAACAAAAGGGGTTAACTGTGGTACCCCCTAAAACCGGGGGTTTTCGTCAATGGGCCTGGTAGACGCGATTTCGACCATCGAGGCGTCGGATACCATCGACGAGCTCAGCTCGTCATTGCATCGCGTTGTCCAGAATTACGGCTTCTCGGGCTTTGCCTTTGTCGATGCCGGCCGGCCCGACCTTGATCTGCCCTATCATATCGGCACATTTCCCGATGCCTGGAAGCGGGCGTATGTGCAGAACGAGTTCGTTCATGCCGATCCGGCGCTGGCGCGGTCACGACGCACCAACACGCCGTTCAGCTGGAGCAGCCTGAAGCTGCCGGAGCGAAGCGGACGCAAGCGACCGCCCGAGGTCAAGACGATGGATGCCGCCCGGGAGTTCGGATTCAAGGACGGCTTCGTCGTTCCCTTCCATTATCGTGACCGGCTCGGCGCGGTGCATTCGAGCTCGACGGTGTTCTTCTGGGAAGACGAGCCGCGCGACTTCGACAAGCTGTTCGTCTGCCATCGCCATGAGCTGCATCTGTTGATGATCTACTGGGTGCAGCGGGCGATGGACATCGTCAACCGCGACCAGCGCAACGCACCGACCATCCTCAAGCCCGCGGACGCCGCCGAAACCATCAAGCTCACCGGGCGGGAGAAGGAAGTGATCGCCTGGGCGGCGCGCGGCAAGACCGTGGCCGACACCGCGCAGATCCTCGGCATTTCACCGGAGACGGTGGAAGGCTTCATCAAGCAGGCGCTGCGCAAGCTCGAGGCATCCAACAAGACCCACGGGGTGGCCAAGAGCATCGCGCTCGGGATCATCGATTTGTGAGCGGCGCCGCGCAGCCATGGCGGCGCTCCCGGGGCTGCCGCCATGCCGACCGCATCGCCCTGCCAGGACCAGACACCGTGATATGTGGCGCGGTCACACATTCGGTTGGGTTCATCTCCCCGGTCGCCCCCTGATTGCATTCGCGGACGGTCTTGATAATAAGGGCCGTGGCCGGATGACGCCGATGCGAGCATCCCAGACCAGGGTGCGCACTCCGGTGCCCGTCCGGCGCGACTGCCCGGCTGGCGTAGAGGCGCGGATCATCCTGCACGTTGCCCGGTACGGCAGGACCCGTTGTCCAGCCGCATGATCCGTAGAAGTCCCATCGCGACGAACCGCCGGTTCATTTGCTACCAACTTTTGTAGCGAAAATGCTGTCCACGGACCTAGCTGGAGATGGTCTGAACGCATCATGAGCACATCACAGGACGACCAGATCGACCAATTGGTGCAGGCGCGCTGGCGCGCCATCGGGCTGTCGCAGGCGGATCTCGCCGAGATCCTGTGCGCAGGGGCCTCCCTGCAAAAGAACGGCGTCGACGGCACGGTGAAGATCGATACCGGTCGCCTGGCGACCGTAGCCGAGATGCTCGGAATCGCCGCCGACATCCTCAACCGCCGGCCGGTCACGGCAGCGCCGACGCAAGCCGGCCAGACAGCGGAATCGCTGCAGTCCCTGCTCGAACTGCGCATGCTGCGGGTGTTTCGCGACGTGCAGGACCCCGACACCAAGCGGATCCTGATCGAACTCGCCGAGCAGATCGTCAAGCGCCAGACCACGCCGCCGGAGACCGGCTAGGTGGTGTGTCTCTGACGTATGATTTCACTCAGTGTCATTCCGGGGCTCGCGAAGCGAGAACCCGGAATCTCGATCCACGACCTCTGGATTCCGGGTTCGCGACTTCGTCGCGCCCCGGAATGACGGAAGGGCACTTCGCGCATGGTCGCGATGCGTCTATCCCCATTGATGGAATGACGAAATCCGTGTCTGTGATCCGAGCCGGGGAGATCCATACCGGCCCGGCGGTGCCAGCCGGGCAGGCCGCGGCGTCGTGAACCCGGGCCCTCTTCATGTCTGCCTCCGATTCCACCACATCAACGCCTGCGGCCGGCTCCTGGATCGCCAACCAGCCCTATCTGCTGCTCTGCATCACCGCGACATGCTGGGCCGGCAATGCGATCGTCGGCCGCCTCGCCGCCGGCCACATTCCGCCGGTGACGCTGTCGTTCCTGCGCTGGTCGGCGGCATTCCTGATCATCCTGCCGTTTGCCTGGAAGCACCTCGTCCGCGACTGGCCGGTGATCCGCAACAATCTCGGCATCATGGTGCTGATGTCGATCACCGGCATCAGCGCCTTCAACACGCTGCAATACTGGGCGCTCGAGCACACCCAGGCGCTCAACACGCTGCTGCTGCAATCCGCGGCACCGCTGGTGGTCGCGCTGTGGTCGCTGATCCTGCTCGGCGCGCGGCTGACACTGGCGCAATTGTTCGGCGTGCTGCTGTCGCTCGCCGGCGTGCTGGTGATCCTGTTGCACGGCGATCTCACGACGCTGTCGAAGATCGAGTTCAACAAGGGCGATCTGATCTTCATCGTCGCATTGGTGATCTTCGCGCTGTATTCGGTGCTGACCCTGAAGCGGCCCAAGATCCACGGCCTGTCGGTCGCCGCCTTCACCTTCGGCTGCGGCGCGCTGGTCCTGATCCCGCTCTACATCTGGGAACTCGGCGCGCGCCCGGTGATGCAGCTCACGATCAACAATCTGCTGTCGCTGTTCTATGTCGCGGTGTTCCCCTCGACACTGGCCTATCTGTGCTTTAACCGCGGTGTGCAGCTGATCGGCGCCAACCGCGCCGCGCCGTTCTTCCACATGGTTCCGGTGTTCGGCACCATCATGTCGATCGTGTTCATCGGCGAGCATCCGCAGGCCTTCCACTTCATCGGCTTCGCGCTGGTGCTGGCCGGCGTGTTCGCGGCGTCGCGGAAGCAGAGCGCGTAATTCTCCTCTCCCTCTCCCCGTTCTTACGGGGAGAGGGTTGGGGTGAGGGGCTCGCTCCGCGAGGACGGCGAGAGACGAATGCGCGGAGACCCCCCTCACCCGGACCGCATTCCGCTGCGCTGCATGCGATCCGACCTCTCCCCGCAAGCGGGGCGAGGTAAGGAAAGCCCGCGGTGACTATCGGCGGCAAATCCGCTATCTCTTCAGGTCTGCTTCGCAGACGGGTTTTACGCATGGCGCGCGCCAGCAATCTCTTGATCGGCACCCTGACGCTGGCCCTGGTCGCCGGCTCGCTCGGCGGTTGGCTGGGCTATCAGCGCTATGCCGGCATCAAGCGGATGGTGCCGTTCCGCGTCATCTTCGAGGGCTCGGCCTCCGGTCTACGCCGCGGCGGCAGCGTCAACTTCGCCGGCGTGCGGATCGGCGAGGTGGTCTCGATCAGGCTCGACCGGCACCGCGTGGTGGCGATGACGCGGATCGAAGGCAACGCCCCGATCAAGAAGGACACCCAGGCCGGCCTCGAATTCCAGGGCCTGACCGGGATCGCTTCGATCTCCTTCACCGGCGGCACCGACGATGCGCCGCCGCCGACGCTCGGCGCCGACGGCATTCCCGAGCTGACCGCCGACGCCGAAGGCACGATGGGGATCCAGGAGAAGCTGCGGGTCGCGCTGCGCAATGTCGACCGCGTCATCAGCGAGAACGAGGCCGACATCAAGGACTCGCTGCTCGGGCTCGAGAACTTCACCAATTCGCTGTCCGGCAATGGCGAGCTGATCGCCGGCTTCATCGACGCCGCCGACGACGGCATCAGCGCGGTCGACGCCAAGATGAACTCGGCCGACAAGTTCCTGAAAAGCTTCGGCAGCGACAAATATGGCGGCGAGCTGCTGCCGACCGTGATCTCGCTGCGCGAGCTGATCCAGAGCTTCGACAAGAAATCCAGCGCCATGATCGCCGAGACCCGCAAGACGCTCAGCGACGTCAGCCAGTCCGTCAACAAGTTCAACGAGAAATTTGTCGGGCCCGCCGGCAGGCGCTAGATCATGATGCGTTTCCATGGAATCGCATCATGATCTCATCTCTTTGTTTGAGCATGATCTCCGCGCAAACGCGTTCCGCGTTGTCGCGAGGGAAAACCGGTTTCCACTTTTCCGGATCATGCTCTAGTCTGGCCTTCCGACCAAGAACCAAGAACAACGGAAACGCTCAACGTGCACGATCGGACCGCAGCCCCCTCTCCGCCTCCCGTAACCGTCAACCGCGCAGCACCCGCCGTACCCCGGCATCTGCGGCGCTATCTCACGCTCGACGATTTCGAGCCGCAGGCGCGCCGGCTGCTGCCGAAATTCCTCTACGGCTACATCTCCGGCGGCGCCGAGACCGATATGGCCCGCACCGACAATCGCCGGGCGTTCGAGGAATACGGCTTCGTGCCGCGGGTGCTGCAGGACGTCTCCGGCCGCGACCAGACCACGACGCTGTTCGGCAAGAGCTACGCCTCGCCGTTCGGCATTCCGCCGATGGGCTCGTCCGCGCTGTGCGCCTATCGCGGCGACATCGTGCTGACGCGCGCCGCTTCTGCCGCCAACATCCCGATGATCCTGTCGGCCTCCTCGCTGATCACGCTGGAGGACGTTCGCGCCGCCAATCCTTCGGCCTGGTACCAGGCCTATCTCGCCGGCCTTCCCGAGCGGATCGAGCCGCTGGTCGATCGCGTCGCCGCCGCCGGCTACGACACCTTCGTCGTCACCGCCGACGTGCCGGTGCCGCCCAACCGCGAGAACAATATCCGCAACGGCTTCCAGGTGCCGCTTGAGATCACGCCGCGGGTGTTCTGGGACACCATCACCCATCCCGACTGGCTGCTCAACACCTGGGCGCGCACCGTGTTCAATCACGGCATGCCGCATTTCGAGAACATGGACGCCAAGCAGGGCCCGCCGGTGCTGTCCAAGAACCTGATGCGCAACATCGGCAGCCGCGACCAGCTGGCCTGGAAGCATGTCGAGCTGATCCGCAAGCGCTGGAGCGGCAAGCTCGTGGTCAAGGGACTGATCGCGCCGGAAGACGCCCGGCTGGCGCGCGAGCATGGCTGCGACGGCGTCATGGTCTCCAACCATGGCGGCCGCCAGCTCGACTACACCGTCTCCGGCTTGCGCACGCTGCCGGAGATCGCGGCGCAGAAGGGCAACATGACCGTGATGGTCGACGGCGGCATCCGCCGCGGCACCGACGTGATCAAGGCACTGGCGCTCGGTGCTGATTTCGTCTGGGTCGGCCGGCCGTTCCTCTATGCCGCCGTGGTCGCCGGCGAGGCCGGCGTGGCGCGCGCGATCTCGCTGTTGCATGCCGAGATCGACCGCGACCTCGCGCTGCTTGGCATCCGCAGCCTGAAGGAGATCACTCCGGACCTGGTGCGGAAGTTCTGAGACGATTGCATCCGCAACGGGACTACGTCCCCTCTCCCGCTTGCGGGGGAGGGCTAGGGCGGGGGTATCTCTGCTGGCGAGAGAGTCGTTGTGTGGCGAAAGCCCCCACCCGCTGCGCCCTTCGGGCACAGCGACCTAAGAGCGAGCTTCGCTCGTCTCGACCCCCGCAAGCGGGAGAGGTAAGAAACCATCACGCATAGCGCGCCGCGCCCATGCACAGCGCGGTGATCGCGAGCAGCCCGGCGGCGATGCGCTGGGCAACCGCCAGCCGCGCGCGCGCGGCTGACGTATCGTCTGCGCTGCTGCGCAGCTGCCGGACCGCGCCGCCGCCGACGATGACCTGCACGGCGATCGCAGCCAGCGCTGCGATCGCGCCACCGGCCAGAATCTGCTCCGACAGCCCGAACGAGCCTTCATGGACCAGGCGCCAGAGCGTGGCGCCGGTCACGATCGCGACCGTCGCGGCGCCGATTTGCGGAAGCAGCAGCTTTTCGCCGCCGAGGCCACCGGTGCGCGCCAGGGTGAAGCTCGAGCCGGCCCAAAACACCGATGACAGGACGTGAAGGGACAGCGCTATGATGAGGGCGGTCTGCATGATGTCGCTCCAGATGGGCCTTGGAAATTAGATATACATAATGTATAGTCAATCTGACGAAAGCAAGGCAAACCGATGCCGCCGCGCAGCTATGTGAGCCCGGCGCGCAGCGCCGCCGCCGCCGAAACCCGCGAGCGCGTGATCGAGGCCGCCTCGCGCACATTGCGCGACGAGAGCATCGCCCGCTTCTCGCTGGATACGGTGGCCAAGGCGGCGGGCGTGACCCGGCTGACGGTCTACAACCAGTTCGGCTCGCGGCGCGGGCTGCTCGAGGCGGTGTTCGACGAGATCGCGCGCCATGGCGGGCTGCACCAGCTCGCCGACGCCATGACGATGGCCGATCCGCGCGCCGCGCTCGACCGGATGGTGGAGATCTTCTGCGGATTCTGGAGCCGGGATTCCGCGGTCGGCCGGCTGCATGACGCGATGGCGACCGATCCCGAATTCGCCGAGGCCGTGCGCGAGCGCAACGAGCGCCGCCGCCGCGGCGTCACCGCATTGATCGACCGCATCGCGGGCAAGAGCGCATCACAGCAGGCGCGCAGCGACGCCGTCGACCTGATCTTCGCGCTGACGAGCTATCCGACCTTCGCGTCGCTGAGCGCGGGGCGGTCGAGCGATGATGTCTGCCGTGTCGTGCAGAGCGCCTGCCACGCGGCATTGAAGCCGCTCGCGCCGCTTTCAGACCCGTCATCCTGAGAGAATGTGCATGTATTCAGCGTCGTCCTGGCGAATGCCAGGACCCATTACCCCAACCGCTTGTTGTTGTGCGAGGCTGGGGCCACCATCGCACGCTCAATCGAATTCGGTGGTTATGGGTCCTGGCTTTCGCCAGGACGACGGCGGGGGGAGGCCGCTCGCTACAATTCTCACCCCGTCATCCTGAGGCGCGAGCCTTGCGACGCAATTGCGCCGCTGGGCGAGCCTCGAAGGATGAATCGGCCACAGTCGGGCCGTCGCCCTTCGAGGGCCGCTGAAGAAGCGACCACCTCAGGGTGACGGGGTCAGCGCTCGGTAGACTTGAACTTGCTGTAGGCCTCGCGCGTCGCGATTATGACGTGCTCCTCGCAGCCGTTGCGGCGATGCGGGTCGCAGCGGTCTTCGTAGTCGGCCGAGGTCATCATGTCGATGAAGGCGGCGACGCTCGGGTAGTAGACCAGCGCGAGATAATCCCAGCGCTGGCCGGCCGGCTCGCCGAGGGCGACAGTCTCGGCGCTGCCGGTCCACAGCAGCGTGCCGCCGCGCGCCTTGATCATCGGGACGGTGAGCGCGCTGTAGCGCAAATAGGCATCCCAGCCCGAGCCGTCGCCGTCGAGCGACCGCGCGCGAAACCGCATCAGATTGACCATCACGACCGGCGCCTCGCGGTCCAGCTCGTTCAGGCCTTTGACGTTCAAGAGATCGACACCCATCACCCGCTCCCGCCCAAGGCACATCGGTCTAGCCGCAACGATTATGTCACATCGCGGGACTAGCCTGAAATACCGCCGAGCCGTAAGCTCAGGTCAGCTCTCGGAGGTCAAGGCCGTGATGACCCTTCCAGAACTAGCGGCCGACGCGCTCGGCAAGTTCCTCGGCGAGTACATGCAGCGCCGGTTCGGCTCTTCGCAGACCCAGCTGGTGGAAATGGTGCCCTCGATCGCCCGGATCGCGCTCGAATGCATCGGCAACAGCGACGCGCTCTATCACAATGTCGAGCACACCATGCTGGTGACGCTGGCCGGCCACGACATCCTGCGCGGCCGCGCGCTGCACTCGCATATGAGCGCCGAGGATTATGCCCATGTCATCATCGCCTGCCTCACCCATGACATCGGCTATGTGCGCGGGCTGTTCGAGGCCGACGGCCAGGACGGCTATCTGGTCGATGCCGATGGTCGCAAGATCATCCTGCCGCGCGGCTCGTCGGATGCGGCGCTGATGTCCTACCACGTCGACCGCTCCAAGATCTTCGTGATGGAGCGGCTCAAGGGCGTCACCCTGCTCGACAAGGAGCGCATTGTGCGTGCCATCGAAGGCACCCGCTTTCCGCTGAGCGCCCCTGATGACGACGAGGATTTCGGTGAAGAGGCCACCCTGCTGCGGGCCGCCGATTTGATCGGCCAGCTCGGCGATCCCCACTACATCCGCAAGGCCAACGCGCTGTACATCGAATTCGAGGAGGCCGGACTGAACCGCCAGCTCGGCTACGATTCGCCGGCCGATCTCGTCGACCGCTATCCGCGCTTCTACTGGGACAGCGTCGCCCCGCATGTGCAGAAGGCGATCCGCTACCTCAACATCACCTCGAGCGGACGGCAATGGATCGCCAATCTCTACAGCAACGTGTTTCGCGCCGAGCGCGACATCTCGCTGTCGGGGCCGCAGAAATAGGCGGCGGGCCGACGAAGACCCATCCCCGTCATCCTGAGGTGCGAGCGGAGCGAGCCTCGAAGGATGAATCGGCCACAGCCGGGCCGTGCATCCTTCGAGACGCGCTCCTCAGGATGACGGAATTGAGCTGCCGTAGCGCTGCGAACAACAACCGGTGTGACCACGCATGGCTCCAATCCGCACTTTCGTCTTGTCGCCGTGCCGGATTCGGGCACAACATCCATCAAATAATGACCGACCTTCGCGCTTTGCCCGCACCTGCCACAACGCCACGCCGCTCGCCGCTCAACTGGCTCAATAATCAGCCCTATCTGCTGCTCAGCCTGACGTCGCTGTTCTGGGCCGCCAACATCGTGCTGGCGCGGCATGTCGGCAGCCATGTGCCGCCGGTCACGCTGACCACGATCCGCTGGTTCGGCGTCTTCCTGATCCTGTTGCCGTTCGCCTGGCCGCATCTGAAGCAGGACTGGCCGAAGCTGCGCGGCGCCCTGCCGCTGATGCTGCTGCTGTCCGCGGTCGGCTTCGCGTTCAACAACGCGATCTCCTACTGGGCGATGCAGTATACCGAGGCGCTCAACGCGCTCTTGATCCAGTCGGCGGGGCCGCTGTTCGTGGCGCTGTGGTCACTGATCCTGTTCGGCGTGCGGCTGACGCCGGCGCAACTGGCCGGCATCGCGATCTCGCTGGCCGGCGTGCTGACCATCATCCTGCGCGGCGACTTCTCCGCGCTCGCCGGCATCAGCTTCAACCGCGGCGACATCATGTTCGGCGCCTCGCTGGTGTCGTTCGGGCTCTATTCGGCGCTGATCCCGCGGCGGCCGAAAATCCACCAGCTCTCGCTGATCTCGTTCACCACCTGCTGCGGTGCGCTGATGCTGCTGCCGGTGGCGGCCTGGGAGTTCGCCAACGGCGTGACGCTGAAGTTCGACTTGCTGACCGGCGCAACGCTCGCCTATGTGCTGATCTTCCCGTCCACGCTCGCCTATCTGTTCTTCAACCGCGGCGTCGCGCTGATCGGCCCGAACCGCGCCGCGCCGTTCTTCCATCTGGTGCCGGTGTTCGGCTCGGCGATGGCAATCCTGCTGCTCGGCGAGACGCTCGCGCCGTTCCATCTGATCGGCTACGCGCTGGTGCTCGCCGGCGTCATCATCGCCTCGCGGCAAGGATCGGCCAAGACGTCGGCGAAGCACTAGTCTAGCCTACCTTGCGCAAGCCGGCGGATTTGCGTGGCGAATGCGACTTTGCCGCCAGCGTTTCCGTGATGAAGTCGATAAACCGCCTCACCTTGGCCGGCACGTGGTTACGCGAGGCGTAGTAGACGTAGAGCGGAAAACGTTCGTCGGGCCAGTCCGGAAACAGCTCGATCAGCGCGCCGCTCCTCAGGTGATCGTCGAGGCCGAGATCGATCACCTGCGCGATGCCGAAGCCGGCCAGGCAAGCGCCGAGCTTGGTTCCTGAATCGGTCACGGTGAGCCGCCCGTTGACCGCGACCGGCACGACCTCGTTGCCGCGCCGAAACTCCCAATCGAAGGGACGCCCGGTCGACGCGTCGATTGCATGGATGCACTGATGGTCGCGGCTTGCCAGCTCCCGCGGATCAAGCGGCCGGCCGTGTCGTTCGAGATAGATCGGCGAGGCCACGGTGAGGACGCGCGTATCGAGTACGCGGCGCGCAATCAGCGCCGACGGCACCGGCTCGCCGAAACGCACCGCCAGATCAAAACCGTCGCTGACCAGATCCGCGATCCGGTCGCGGGTCTCGATACGCAGCTCCATGCCTGGATTCTGCAGCAGGAACTCGCTCAGCTTCGGCGACAGCACCATGCGGGAGAACAACGGGTCGACATTGACCCGCAGCCTGCCGCGAACCGCATCGCGCGATTTCGAGGTCTCCGCCGCCGCCTCGCCGATCCCGGCCAGATGCGCGGCAACCCGCTCGTACAGCGCGCGTCCTTCCTCGGTGAGCTCGACGGCGCGGCTCGTGCGGTGAACCAGCCTGGCATCGAGGCGCGCCTCGAGCTTCGCGATCGCCTTGCTGACCCCGGATTGCGTCATGCCGAGCCGTTCGGCGGCCCGGCCAAAACTGCGCGCATCCGCCAGCGCCGCGAGGACCACCAGGCCGCCAACCAGCCGACCATCAACTTCGTCCATGCCGATGCCTCTCAGTCATCCAAGAGATGACCGCCTAGTCGTAGCACTCCGCCACCATATCGGCCACTGTCGGCGCAGATCACCGGTTCGATCCGGTGCGGCCACCGCCACATCAACCGCTAGGGAGATTTTGCAATGAGCGACATCGAGGCCATCGCATCCGCGATCGATGGATATTTCAACCTGATGTATGACGTCGACGATAGCCGGTTCTGCGACGTCTTCTCTGATGCCTGCATCGTGCACGGCATCCGGGACGGCAAGCACACGGTGCGGTCGGCCTCAGAATTCCGCGACTTCATCCGCAGCCGTCCCTCGCCGGCGTCGATGAAATCGCCGCGCGAGGAGGCCATCATCAGCATCGACCAGACCGCGTCCGATCTGGCCATCGCCAAGGTGCGCGTCAGGGCCGGCCAAACCGGCTTCATCGATCATCTGGTGTTTCATCGCATCGACGGCCGGTGGCTCATCACCACCAAGGCGTTTCACGTCGCGCAGGTCTTCCCGGCGGGATCGTAGCGGCCCCCACGCCAGATTTCTGACTATCGGAATAATGCCACTGATTTGCCCGACGTGTCAAGTTGTCTGGTCGGGCGGGCCGCCACCGGCTCCTTTGCATGGGGTTGTTTTCGATATTTTTGGCAGCGTGCCCCTGCGACGGCCCGGGAGTGGCCATGCGGCGAAAGGCTGCTCCCGGCACGGCTTCCGCAGCCATGGCGGCCGGGTTAGCTTCGGCCGCAATGGGCCTGTTCAGGCCCTGCGCGGGGGACGACGACATGGTCATGGGATTGAGACGATATTGCTGCCCGGCGGCTGCGGCCGCCGCCGCGCTTGCGGCGATATCCGGGGCGGCACTTGCCCAGACCTATCCCACCCGCAACATCACGCTGGTGCTGCCGTTTGCCGCCGGCAGCGGCACCGACACCACGACGCGGCTGATCTCCAAGGAGCTCGGCGTTGCGCTCGGCGTCGGCATGGTGATCGACAACCGGGCCGGCGCCAACGGCTCGATCGCGGCGAACTATGTCGCCCGCTCCGCCCCCGACGGCTACACGCTGTTCGTCACCACGAACACGACGCACTCGGCCAATCCGTATCTGCTCAAGACCATGAACTACGATCCGATCAAGGATTTCACGCCGATCGCGCGCACCGGTGACCTGCCCTTCATGCTGGTGATCCATCCGGACATCCCGGCGAACTCGGTCGCCGAGCTGATCGCGCTCGCCAAGAAGGAGCCGGGCAAGTACAGCTACGCCAGCGGGTCGTCATCGGCGAGCGTCTCCGGCGCGACCTTCGCGCGCCTCGCCGGCATCGACCTGCTGCATGTGCCCTACAAAAGTTCACCGCCGGCACTGACCGACGTCATTGCCGGGCGCATCTCGATGATGTTCATCGACGTGCCGACCGGGCTGCCGCACGTCAACGCCAAGGTGCTGAAGCCGCTCGCCGTCACCACCAAGCGGAAGTCGGCGCTGCTGCCGGACCTGCCGACGATGGACGACACCGTGAAGGGCTTCGACATCACCTCCTGGCAGGGCTATCTCGGTCCCGCCAACATGCCGAAGGACGTCGTGGTCAGGCTGAATGCGGAGATCCGCAAGATCGTCGAGCGGCCGGACATCAAGAGCCAGCTCGCCGAGCGCGGCATGGAGGCATTCTCCGGCACGCCCGAGGAGTTCGAGGCATTCCTCAAGGAGCAGCTCGTGCTGTGGGAAAAGCTGATCGCCGACGCCAGGATCGAGAAGCAGTAGAAGACACCCGTCATTGCGAGCGAAGCGACGCGACGAAGTCTGCCAACTCCGTCATCCTGAGAAGGCCGCAGCGCGGCCGTCTCGAAGGATCGACGGCCCCACTGGTGGCCGTGCATCCTTCGAGACGCGCGCAAGAGCGCGCTCCTCAGGATGACGGGCGATGCGGAATCGTAGGGTGGCGTAGCGTCGCTACCCACCCTACGCGGCTCGCTTACGCCGCGCGCACCTTCTGCAGGAACTCGTCGACCGCATTGCGCAGCATGCCCGATTGCGTGTCGAGCTCGCGGGCATTCGACAGCACGTCGCCGGCCGCGGTGCCGGTGGCGGCGGCCGCTGACGTGACGCCGCCGATATGGGCGGAGATCTCGCTCGAGCCGGCCGCGACCTGCTGGATGTTGCGCGCGATCTCGCGCGTCGCATCGCCCTGCTGGTCGATCGCGGTCGAGATCGAGGCGGTGATCTCGCTCATCTGCGCGATGGTCGCTGTGATGCCGCCGATCGAGGTCACCGCCTCGCCGGTGGAAGCCTGCATCGCGGCGACCTGCGCCGAGATCTCCTCGGTCGCCTTCGCGGTCTGGTTGGCCAGCGCCTTCACTTCGGAGGCGACCACCGCGAAACCGCGGCCGGATTCGCCGGCGCGTGCCGCCTCGATCGTGGCGTTGAGCGCGAGCAGGTTGGTTTGGGCTGCGATCGAGTGGATCAGCTTGACCACCTCGCCGATCTTCTCGGCGCCGGTGGAGAGCGCCTGCACGGTCGCGTTGGTGCGCTCGGCGTCTGCCACCGCCTGGCTCGCGACCTCGCTGGAGCGCGCCACCTGGCGGGAGATCTCCGCAACCGAGCTGGAGAGCTCCTCGGCGGCGGCGGCGACGGTGCCGACATTGTTGGAGGCGCTGTCGGACGCGGCGCCGACGGTCGCGGCCCGCGCGCTGGCGTCGCTTGCGGTCGCGGTCATCGACTGCGCCGTGGTCTGCATGCCGGCGGCGGCGGAGGCCACCGTGCGGACGATGCCGTTCACGCTGCGCTCGAAATCGTTGGCGATATTCTCCATCGCACCACGGCGCTCGGCCTCCGCGCGTGATTTGGTCTCGGCCTCGGCCTGTTCCAGGCCGCGGATGCGAACCGCGTTGTCCTTGAAGACCTGAACCGTGGCCGCCATTCCGCCGACCTCGTCACCGCGGCCGACGCCCGGGATGTCACCGTCGAGCTTGCCGTCGGCGATGTCGCGCATGCGGGCGCCGAGCAGGTTGAGCGGACGGGAGATGCTGCGGCCGATCAGCCAGGCGACCGAGCCGGAAACGACCCCGATGCCGAGGATCGCGAGGCCGAGCAGCCAGGCAATCGGCCGCATCTTGGCATCGATATCGTCGAGATAGGCGCCGGTGCCGAGATACATATCAAAGCCGGGGACCGCGACGGCATAGCCGAGCTTGCGGATCGGCGTCTCCTGGCCGGGCTTCACATAGTCATAGAACAGCAGGATCTCGCCCTTGGCCTTCACGCCGTCCATCAGTTCCTGCGAGAGCTTGCGACCATTGGTCACGACGTCCATGCGATTGGTTCCGACCTGCTTCGGATCGGGCGCCAGCACCGTGATGCCGCTGTAGTCGGTGCCGAACAGATAGCCGGCGCCGTTGTCGTAGGTCAGGGTGTTGGCACGCTTGCCGAACTCGGCCAGTGCCGCTTCCCTGGTCAGCTTGCCGGCATCGACATCCTTCTTCAGGCCCGCCGCCATGTTCTTCGCCATCTCGACGATGGCCTTGGCCTGGTCGATGCGCGCATTCAGCATCTCCCGCTGCATCAAGTGACCGGCGAGGATGCCGGCCGTGCACAGGCCAAGGAGGGTCACCCCCACCAGAATGCCGAGCTTGGGGGTGATCTTCAGATTTGACAGCTTCACGGGGGTCTCCAGAAGAGGCGGGGAACGCGACGCGATTGGCGGATTGATTCCGCGCACCGTAATGTGAGACCCTTTACCTGATGGTTACGGAGGTTCCCCGTAGAAGCCCGGAGAATCAGGCCGCGGACCAACCGGCAATTGTGGAGAGAACAGCGCGGCTCGCGTACAAGCATGGGAAGGCGGCGACCCCAGCCGCGCTCCAAGAAGCAAGAAGAAGCAAGATCAAGAAGCAAACCAGCAAGAAGCAAGAACAGCAGACTCACATCGGGAGCAGACAATGTCGAAATTCAGGGTGGTCACGCCGAAGGGCGCGAGCTTCACGGTCGCCGGCGGCGGCTACGATTATGAGCGCGAGGCGCTCGATCCGATCGGCGCCGAGATCATCGAGGCGCCGGCCAATGAGGCCGAATTCATCGCCGCGGCACGCACCGCGGACGCGATCTATGCCAAGGGCATGCCGATCACCAAGGCGGTGATCGACGCGCTCGAGAACTGCAGGGTGATCACGCTCGGCAGCGTCGGCGTCGACTCGGTCGACGTCAAGGCCGCGACCGCCCGCGGCATTCCTGTCACCAACATCCCCGACACCTTCATCGAGGAGGTCGCCGACCACGCCATGATGCTGCTGCTCGCCGGCTTCCGCCGCCTGATCGAGCAGGACAAGATGGTGCGCACCGGCCGCTGGGCCGAGGGCCGCCCGGCGCTTTTGAAGATTCCGCGGCTGATGGGCCAGACGCTCGGCTTCATCTCGTTCGGCCGGGTCGCGCGTGCGGTCGCCAAGCGCGCCGCGCCGTTCGGCCTCAGGATGGTGGCCTACGATCCCTTCATCCAGGAAACCCTGATGTACGACCACGGCGTGGTCCCCTCGACGCTGTCGGAGGTGCTGTCGCAGTCGGATTTCGTCTCGATGCACGCCCCGGCGCGGCCCGAAGTGCACCACATGCTGACCGAGAAGCATTTTCGCCAGATGAAAAAGTCGGCGATCTTCATCAATACCGGCCGCGGCGCCACGGTCGACGAGGAATCGCTGATCAAGGCGCTGCAGGAGGGCTGGATCGCCCACGCCGCGCTCGACGTGCTGGAAAGGGAGCCGCCGTCGCACAACAATCCGATGCTCGGGATGGACAATGTTACCTTGACCGCCCATGTCGCCTCGGCGTCGGCACGTTTTGACGAGGCACGCAAGCGCCGGGTGGGCTACGAATTGTCACTAGTGCTGCAAGGCATGTGGCCGGTAAGCTGCGTCAACCCGTCGGTGCTGCAAAACACCGCGTTGCGCCGCTGGCAGCCCGTCAGCATGGATCGCGGTCCGAACAGCTAGGGCGGGAATGCGTTTTTCGTGCGGGGCCCGTCTCTTGCGGGCCCTTTGCGCGGCTGGCGCCGAGACCAAGACATCTTCACCGGCGGCCAAACGCCGGGAAGGAAAAACAACAACGAAACAATAAGAACGGGAGTGCGAACGACATGAAGTACGAGATCACGCGTCGCGACGCGCTGGTGCTGGGGGCCTCCGCGGCGGCGCTGGCGGTCACCGGCGCATCGGCGCAGGAGGCGTCGAAGGTGAAGGCAGCCGACGTGGCGGCGCCGTCGCTGCCGATCGAAAAGGACGCCACCTTGCGCATGCTGCGGCCGGTGCGCTTCGTCCAGGCCGACGAGGACGTGTTCCGCGCCAATGCCAAGAAATTCACCGACAAGACCGGCGTCGAGATCAAAGTCGACTTCGTCGGCTGGGAGGACATCAACCAGCAGACCGCCGTGACCTCGAACTCCGGCGCCGGCCCCGACATCATCATCGGCTTCGGCGACGCGCCCCACATCTATATCGACAAGCTGATCGAGCTGACCGATGTCGCCGATTATCTCGACAAGCGCTATGGCGGCTGGCTCACGCTGGCGCGCCGATACGGCATGCGCTCGAAGTCGAAGAGCTGGGTCGGCCTGCCGTTCGGCGCCTCGGGCGGCCCGCTGGTCTACCGCAAGTCGCTGGTCAACGCCGCCGGCTTCGACAAGGTGCCGGAGGACCACGCCGGCTTCCTCGACCTCTGCAAGAAGCTGAAGGCGGCCGGCAAGCCCGCGGGCTTCGCACTCGGCAACGCAGTCGGCGACGGCAACGGCTTCGCTAACTGGCTGTTGTGGTCGCACAACGCCGCGCTGCTCGATGAGGAAGGCAACATCATCATCAACAGCAAGGAGACGATCGCGGCGCTGAAATATCTGAAGGAACTTTATCCGACCTTCATCGCCGGAACCCCGTCCTGGAACGACGTCTCCAACAACCGCGCCTACTCGTCGCAGGAGATCGGCCTGACCGCAAACGGCGTCTCGCTGTATTTCTCGCTGAAGAACGATCCCGCGACCAAGGCGATCGCCGACGACACCGCGCATCAGTTCCTGATCAAGGGGTTGGCTCCCACCTCTCCGATGTCCGGCCTGACCTTGAACGCAATGGTGTTCAAGCACAGCAAGTATCCGAACGCCGCGAAGGCGTTCCTGCAGTTCATGCTCGAGCACGAACAGTACGAGCCGTGGCTCAACGCCAACTCCGGCTACTGGTCGCAGCCGCTGGCGGCCTATGCCGACGCGGCGGTGTGGTCGAGCGACCCCAAGGTCGCGATCTTCAAGGACACGATGCGGAGCCCGTACTACAACGGCTACAAGGGGCCGATCTCGACCGCGACCGGCGCCGTCAACGCCGACTATGTGCTGGTGCAGATGTGCGCCTCGGTCGCGACCGACGCCGCAACGCCCGAGGCCGCCGCCGCGGAAGCCGAACAGCGCGCCAAGCGGTACTTCCGGCGGCAAGGCCGGTAAGATCGACCTCAAGCCGCTGTCATTCCGGGGCGATGCGTAGCGTCGAACCCGGAATCTCGAGATTCCGGGTCTGGTGCTAACGCACCATCCCGGAATGCCCCTGGAAGTCGGACCGAGACAAGAACCTGATGTCTGTCACCACCCTCCCCTCACGCGGCGCGGCGCTGCACCAGCCGGGCTGGCTCGCGCGCCTGTTCGACTACAAGCCGTTCCTGATCGTGATGTGCCTTGCGCCCGCGATCGGCCTGCTGCTGGTGTTCCTCACCTATCCGCTGGGCCTCGGCATCTGGCTCGCCTTCACCGACACCACGATCGGCCAGCGCGGCATCTACATCGGACTTGAGAACTTCCAGTACCTGCTCAAGGATCCCTTGTGGTGGAACGCGGTGTTCTATTCGATCTTCTACACCGCGATCGCAACTTTCGGAAAGTTCGCGCTCGGCTTTTGGCTGGCGCTGCTGCTCAACAACCATTTCCCGTTCAAGAGCCTGATCCGCGCCATCGTGCTGCTGCCTTGGATCGTGCCGACGGTGCTCTCCGCGCTGGCATTCTGGTGGATCTACGATCCGCAGTTCTCGATCATCTCCTATCTCCTGGTCGACGTGCTGCACTGGCGTGACAGCAATGTCGACTTCCTCGGCTCGCCCTGGCCGGCGCGGTTCTCGCTGATCGCCGCCAATATCTGGCGCGGCATCCCGTTCGTCGCGATCTCGCTACTGGCAGGGCTGCAGACCATCTCGCCCTCGCTCTACGAGGCGGCGATGCTCGACGGCGCCACCTCCTGGCAGCGCTTCCGCTACATCACCTTCCCGATGATGATGCCGATCCTGGCGATCGTGATGACGTTTTCGATCATCTTCACCTTCACCGACTTCCAGCTGGTCTACGCCATCACCCGCGGCGGCCCGGTCAACTCGACCCATCTGCTCGCGACACTGGCGTTCCAGCGCGGCATCGCCGGCGGCGAGCTCGGCGAGGGTGCCGCGATCGCCGTCTCGATGATCCCGTTCCTGGTGTTCGCAACATTGTTCAGCTACTTCGGCCTCGCGCGCCGCAAATGGCAGCAGGGAGAAGCCAATGACTGACGTTGCAGCCCAATCCTCCAACGTCGCCAGCGCCACGCCCGATACGATGGCGTGGGACTCCCGCGCCCGCCGCGTGGTGATGATCTATCTGCCGCTCGCCTGCTTCATCCTGATCCTGCTGTTTCCGTTCTACTGGATGGCGGTCACCTCGTTCAAACCGAACGCGGAGCTGCTGAACTACAAGGAGCACAATCCGTTCTGGATCACCTCGCCGACGCTCGCGCATATCAAGCATCTGTTGTTCGACACGGCGTATCCGCGCTGGCTGAAGACCACCATGCTGGTCGCGATCGGCTCGACCTTCCTGTCGCTGTTCGCCTCGACGCTCGCCGCCTACGCGATCGAGCGGCTGCGCTTCCGCGGCAGTCCCTATGTCGGCCTCGGCATCTACCTCGCCTATCTGGTACCGCCGTCGATCCTGTTCATTCCGCTCGCCACCGTGATCGTGCAGTTCGGGCTGTTCGACTCGCCGCTGGCGCTGATCCTGGTCTATCCGACCTTCCTGGTACCGTTCTGCACCTGGCTGTTGATCGGCTATTTCAAGTCGATCCCCTACGAGCTCGAGGAATGCGCGCTGGTCGACGGCGCGACGCGGTTGCAGATCCTGTGGCGGATCACATTGCCGCTCGCGGTGCCCGGCCTGATCTCGGCCGGCATCTTCTCCTTCACGCTGTCCTGGAACGAGTTCATCTACGCGCTCGCCTTCATCCAGAGCGGCGCCAACAAGACGGTGCCGGTCGCGATCCTGACCGAGCTCGTCACCGGCGACGTCTACCAGTGGGGCGCGCTGATGGCCGGCTCGCTGCTCGGCTCGCTGCCGGTCGCGCTGTTCTACTCGCTGTTCGTCGACTATTATGTGTCGTCACTGACGGGGGCGGTGAAGGAGTAACGGGGCCTGGACGGAAAATCGAGGCGAGCTCACTCCATCCCCGTCATCCTGAGGTGCGAGCCTCTTCGGCGAGCCTCGAAGGATGCACGGCCCCGCCGGTGGCCGATTCATCCTTCGAGGCTCGCTCCGCTCGCACCTCAGGATGACGGGGTAGGAAGCGCGGCCTGGATCAACAGGAATCTGACGCTACCGCGGCACAAACGCGACCGGTACGGAAAAGCCCATCGAGCCCTGCGTGATCTCGGACGGAAACGCCGGAAACGGCTGGGCCTGGCGCACCATCGTCAGCGCGCGCGCGTCGAAGGTCGGATTGCCGGAGGAGCCGCCGAGATGGCTCGACAGCACCTGCCCGCCGCGGCCGAGCGTGAACGCGAGGCGGACCACGCCGCGCTGGCCGTTGCCGCCGGCGGGATAGGAATGGAAGCGCAGCAGATGCGCGCGGACGCGGGCGTTATAGGCCGCGATCGCTGACGCGGCTGCGCCGGCGCTGATCGCGGACGCAGCCGGCGCCTGCCGTTCGGCACGGCTCGGCGCGCTGGTGCGCGGTGCCGGCGTTGCCTCGGACGGCTTCTTTGCTTCCCGACGAACCACCTTCGGCTTGACCGGTTCGGGCTTCCTCTCCGGAACGACTTTCGCGGGCTCGGGTTGCGGCGGCGTGATCTGCTGCTTCTGTTCCGGCGGTGCGACGACGTCGGGCTTCTCCTGCATCGGCGTCGGCGCGATCTCCTGCGGCACGGTCTGCGCGGCGGCAGGCTCCGGCAGCGACGCGTCGGCCTCCTGCATCGCCGGCCCCGGCGGCAGCTCGGTCTCCGAAATGTCCGGGGCCGAGGTGATCGGCGTCAGGTCGACCAGCACCGCCGGCACCGCAACGCCCGGCGGCGGCGCTAAGACCCATGTCATCCCGAGCGCGAGCAGCGCCGCATGCGCCGCCAGCATCGCTGCCGCCGACAGGCCCCAGCGCCTCAGCCAGATCTCGCCGCCCGCATCATGAAGCGCGTACGCATTCATGGATCAGCTACGCCCGTCGAGGCCGACCAGCGCGATCTTGAGAT
The DNA here is from genome assembly GCF_020329495.1 of Bradyrhizobium australafricanum. Taxonomy (NCBI): domain Bacteria; kingdom Pseudomonadati; phylum Pseudomonadota; class Alphaproteobacteria; order Hyphomicrobiales; family Nitrobacteraceae; genus Bradyrhizobium; species Bradyrhizobium australafricanum. The sequence goes on along the minus strand of NZ_JAGKJL010000049.1, from coordinate 9,890 downwards.
AGCCGGCGTTGCGCAGCAGGTTCATCACCTCCATCAGATCGCCATAGCTGACCGCCTTGTCGGCGCGCAGGAAGATGCGCTCGTCCTTCCTGCCTTGCGTGGCGCCATCGAGCGTCGACGTCAGCGTCTCGCGCGCGATCACGTCCTCGCCGACCGCGACGGAGAGATCGGGCTTCACGGTGACGAACACCGGCTTGTCCGGCCTCGGCTGCGGCTCGGCGGTCGAGGCCGGCAGATCGACGCCGAGATCGACGGTCGCGAGCGGCGCCGCGACCATGAAGATGATGAGCAGCACCAGCATCACGTCGATGAACGGCGTAACGTTGATCTCGTGCGCCTCGACCAGATCGTCGTCGCCGCGACGCCGGCCGCCGAATGCGCCGCCAGTGCCAAGCTTCGCGCCCATCGCCTACTCCGCAGCGCGTGCCAGCCGGAACAGGCTGCGATCGCCCTCGCGGCTGACCAGCAGCATCACCATGGCGGAGGCGTCGCCGAGCAATGCGCGGTAGGACGCGATCGAACGGGTCAGGTGATTGTAGATCACGACCGCCGGGATCGCGGCGACCAGGCCGAGCGCGGTCGCAAGCAGCGCCTCGGCGATGCCGGGCGCGACCACCGCGAGATTGGTGGTGTGGGCCTCGGAGATGCCGATGAAGGCATTCATGATGCCCCACACCGTGCCGAACAGGCCGACGAACGGCGCGGTGGCGCCGATCGTCGCCAGCACACCGGTGCCGCGCGCGATCTGCCGCGACATCGCCGCCTCGACCCGTTCGAGCCGCAGCGCGATGCGCTCCTTGAAGCCGTCGTCGAACATCCCGCCGGACAGCGCAGCCTCGCGCGAGGCCGATTGCACGATCTGCGCTACCGCATCGTTGCCGTCGCGGCTCGCCTGCTCGACTTCGGCAAGCTGGGTGTCACGCTCAAGGAGGCCGATCCGCTGCCGGGCGAGCGCTGTCTTGCGGCGGATCTCGACGGTCTTGGCGAGCCAGACCGTCCAGGTGACGAGCGAGGCGAAGGCGAGCCCAACCATCACCGCCTTCACGACGATGTCGGCGCTTTCGAACATGCCCCAGGGCGAGAGGTTGCGCGGCAGCAGTGCGGCGTCGGATGCGGCAAGGCTCGCGCCCGGCAGCATGCCGAGCCCGGCCGACGCCGCCATCCAGATGCTTCGCCCAAGCCAACGCTGCGACATGATCGCCTCCCGTCCTTCGTTGGTGTCAGCCCGCCTGCGGCGCGACGCGGTCCGCCAGCGCGTGAAAGCGCGCCAGCTGGTCGCCGCGCAGCGCGCGCGTCTCGTCGCGGCCGACGAACACCTTGAACATGATGCCGCCGTCGCGATTGATGAAGGCGATGAACGCCGACACCTTGCCCATGAAGGGCCGCTCGACGAAGGCGATCGCCGCGCAGCGCTCGTGCCTCAGGTGGCCATGCAGCCCCTTCGGTTGCATCAGGTTGAAATAGCCGCGGCCAACCTCGCCGTTCGGAATGGCGCCGGTGAACTCGAAGATCGCGTCATCGGTGTGCACGATCAGCGTCACCTCGCCCCACTCCGCGATGTCCTGCATCGCGGCGGCAAATTCACCGGCGCCGATCCGCACCATGCTCTCGGGGAGCGCCTCGAGCACCGCGCGCGGCGTCACCTTGCGCTCACGCGCGACGTCCTCGATCACAGCGCCGGGATTGTCGGCCATATGGGCCTTCAATCCCGCAAGCTCCGCGTTCTGCACCGCCGCCTCCGTCACGCCGGGCTCTTCGCGCGCTCGGTGATCAGCACCTCAAAGCCCTCGAATTTGGGATGGCCGAGATAGAGGCTGCCGCCGGTCTCGTTGCCGGCGCGCGAATGGGCGCGGCGGAACGCATCGGATTTCGTCCAGTCCTCGAACGCCGCCTTGCTGGCCCAGACGGTATGGGTCGCATAGAGCGTGTGATCCTCGGCCTCGGGGCCCTTCACCAGATGAAACTCGATGAATCCAGGCAGATCGCCGAGATAGGATTCGCGCGTCTTCCAGACCGTTTCGAACGCCTGCTCCTTGCCCTTGATCACCTGGAACCGGTTCATTGCGATGAACATGAAAACTCTCTCCTGTTTGACGGCAGATGCCTGGATCCTGCCGGTTGATCTCGTTAATAACATGAACGCGCCAAGGAATACGCCAAGGCCGCGCTGGGGGCACCAGCGCGGCCGGAGCAACCTGGATGGAATGATCGGCGTCTCGCGTTACGCTCCACCTAGGTGAATCCTGAGTCCGGCCTTGTAGACGGTGCCCGGACCGGGGCTCGAGAACAGCACGTCGTTCTGCGTCGTGCCGTCGGTCGAGGAGCCCGGGATCGCATAAGGCCGGTAGTACTGGTTCAAGAGGTTGTCGACCGACGCCGTGAAGGTGATGTCCTTAGTGGCGTTCCAGGTCAGATAGAGGTTGACGAGCTCGTAGCCGGTCGAGGGCAGATAGCCCGCCGGCAGGTCGTTGTTGGCGCCGAACGAGGACCATTGCGCAGCAATGATCAGCGAACGGTCGAGCAGGCGCACGCCGCCCGTCGTCGTCACCTTGCGCGGCGTGATGGTGGCGAGCCCGACATTGGTCTGGGTGTTCCGGCCGCGCATCAGATGGCCGGCGACGCCGACGAACCAGTCGCCTGCGTCATACATCGTCTCGAGCTCGAAGCCCTCGATGCGGGCGTGGGCGATGTTCTGGTACTGGTAGAACTGGCTGAACCGCCCGAACGGCGTCAGGGTCGGCGCCGAGGCGACAAGGTCGATATAGCCGTCAACGTCGTTGCGGAACACGTTGACCTTGCCGCGGAACGAGTCGTTCGCGGTGAAGATGCCGTCATATTTCAGGTTGATGCCGGCTTCCTTGTTCTTGCCGACCTCCGGCCGCAGCGCTGCATTGGGCAGGAAGCAGAACAGGCCGCTGGTGCCGTCGGGGCAGTTGAACAGCGCCGGCCCGCCGCCGGTGGCGTGGCCGCCCGCGATCAGCGTCTCGGTGATGGACGGCGCGCGATAGCCTTCGGCATAGCTGACATAGGGCGTGAAGCCGGCAACCGGCGTGACGCCGAGCGTGATCTTCGGCGATAGCCGGTCGCCGCTGGTCGTGGTGTTGATCGAATTGAGCTCGTAGTGATCGTAGCGGACCGCGCTGATCAGCTCGAGCCAGGTCGAATAGTTCTGCTTCAGCTGCACGAAGCCGCCGGACACCGTGCGCTGTCCGCCTGGCGTCGTGATGTTGGAATTGCCGCGCGAATCGAACGTCTCGACATCGTCGCGGAAGGCGTCGAAGCCGTAGGTCACGGCGTTGCGCCAGTCGCCGAAATTGAAGCGCGAGGTGTTGTTGACGTCGACACCAACCGTATCCAGCAAATAGCCGCGCTTGTCGCCGACGCAGCCGGAGATGTTGTTGCCGGGATTGGCGAGCGTGCAGACCCCGCCGCCCGTGGTGATGCGGTTATTGTAGGTCTTGACCTGGTCGTTGTCGGTGCGGTTGCCGTAGACCGAGATGTTCCAGTCGAACAGCATGTCGTCGGGCTTGGAATATCGCCAGCTCAAGGTGCCCGTGTAGTTCTTCGCGTCGGAGGCGTAGACCGAGGAGCCCGCGATGGCGGCGAGCGGCGCCGCCGTCGTGGTCGGGCCGCGGTTCGGCTGACCGATATTGTACTGATAGTCCTGGAAGATGCCGCCGATCTTGAATTCGTGGCCTTCGGCGGGGCGGAACGTCACCTTCATCAGGCCGGCCGCGATATCGTTGCCGGTGTTGCCGATCTCGGTGCCCGCGCCGTCCTTGTAATTGCTCTGGGTGCGATAGACCGCGCCGCCGAACACATCGACATTCGGATCGACGCGTACGCCGCCGAACACCGAGCCCATGCCGCGGTCCGTGTTGGTGCCGTAGGAGCCCGACATGTCGACACCCCAGCGCTCGCCGGGACGCACCACGTCGTCGATATCCTTGGTGCGGAACGAGACCACGCCGCCGATCGCGCCGGAGCCATAGATGTTCGCGGTCGGGCCGCGCACCACGTCGACGCCGCCGATCAGTTCGGGATCGAGGAAGAACGAGCCGTTGGCGTTGTGGCCGGTGCGCTGATAGTTCTGCCGCGCGCCGTCGACGACAACAGCGACACGGCCGAAATCCTGCAAGCCGCGGATATTGATGACGGTCGCCGGATCGTCGCCGCGCTCATGAACCGAGACACCGGGCACGTTGTAGAATATGTCCGAGAGCCGGTTCGGCTGCAGGCCCTGGATCTTCTCGAGGGTGACGGAGCTGACCGGCGCCAGCGCATCGATCGCGCGCTCCTCGGTCTTGGAGGCCACCGCCGTGATGGTGTCGAGCGATTGCACCGGCACCGCGCCGATCTGCGCCCGCGCGTTCATCGCCGCCGGCGCCTGAGCTTCGGCCGCCGGCTTCGGCTTCCGCTTGGCCTGCTTCAGCCGCTCGGTCGAAGGACGCGCGGCCGACGGATCGGCGGTCTGCGCGAAGCCGCGTTCCGGCAGTGCTGCCACAAATGAAAATACCGACGCGCCCAAAATCAGGGCGCGCGAAACCCTAGCCCCGTCAGCCATTCTAGCCCCAGCCTGATCATCGCTTTTCTGGTTTGGCTGGCGTGCGCTCCGACGAGCGGCTTGCTGGCTACGTCGCGATGCAAGCCACCCGCCTGCATCGCGTGATGATTGGTTACGAGCCGGCAACAAAACGGTCAAGAATGCGGCGGCGCTGTTTATATCGATTGTAAAGTGCGGCCGTTGGAATGCGCCTTCGCCCGCTTATACAAGCAAACACCATTTGAAAATTTTCGCAGGCGCAGCACCGTCACATGTCCGCAGCTTCCGGAGACAATATCGGCGCAGCCGGAAAGCAGACCGACCCTGCATCCGCAGCGGCCAAAACGCTGATCATGCGCGGTAATCGTCTCGACAGTCGCGACCTGTTCGCTGCGGAGCGCGAGATCATCATCATGCACGGCGAAGAACATTACCGGTTGCGGCTGACCTCGCAGAACAAGCTGATCCTCACCAAGTGACGGCCCCGATGACAATTTGTCGCACGCTCGCTTTGCTCGCCTTCTCCTGCCTGCTGCCGATCGAAGCCGTGACGGCCGAGGGCATCACCGTGCATGACGCGCGCGACCGCGACGTCGTGATCGACAATCCGTCGCGCATCGTCTCGATCGGCGGCGCGATCACCGAGATCCTCTATGCCCTCGGCTTCGAGGACCGCATCGCCGGCGTCGATGCGACCAGCCTCTACCCGCCGGCTGCGCTGCGCGAGAAGCCCGACGTCGGCTACATGCGCCAGCTGTCGCCGGAGGGCGTGCTCGGCCTGCACCCGTCGCTGGTGCTCGCGGTGCAGGGCTCAGGACCGAAGGAGACCATGGACGTGCTCGAGGCGGCCAAGTTGCCGCTGGTGCTGGTGCCGGAGACGTTCTCGGAGGCTGGGCTGGTCGAGAAGATCAGACTGGTGGGCCACGCCATGGGCGCCGATCCGCGCGCCGCCTGCCTGACCACGGCGGTGGAGAGCGATCTCGCGCAACTGCGCGCGCTGCGTGCTCGGGTGACCAAGCCGGTGCGCGTGATGTTCGTGATGTCGCTGTTGAATGGCCGGGCGATGGCGGCGGGCCACAAGACCGCGGCCGACGAGATCATCCGGCTTGCCGGCGGCGTCAACGCCATCGACGGTTACGACGGCTACAAGCCGGTCAATGACGAGGCCATCGTGGCGGCGAAACCGGATGTCGTGCTGTCGATCGATCGCGGCAAGGACTCGCTGACGTTGGAGGCCGTGTTCGCGCATCCGGCCTTCGCGCTGACGCCGGTCGCGGCCAACAAGGCCTTCATCTCGATGGAAGGCCTTTATCTGCTCGGCTTCGGGCCGCGGACCGCGGCCGCGGCACGCGACCTCTCGGTCAAGCTCTATCCGGCGCTGGCGCCGGAGGCCGATAACTTCAGGCCGGCAGCGCTGACCGCGAATTGCCGGCAATGAGCGTGCTGGCCGAACGCCGCCGGCGTGCGAAACAACGGCGCGCCGGCATGTCGCTGCGGCCGGCCGCGACACTCACCCTGCTCTGCCTGCTTGCGGCGCTCGCAGGCACCGCCCTGGTCGCCCTGACGGTCGGGGCCGCCGGCATTCCAATGGCGCGGCTTCCGGCAGCGCTCGGGCTATGGGCTGATCGTGTCGCCAACCCGCTGCTCGCACGCGACCAGCTCGTGGTGTGGTCGATCCGCATCCCGCGGATCGCAGCGGCGGCGATGGTCGGCGGACTCCTTGCCTTATCAGGCTCGATCATGCAGGGCCTGTTCCGCAATCCCCTCGCCGACCCCGCGCTGGTCGGCGTCTCCTCCGGCGGCGCGTTTGCCGCGGCGGCGGCGATCGTGTTCACCGACAGCCATCTCGGCGAAAGCCTGCGCTTCCTGCAACACCAGCTGCTGCCGATCGCGGCCTTTGCCGGCTCGCTGATCACGACCATCGTGCTTTACGGCATCGCCAGCCGCGGCGGCCGGACATCGATTGCGATCTTCCTGCTGGCCGGGCTTGCGATCGCCGCGATCGCCAATGCCGGCATCGGCCTTCTGGTGTTCGTCGCCGACGATCGCCAGCTTCGCGACATCACCTTCTGGCTGCTCGGCTCGCTCAGCGGTGCGACCTGGAGCAAGCTCACGGCGCTGGCGCCGGTGCTAGCGGTCGCGCTGGTCGCCTGCCTCTCGATCGCGCGCGGGCTCGACGTGCTGGTGCTCGGCGAGGCGGAGGCGTTCCACAGCGGCGTCGACGTCGAACGGCTGAAGCGGATTTCGATCGTGCTGGTGTCGGCGATGACCGGGGTCGCGGTCTCGGTCTGCGGCGTGGTCGGTTTCGTCGGCATCGTGGTGCCGCATCTGTTGCGGCTGGTGATCGGGCCCGCGCATCGGCTGCTGCTGCCGGCCTCCGCGCTGCTCGGCGCCATCCTCCTGGTCGGCGCCGACACCGTGGCGCGCACCATCGTGGCACCCGCGGAAATGCCGATCGGCATCCTGACGGCAGCGATCGGCGCGCCGTTCTTCCTCGCCATGCTGCTGCGGCAGCGCGGGCTGGTGTCGCTATGACGGCCCTGCTCGAAGCACAGTCGGTATCGATGACGGTCGGCGGCGCGACGCTGGTCGATGCGGTGTCGCTGCAGATCGGTGCCGGCGAGATGGTCGCGATCGTCGGTCCCAACGGCGCCGGCAAATCGACCCTGCTGCGGATGCTGTCGGGCGACCTGCGTCCGTCGCGCGGGGCGATCAGGCTGAGGCAGCGCGACCTGCAAACTTACGGACCACGCGCGCTGGCGCAGCACCGCGCGATGCTGTCGCAGCACGTCAGCGTCACCTTCCCGTTCACCGTCGAGGAAATCGTCAGCATGGGCGCCGGCGAAAGCCCGCGTGCCGTGGCGCGGGCGCTGGTCGAGGCGGCGCTCGACGAGGTCGGGCTCGCGCGTTTCCGTTTCAGGCAATTGCCGACGCTGTCGGGCGGCGAGCAGCAGCGGGCGCATTTCGCCCGCGTGCTGGTGCAGCTCGCCTGCGGCGAAGCGCTGCATGGACCGGGACTGTTGCTGCTGGACGAGCCAACCTCGAGCCTCGATCTGCGGCATCAGATCGATCTGGTCGAAACGGCGCGGCGGCGCGCCGCGCGCGGCACCGCCGTGATCGCGATCCTGCACGACCTCAACCTCGCGATGCGGTTCGCCGACCGCGTCCTGCTGCTGCATCGGGGACGCATTGCCGTCGACGGCGACCGGACGGCGGCAATGAAGGCCGAGACGCTGCGTGAGATCTTCGAGATCGACGCTGCGATCGCCTATACCGGAGGTGGCGTGCCGTTCCTGCTGCCGCAGACGATGCAGCCGGCGGGCAAGGCGACGTAACGCCGCAAGCCTTATCCCGCCGCAACATCCGCGGTTCACAAAACTGTCAGGCGGCTGTAACAGGCGGCTCGGAGAACACCGCATCGTTTATCCTTTGGGAGATCAACCATGCGCCTGTCCCTGCTCTGCTCCGTCGCCTCGATCCTGCTCGCCACATCGGCGTTCGCGCAGGGTGAAGGCGAATTCCCGGCGACGCTGGCGGGACATGCCGTGATGCCGGCCGAGAGCTTCATCGACGCGCCCGCCGACGCCCCTGATGATCTGAAGATCTCGGGCAAATACACCACCGGCAAGCGCGTTGACGGCATCGGCACCGTGATGGGTAAATCCTATGAGCGGCCGACCGGCGTGTCGCTGCCGTTCAAGGGTCAGCCGCTGCAGGGCCATTCCGGCATCAAGGTGATGCCCGACGGCTCGTTCTGGGTGATCACCGACAACGGCATGGGCTCGCGCTACAACTCGGCGGACTCGATGCTGTACCTGAACCGGCACAAGATCGATTGGGCGAGCGGCAAGATCGAGCGTCAGGAGACCGTGTTCCTGCACGATCCCGACAAGAAGGTGCCGTTCCGCATCGTGCATGAGGACACCGCCAAGCGCTATTTGACCGGCGCCGATTTCGACACCGAGGGCTTCCAGATCATCAACGACATTTTCTGGATCGGCGACGAGTTCGGGCCCTACATCCTCAAGGCCGACAAGACCGGCAAGATCCTCGCCGTGTTCGAGACCGTCGCCGACGGCAAGCCGGTGCGTTCGCCGGATCATTGGGCGGTGCAGTCGCCCGGCGCGCCCGGCGCCAGCTACACCAATGTCAACCTGCGCCGCTCCAAGGGCTATGAAGGCTTTGCGTCCTCCAAGGACGGCAAGTTCCTCTACGGCCTGCTCGAAGGACCGCTGTGGGATGCCGACAAGAAGGATTGGGAGAAGGTCGACGGCAAGGAAGCCTCGCGCATCCTGGAATTCGACGTCGCGGCGGAGAAGTTCACCGGGCGCTACTGGCAGTATGTGTTCGAGCAGAACGGCAATGCGATCGGCGACTTCAACATGATCGATCCGGCCCAGGGCCTCGTGATCGAGCGCGACAATGGCGAAGGCACCGCCGACAAGGCCTGCCCGCAAGGCCAGCGCGGCGAGAACTGTTTTCCTGACCTCGCCAAGTTCAAGCGCGTCTACAAGATCGAGCTGTCCGATGCCAATGTCGGCAAGCCCGTGCGCAAGATCGCCTACATCGACCTGATGAAGATCCGCGATCCCAACAAGAAGGCGCGCAAGCCGCTCAACGACGGCATCTACACCTTCCCGTTCTTCACCATCGAGAATGTCGACCGGGTCGACGAGACCCACATCATCGTCGGCAACGACAACAACCTGCCGTTCTCCTCGAGCCGCGACCCGAACAAGGCCGATGACGACGAGTTCGTACTGCTCGAGGTCGGCGACTCCCTGAAGGCGAAGTGAGGCGGCGCTCGCCACCCACAACAGTGTCGTCGCCCGGCTCGACCGGGCGACCCAGTATTCCAGAGGCGCCCGAGCTCAACGGACAAGCCGCGGCGTACTGGATGCCCCGCTCAAGTGTTTAGTCCGGGGACATGGCTGACACCTGTTCGGACACATCACTGACAGGTTGGCGGTTGGTCAAGTCGATTGATGCGACCTGCCAGCTGGCGAAGAAGACGCCGTAATGGCCGCCGCCCTTCGAGACGGCCGCTTTGCGGCCTCCTCAGAGTCTGACTCATAAATCACCCAACCTTAGCTGCAGCCGCGAGTCTGCGGGTCAGGAGCCTGATGTGTGCAATCAGCAGCCAGGCAGCTTCGGTTGCCACCGTCGCCTCGAAGTCCTTGGCGAGGCGGCGGCATCTGCCGAACCAAGCGAATGTGCGTTCAACCACCCACCGCCTCGGCAGAAGCTGGAAGCCTTTGACGCCTTGAGGCCGCTCGACGATCTCGACAGTCCATGGACCGCAGTCTGAGAGCGCGTCGAGGAGTTGATTTCCGCGGTAGACCCGGTC